>DATJAL010000002.1 GCA_035516255.1 Chitinivibrionales bacterium | reverse complement strand
CCACGGCGTCTCCAAAGAATACTTTCCAGGGTATCTGAACGAAATGGCTTTTCGGTACAATCATCGTCATGAAAATATCTTTGAAAAACTTGTCAAAATGATCACTAATTTGGTGCAAGATCCTTTATAATCACCTTGTTTTATGATGATAACGTATTTTATTACTATCCGAATCCGTGAGCTGCGATTATTGCGACATTTCAAATCGAAAGGGGTTCCATCATGAAATTCAGGAAAATTAAAGAAAACGTGTTTTTCGGCGGCGCCATTGACTGGGACAGGCGGCTGTTTGATTCGCTCATTCCCCTGCCCGACGGCACGAGCTACAACGCCTATCTTGTCAAAGGAAGCGAGAAAACCGTGCTCATCGATACGGTTGACCCGACAAAGGTCGACATCCTCATGGATCAACTCAAAGGCATTGAGAACCTCGACTATGTGGTCGCGCATCACGCCGAACAGGACCATTCCGGCGCGATTCCGGTTGTTCTCGCGAAATATCCCGCGGCGAAGCTGATCACTTCGCCGAAGGGCAAGCCCATGATCATGGACCACCTGCATGTGGCGGAAAACAGGATCGTCACTGTGAACGACGGCGAGACCCTGTCGCTGGGCGATGACGCGCTCCAGTTCATTCATACGCCCTGGGTGCACTGGCCCGAAACCATGGTGTCCTATCTCAAGGGAAAACACATCCTTTTCACCTGCGACTTTTTCGGTTCCCATCTCGCAACCACCGACCTGTACGCGACCGATGAGGCGCGCGTTTACGAATCGGCGAAGCGCTACTACGCCGAAATCATGATGCCCTTCCGCCATACCATAAAAAACAATATCGCAAAGCTCGAAGGGCTCTCCATAGAAATCATCGCGCCGAGCCACGGCCCCCTGTATAACAAGCCTGCCTTTATCGTTGAGGCGTACAAAGACTGGATTTCCGACACGCCGAAGAATTCCGTGGTGCTTCCCTATATCTCCATGCACGGCAGCACCAGGCTCATGGTGGAATACCTCGTCGGGTCGCTGACGCACAAGGGAATCACCGTGTACCAGTTCGACCTGGCCGCCACGGACCTCGGCAAGCTCGCGATATCGCTCGTTGATGCCGCCACGCTCGTCGTGGGCGCGCCCACGGTGCATGTGGGGCCGCACCCGGCCGTGCTCTACGCCGCCACCCTCGCCAACGCGCTGCGGCCAAAGCTGAAATTCGCGTCAATCATCGGGTCCTACGGCTGGGCCGGCAAGGCCGTTGAACAAATCTCTGCCGCAATACCGAACCTTAACGTGGAGGTTCTCACGCCTGTTCTGTGCAAAGGCCTGCCCAAGCAGAAGGATTACGACGCTCTTGAATCGCTGAGCGCGGCGATCAAGGAAAAGCATCAGGCCGGCGGATTGACAGAGGCTTCATAGAACGGTGTTGTGGTATCCCCGAGGGAAAATATATTTTCATTAGTTAAACGGTCGGGTTGTTATTTCGACATTTTCCGGGGTTCCCACCATGAAAATAATTTTTCCAGCGTTCTTCATTCTCTGCTGTCTTTCGCTTGCATTTTCGGAAACCCATGTTTCCGGCGACATACGCACCGCCGTTCTCGATTCGTCGGGCAACCCGTATATCGTTGATCAGGATTGGGCGGTGCCTGCCGGAAAAAAACTCACCATCAAAGAGGGATGCGTCTTTCTGTTCAAGGCGTTCACCGGGCTCAACGTCGTGGGTTCCCTGCAGGTTTCCGGATCACGGAATCATCCGGTCGTTTTCACCTCTGTCAATGACGCCGAATACAACCCGAAAAGCGACCAGCAGGCAAATCCCTTTGATTGGAACGGAATCCTTGTTTCCAAGGAAGCAAAAGGGGCGCAATTTGAAAATATCGCACTGCGATACGCGGTATACGGGATTCAGTCCCAGAGTCTCAATGTGTCCATCCAAAACGGCGTCTTCAAGCAAAACGGCCAGTTCCACTGTAAAATCGGCGATAAAATGCAATATGTCCAGGACAATATTCCCTTTTCGTATACCGCGACCACAACCGCTCCTGAAACTTCTACCTCAAATGAAATTGCCACTGCGGCAAATAAAACGCCAGAGGCGAAAAAGGCCAAAGCAAGCGGCAACACGCTCGTGGTGCGCTACACGTCCTTGGGCGTCGGCATCGTGGGCATAGCGGCAGGCAGCATCATGCTTATACCATGGAGCAACGCGAAAAAGGAACTGAACCTTTCACATGACGCATTTGTTGCAAAATATCATGATGACCCGGGCGGGCAGTGGACCAAATTCGACAATGACATAATCGGTTTCGGCTGGGGTTCCACGATTTCTTACATTCTTGGCGGTCTGGGCCTTGCCGGGTTCGGCGTTTCCTTCGCATTTTAATGCCTGCCCAGGGCCACAAGATGCTGTTCTCCAGGTAAATTATGGTCCGCCATTTCGGGTACATCGAAGGCTACTACGGAAAAATGCTCTCCTGGGACGAGCGTCTTTTCCTGTGCGATTGTCTTGCGCATCTTTCGCTCAACACCTATCTTTACGCGCCCAAAGAAGATCCCTGGCACCGCAGGCAATGGAAAATTCCCTACCCGCAACACTGGATTGACTCCTTCCGGCGTTTCGTGCAACATGCGGTAAAAAAAAATCTGAATGTGGTGCCCGCGCTTTCGCCGGGACTATCGTTCGATTACATGAGCGCCGCCGATTATGCGACGATGCTTGAGAAATTCTACGTTTTTATCGAGAGCGGTGCAACAACCGTCGCCCTTCTCATGGATGATATTCCCGATTCCCTTCCTGCAAAATCCGTAAAGGCATTTTCATCGCTCGGGCAAGCGCACGGAAAGCTTCTTTCGCGTCTGCAAAGCGATCTGCGAAAACACTCGCGGCATCTTTCGCTTTGGTTCTGTCCCACCATTTATACCGATCAGTTTGCGGGGGACGGCATCGACAAATCAAAGTACTGTGACGACCTTGCAAGTTCAATTCCTTCCGACATCAACGTGCTGTGGACGGGGCCGGCGGTCATCTCCGAAAAACTCGACAAGAAAAGCCTGAGCAGGGTATCGCGGATGTTCAACGGCAACATCCTGTTGTGGGACAACATGTATGCCAACGATTACTGCCCGCACCGGCTTTTCACCGGCCCCTACCTCGGGCGGTCTAACGATGTTCTTATGGCGACCAGGGGAATTCTCCTTAACCCCACGGGAATGCCGCACACCGATTCGTTTCTGCTCGCGCTGCTTGCGGCGTTTACAAAGAAGATTCCAGCTAATCAAGCATGGAAAAAAACAATGTCGCAACTCCCCGTTGCCAACGAGCTTGCCGCCGTATCCCGCTTTTTCGACCTGCCGTTCACCCGCGTCAGCGCCGCCGATTGCGGGAATCCAAGACTTTCACAATACCATAAGGCGTTGCACCGCCTTATCTGGGACTGGAAATCCCCGCTTCAGCGCGAATGGTATCCGTTCCTTTACATGCTCGACACCGACCTTAAGCTCCTGCAGAAGAAAGCAGGCTCGCCGGAAACGGAAAAGTGGATCAATAAAAAATATCCTCCCGTTTTATCACGGGTTCTTCTTTCCGGATCTGATGCCCCTGCAGGTGCCGGCGTATGACATACTCATCCCCATACTGCATGCAGCTGGCGCTTGAACTCTTTCCACCGCCGTCATTTGCCGAGCTGCTTTCTCAAGGGCACGTCACCACTATCGCCGTCGAAGCAAGCCCCAGGCTCCGGTGCGGCTGGCGCGCCGTCATTGACGCCAAAACAGGTCTTCGCCGCCTCACCGTGCCCGCTTTTCTCGAAAGCGCTCCCCGCGAAGTAAAATCGGCACTCATTGACTGGGCTTTACTTCCGGTAAAGGCCCGCGGCCAAGTGCCTCGCAGGCGCAAGAAGAACCTTGAGCGCCTCGTTTTCGATTACATCGCCTCAACCGGCATTGAAACGAGAAACCGTTCGACGTTTGACCCTTGCCGCTATTCAACAAAAGGCATTATCTACGATCTTGCCGAAGTATTCGACAGCCTGAACAGCCGTTTTTTCAACAATACAGTTATTTCGTATATGCGCTGGGGCAGGCACCCGCTCCGTTCCTATCAGACAACCAGGCGGGGCCCACGGGGGGAACGGTGCAACCTCATCACGATCGGCGCGATGTACAACAGGCCGGATGTTCCGCGATACGCGATCGAAGGAATAATGCACCATGAAATGCTGCATATCGCGGTTCCTCCGCTTGTTGCCGGCGCACGCAACATCATTCATGGGCCGCAATTCAAACAAAAGGAACGTTTATTTCCGCACTACAGGGCCTGGATTGAATGGGAAAAAATCCAGTGCAAACGCATAGCCAGGAGAGTATGATCCATGCAGGTACCTGTCGGCCCGAAAGGAACCCGCGACTTTTATCCGGAGGACATGGCGCTTCGGGAAGCAATTTTTTCATCGTGGCGGAACACCTGCGCGCGCTATGCGTTCGAGCCTTACGACGCGCCCACGTTCGAGCACCTTGAGCTCTACACCCAGAAATCGGGCGAAGAAATCGAAAAGCAGCTCTATGTGTTCGAAGACAAAGCGCAGCGCAGGCTTGCGCTGCGTCCCGAGCTCACCCCTTCCCTGGCGCGCATGGTGGCGGCAAAAGGCAACACGCTCAAGCGGCCGGTGCGCTGGTATTCCATTCCGCGGCTGTATCGATATGAAAAAATGCAGAAAGGCAGGCTCCGAGAGTTCTTTCAGCTTAATATGGACATTCTGGGGATCCCCGACCTGAGCGCGGACGCCGAGCTCATCGCAGCCTCTATAGACATGATGCGCGACCTCGAATTCACTTCCGATGATTTCTCGGTCCTTATATCGAGCCGCAGCTTGCTTGAAGAGATGTTTCTTTCCATGGGCATTCCCAAAGACAAACTCCTGCTCCTGTACGCAGTGCTGGACAAACGCCACAAAATACCGCCCGACGCATTTGACGCGGAACTTGCCGCTGTCGTTTCTCCTTCGGCAAGCGCAGGCGCCATCCGCGACGCGCTCGCGGTTACCTCGCTGTCAGACCTGTCGCGCCTCGCCGGAAATCTTCCATCCATCATCACGCTCCAGCAACTGCTTGCCAGCATAGACGCCTACGGCCTCGCCGAATACGCCGCCTTTGACATCGGCGTTGTACGGGGCCTTGCCTATTATACCGGCATCGTATTCGAATTGTTTGATAAAAAACGCTCCCTGCGCGCCATTGCCGGCGGCGGCCGGTACGACAAGCTCGTCAAGCTCTATGGCGGGCCGGACACCCCCGCGGTAGGATTTGCCGCCGGTGATGTGGTGCTTGGAGAAATGCTCGGTGAAAGAAAGTTTTCCGTACCTTCATCGCGATCCAGCGTTTTCATCGCGTCGCTGAACGAATCCGGCCATCCCCTCGGTGCGATACGCGTCGCGACCGTGTTGCGCAACGCCGGAATTTCATGTGAGTTTTCCCTGAAAAAAACAGGCATCGGCAAACAAATGGAACAGGCACATGCCGCGCGGTCCGCTTTCGCGGTTATCATCGGCGGCGAAGAGGAAAAACAGGGGCAGGTCAAGGTGCGAAATATGAGATCGGGCGAAGAATCCCTCGTGCCGCGGGAAAACCTCGCTGTATGGCTCAACGCGGCGCTCAAAGCCCGCTGAGTTCGGCGCGGCTTGCATCCAAATAAATAATGACATATCTTACAACCATGTCCGACAGAAAATTCGGCTACATAATTTTATTTTTTTTCCTGCTTTTGGTTGTTACCGGCATTTGCGTCGCGCTCTACGCTATTTTGGCTTCCGGCGATACAAGGGTGGTTGCATTTTCCGAAATCGGCAACCTGCGTGTTGAAGATCCGGTCCGCATGAAGGGCATCTCGGTCGGCGTAATAAAAAAGATTGAAAGAACTAAAAAAAACGTCCTAGTTTCCGTGCAATTCAGCCGACCGCTTAACATCCACAGCGGATATTCTTTCGCCACGGTAGATCAGGGGCTGATGGGCGACCGGATCATCCAGATAAGCTGCGGCGACAACGCCGCACCGCTCATTGCAGCTCGAGACACGCTGGAAGGAACTTTTTATCCGGGTGTTTCCGAGGCGATAGGATATGCCTGGCTTTTACGAGAGGTGGTCGACACCCTAGTACGTTACAGCGAGCAGCTGCTGCACGGCACCTCTAAAGGAAAATCCCTTGTCGCCCAAGTCAAGGGCGTCCTTTTCGTCGCAGACTCGCTTTCGAGAACATTTTTATCAACCACCAGGGACTTTGACGCCGGCCTCTCCCGCCAGATTGACTCGATTGATGCGTTTGTCGTTAAAACCGCTCTCTTGTCGACCTCGGCGGCTGCCAAGACCCCGGAATATTTCGACAATATGTCCTTCATGATTCGCACGCTGTCAAAAGCGCTCGTCACGCTTGACACAACAGTAACTATGCTGCATACCCTGACATCGAACCTGCAGAAACCGGGTGCCGTTCTGTTCGGCAGCGACGCCGACAACGTCAGAAAGAAGCTCGTGGAACTGCGGGAGATGGTTCGCGCAATCCGGATTCATATGCTTGAGTTCAACGGGCTGTTTTAACTATGCGGAATTGGATTTTTGTCATAGTCATTTTCTGCTGCTTGCTTAGCGCCCTTCCTTTTTCCGCAAACGGGGCCAACGACAGCCTGTATTTTTTATACCAGAGATCAACATATCTAGAAAACCTGCAAACACCCGGCGGATGGTGGGCCAATCCTGCCCTCACCGGGGAAATAAATACGCCCATCGGGTATACCCTTAACGTGACTCCCCTCGGAAACCGCTACACGCTTGCTTCGGTAAAATTTCTTTTCCCTTTTCTTAATAGATTCGGGGCCGGGATCGGAATCATGGGTACCGGAATAGCGCCCGACCAATCCACCCAGGTAACCTCGTCGGGACTTAGTTACAATAGCCATTTCACCTTTTCGAACCCGAGCTTCCAACTCGGATTCGGAGGCAACCTCCCAGCTGTCGGCAGCGCGGGCCTGCTTGTTGACCTTGGAGCTGAAATGTTGCCCGACGGTTTTGGAGGTTCATCAGATTTTCTAGTCGCGCGATGCGGGCTTGGGGTTCTTACTCCCTATTATTTCAAAGTATTATCACTCTCTCTTACCGCGATGGCGACAATGCATTTCTGGGATCGCATGTATATGGACGAAAACGGCAAAATAGGCATTCGCACGAAAATTCTCGATGACTTGATTCTGGGATCGGCTGAATACACCTTTTCTTTCAAATCTGCCGCTGTCGAATCCTTTTATCCCTCCTCTCAATTCTTTTATGAGGTTTTTAAAGCCACTGTTTCCGTTCAAATCTATAAGGTTGCTGGGATTTTGGCGGGTTACAGCACGGATTTCGGCCAATTTTCGTATTACGGCAGCGGCAATGGCAATTGCCTGCATGCCGGGATTGAACTGCGCCCTCAAGATGCCTATCCATTTTTCGGCGGTTACGATTTGGGGATAAGCACCACTTTCCGTGATCTTTTCATCCATAGAATCTGGATCGGCTATCGCTTTTTGAAACGCCAATAGCCCCGGAGGCAAGAAAAAAATAACTTTTTTTCAAAGGCTTTCAGGAATGTTTTTCCATATCCGTTTGCAAAATCGTTTCTTTACATAGTGCTAAATTCAGACTGTTTGTAAAATAGCATGAAGTAAAACAAGGTCTCGCGCCCCGTCAAAGCCCACGCCGGAAACTGCCGCATTTGCAGGGAGAGCCGAAGTGCGGAGTTTACTTCCTGCCAGCAGCCGTTTTTGACAATAGACAAAGAGGTTCCCCATTTACAGAATAGCATTTTTTTCAAATGGTCAATTGACATGAAAATGTTACAACATCATTACAAATAGAGTAAAAAAAAATCCTTTGACATCATGTCATTGAATATTATATTGTTTTTAAAGAACCAAACTTTTTTTATGTGGACAACCGCATGTTGACAATCGGTTGAAAGTCTGTTGACAACCAGTTGATAAAAATCTTACATGCTTAACAATATACTTGAGAAATAAATTGCAACTAACTGATATTAAGCGTATTAAACAATATAGTTTTCCAAAAAATTCCAATTTTTCCATCTTTAATTTCCATGTTGACTATAACCATTTTGTAAAGAAACAATGGTGTTGATAACATGTTGATGAATGAGCTATCTTCCGACTTCTCAACCAGTTCTCCATGGCAGCAATGCCTTCAGAAAATACAGAAAGAAATTTCCCCATCCACCTTTGAAACATGGTTCAGGACAACAGATCTTTTCTTGTCCCCCGACGGCCATGCGAACATCCAGGTTCCCAACCAGTTTTTCGCGGATTTCATGGAACAGCATTTTTCCTCGCTCATCAAGGCAATGCTTCTTGAGTGCGCAATTACTTTTAAATCTATCACTTTCATTCCTACTGTAAAAGACTGGAAAATCGTTACACCGCTTTCAGAAACAATTACCGAAGCCCAAATAAAAAAAATTCCGCAAGCAGTCGAAAGAAAAGGTCAATTTCATCCAAATTATACCTTTAATAAATATATTGTCGGAGACTGTAACCGAATGGCGCATGCTGCGGCACTTGCTGTTGCCGAGGCTCCAGGTAAAACGACATTTAACCCCCTGGTGATTTACGGCGGAACAGGTTTGGGAAAAACCCACCTTCTTCAGGCGATCGGGCATTTTGCCCAAACAGAGGAAACCGCTGATTGCATCATTTACATGACAAGCGAGGAATTCACCACTCAATATATTAATTATGTGATCGATAAAAAGGATTCCACATCATTTTATAAAAAATTCAACGATGTCGATCTATTGCTAATAGACGATATCCATTTTCTGGGCGGAAAACCCGGCACCCAAAAAGAATTCTTCAGGATTTTCAACAGGTTGCTTCTGGAAAAGAAACAGATTATCCTTTCCTCGGACAGACCGCCCGACAAGATAACCGACATGATGGAACACATCATCAATAGATTTATGGGCGGCCTCATTGCTGATATTCAGCCCCCGAACCTAGAAACAAGAATGGCGATTTTAAGGAAAAAAGCCGAAACAGATGGTCTCCTTCTTCCTGATGAGGTCATTCAGTTCATCGCCGGCCATATAACATCCAATGTGCGTGAACTGGAAGGAATCCTTATCAAACTCATCGCTTCCTCTTCTTTTACAGGAAAAGATATCAACCTGCAGGTTGCGCAAGAAATCTGCGGTGACATTATTTCCAGGAAAGATCAGCGGATCAACGTGCACTTTATTCAGCAGAAAGTCGCTGAATCTTTCGCTATCAGCCCCAACCAGCTTACCGCCCACTCGCGCAAACGCGACGTTTCACTCCCCCGCTCCATAGCGATGTATTTGTGTAAAAAATGGACCAAACAGTCCTTGCGCACCATCGGTCTGGATTTCGGGGGCCGGGATTATTCGACGGTCATCCACGCATGCAAGAAAATCGAGGCGGACGTGGAAGCTGATGAAAAGTTAAAACAACGAATTGAAAAGATCGAGGAAGTGTTAAGACCGTTGGCGTAATAGGTCTTCACTGCAATCGTCTTCATTTTCGCCTTCCTTCTCCCTTTATTTCTCGTTTTTAATTGTTTTTATGTTTAACTTATCTTTTTATCATCTGCTCCCAGCAAATAAACGCATCAACTAAAATTGGAAGTAATTATATTTTATTGATCCATATTTTCTTAGGAAAGAAACTTTCCAGATCAATGGGTTTATTAAAAGGAATTTTCTTTCATGAACGTCATGCTCAGACGCGCCCGCGAAATCCTCTCCGCCGAAGCGGCGGCCATACTCAACATTCCCCTCGACACCCATTTTACCAAGGCCGTTGACATCCTGTTTCACTGCAAAAACAAAGTCGTCACCACCGGCATGGGTAAAGCCGGAGACATTGCCCAAAAGGTCGCAGGCACCCTGTGTTCCACCGGAACCCCCGCCTGTTTTCTGCATCCCGGCGAGGCCGCGCACGGCGACCTGGGGTTGCTTGACAAAGGCGATGTGATTCTGGCGTTTTCCACGAGCGGCAAGACCCGCGAGGTCATCGAGATGCTCGAGCGGGCGGCAGGCCTTGGCATCCATGCCATGATCGGCATCACCTCGCACCCCGACTCAACCATCCGCAAATTGTGCAACGTGGTGATCAGCATGGGGGAAATCACCGAACCATGCCGGCTCGGCCTCACGCCCACGGCCAGCACCGCGGTAATGCTCGCTCTGGGCGACGCGATCGCGCTCGTCCTTATGGAAAAAAGAAAGTTCTCCAAAGAGCAGTTCGGCCTCAGGCACCACGGCGGCTACCTTGGCCAAAAAGCGCGGCAGCCGCATTCCGGCCCCACGTCAGTGTCCATTTGACACGCGGGTTTTCCCCTCATGAAAACGTCGTGCGATTTTCTCGTCATCGGCAGCGGCATCGGCGGTCTGAGCTTTGCCATACGCGCGGCGCGGGCCGGCACCGTCATCATGATCACGAAAAAATCGGACAGCGAATCCAATACCAACTACGCGCAGGGCGGCATTGCCTGCGTTCTCGACCCAGGTGACAGCTTCGAGAGCCACATTTGCGACACGCTCGTGGCGGGCGCCGGACTGTGCGACGAAAAGGCGGTAAGGATCATCGTGGAAGAAGGGCCGGCCCGCATTGCCGAACTCATAAACTGGGGAACCAGCTTCTCAAGATCCAGGAAATCAAAGGCCGCATTTCACCTTGATCTCGGACGCGAGGGTGGCCATTCGGTAAACCGGATCGTTCATGCGCACGATTTCACGGGCCGGGCCGTTGAAGAGTCACTGCTGCGCCAGCTCAGAAGACACCCCAACGTCACGCTGTACGAAAACCATTATGCGGTGGAGCTGATCACCAACCATTACATCAAAGGCTCGCGCGGACCCAACACCTGCTTCGGCGCGTACGTGCTTGACACGACGAAACGCGCCATCTTCGCCGTGCAGGCGAAAATCACCTGTCTTTCGACCGGCGGGTGCGGCCGGACCTATCTGCACACCACCAATCCTGAAATCGCCACGGGCGACGGCGTCGCCATGGCGTACCGCGCGGGCGCCTGCATCGAGAACATGGAGTTCATACAGTTCCACCCCACCACGCTGTACCATGAAGGGGCCGACTCCTTTCTCATTTCGGAGGCGCTCCGGGGATTCGGCGCCGTGCTTAAAGACAAAAGGGGCCGCAAGTTCATGGACCAGTATCACCCCCTGAAATCGCTTGCCCCGCGCGACATCGTGGCGCGCGCCATCGACAACGAGATGAAGAAATCGGGCGACAGCTGCGTGTTTCTTGACATACGGCACATACCGGCGGCGGCCGTGCGCCGCAATTTTCCGGTGATCTACCGGCGCTGCCTTGACTACGGCATCAACATCACCACCGACCTCATTCCCGTGGTGCCCGCCGCCCATTACCTGTGCGGCGGGGTGAAGGTCGACGAAAACGGGCAGAGCACCATAGCCCGGCTGTTCGCATGCGGCGAAGTCTCCTGCACCGGTTTGCACGGCGCGAACAGGCTCGCGTCAAATTCGCTCCTCGAGGCGCTCGTGTACTCCCGCCGCGCCGCGGATTTCGCCACCGCGAATGCGGGGGGCATGGAGCGCCTCGATAGCCGTCGCATCCCGCCGTGGGACGACCGCGGCACTATTGACAATGAAGAATGGGTGCTGCTGTCGCACAACGTCACCGAGGTACAGTCGGTGATGTGGGATTACGTGGGAATCGTGCGTTCCAACCTTCGGCTGGAACGAGCGCTGCGGAGGATACAGTTTCTGGAAAAGGAGACCGAAAATTTCTACAAACGCACGAAAATAACGCCGCGACTGCTGGAACTTCGCAACGTCGTGACCTGCGCGAAGCTCATCGTCCTGTCCGCGCTCCGGCGGCGCGAGAGCAGGGGCCTGCATTTTACCACCGATTATCCCAAGCAGGATGATCTTCATTGGAAACGAAATACCCTTCTTGTCAAGCCCCTGCCGCGCAGGCAATCCTGACCATTCCGTAAGAACGGAGCGATCATGGCCTTAACGGTTCTTATATTGCTTATGACGGCCGGGTTCGCCCTTGCCGCGGCATTTTATCTGGGCCGCAGAAAAGCCGTTCCCGCCGCATTTTTTATCTGCGTGCGTTTCCTGCTTGCGGCCGCGCTGCTGTGCGCTTTCTTCGAACCGGTGTTGAAATTCGAACGGCTCGACACAAAGCGTCCGGCCGTTCCCGTGCTCGTGGACGCATCCATGAGCATGCGGCTGTTCGATCCGCGTTCTTCGGTTCTTCCGTTTCTGCGCATGCTCGATTCGTTACAACAGGCCTCGCCAGCATCTCTTGCGTTCAAATTTTATTTTTTCGGAGACTCGTTGCGTGGTTCTTCCTTGTCAAGGATACCCGGTTTTTCCGATTTGCATAGCTTTCTCCCGGCTGCGATTACGGAAAAAGCGATCCACGATGCACAGGTTGTCTTGATTGTCTCGGACGGCAATCTTTCAAACCTTTCTTCCCCCAAAGGCATTTTGCAGGAAAAATCCTGCTATTACCTTAAACTGCCGCCCGCGTCTCCTTTGCCCTTTTTGCAATCCGACCTTATCAGCAGCCGTGAGAGCGTACCGCTTGACTCGCCGGCCGCCGCGGTCCTTCAGGTCCATGGATTCTTCTCGAAACAGCAACAGATCCAATTATCGTGCAGACAAGGCGTGTCTCCTGTTGCACAACGTTCCATCAAGGTCGATTCAGGTTATTTTTCGGATACGGTGACGTTCAGGCTTCCAACTTCACGTCAGGGCAGGTCCGTTTACGCTGTTTCGGCCTGCAATGCCGCCGATTCCTTGCGTACAGACCTTTTCTTTACCCAGACGGTCATTCCCCAGCAGTTGCGCGCGAAGATCATTTCGATTTCTCCGCTTTTAGACAGGCGTTTTCTCACGCTTGCCCTCGAAAACGACGCGCAATGGCGCATCGCCGGACCGGAATCAAAGGAATACGACGCCCTGTTTCTGTTTGACTTCAACGAAAGCACGTCTCAAGCGTTTGCATCCTTGCACCCGAAAGGCATAGTCGTGTTTCTTGGCGCGCTTCCCTGCTCCAGCCGCGTTGACATGGCACCCGCCTCATTCTCTCTCATTTCTACAAGCCCGTATGATACCCTTGCAAACCGGATCATTTCGGCAACCCTGGCGCCCCCATCGCAGATCCAGGTGTGCATTCCTCCGTTCCTTGTGCACAGCCGCGTGGCACTGGCGAGCCTTGTTCAGGATGAAAACAGCAGGAATAAACCTCCTGATACCATTCCTTTTATTACCGTGGGAAGTTTTAAGGGCCGCAGCGCCATTGCCGTGGCCGGCCGCGGGCTATGGCGCGCGGATTTTTTGCCGTTGTCGGTCGCGAGAGAAAGCGAAACACCCGCCATGATGCAGTTCATAGCCGCGTTTGTCAAGAACCAGCTTCTTGAAAACCTCCGCGAGAACCTTGCGGTGTATCCCAGCGCCGCCGAGCTGTACGAAAACGATTCGCTGCCCTTCTCCGCGCTGCTTCCGCCGGATTTCTCCCGCGGCGGGCCATTCATCGAGTCACCCGCCGCCAAGAACAGTTTCGCCGTCCGGTGCGTCGTGGATTCGGGCGGGAAGAAAATTCTCGATTCCCTTTACAATCTCACGGGACTTGTCCAGCGGGACAAAGCCTCATTTGTGCTTCCCCCGCTGGCCGCAGGAGCCTACCATTACACCTGCAGCATGGCGCCCGGCCAGGTCCAACGCCACTGCTCCGATTCCTTCTACGTGAGCGTTAACAGGCAGGAATTGTCGGTGGCCGGCCAGAATACCGTTCTGCTCGATGAATTCGCCCTCCCGCTCTCATCGGCGGAACCCAAAGCCGTTCTTCAGGTGTATGCGGCGAATTCTCTCGGCAGGCGCGCAACGGTCACCCAAAACCTGGAACTGAGGCAGGGATGGGTCCTGCTTTCAATCATCCTGTCCCTTTTTACCTTGGAATGGCTGGCGCGCAGGCGAAAAGGCCTGGACTGATGCAATGCCAGCCTTGCTTTCCTTTTATAAAAAACGTATTTTTAATCAATCCAAAACATTTTACAGACGAAAGTAGGTGATACAGCAATGAACGGCATCATTTTAAGGGAAGACGAGCCTTTTGAAAAAGCCCTGCGCCGTTTTACCAAGACATGCGAACGGGCCGGGATTCTTTCCGACATTAAGAAATACCGCCATTACGAAAAGCCCAGCGAAGAAAGAAAAAGGAAGATAAACGCTTCGCGCCGGAAAAAGATCCGCGACGAGAAGCGCTTCAGCTTCAGGGCGCCGAAGTATTTCAACTGAGAATTGAACAAGAGATGAGGGCAAGAAATTGCCGCCTGGTTCTAACGGACCCGGCGGTTTTTTTTTCGCAACGCTTCCAGAAACTTGCTGCCGATCACCGCGCATGATGTCGCAACGTTGAGGGAATTTTTAAAACCGAACACCGGAATTTCCACGATCTCCTCGCACACCCCCAGGACTTCCCTGCTTACGCCGAGCGCCTCGTTGCCAAATATAATGCCGAGTTCTTCCGGGTATTCAACGGCATCATAGGGTTTCGATTTTGAGGTGGTCTCGGCCGCCCATACCGGCACTCCTCGCTCTTTCAGAAATTCAACGGCGTCTTGTGCCGAGTCGAACTTCTTCCATGGCACATATGCAATGGTACCAAGC
This sequence comes from Chitinivibrionales bacterium, assembly GCA_035516255.1. Lineage (NCBI taxonomy): Bacteria > Pseudomonadati > Fibrobacterota > Chitinivibrionia > Chitinivibrionales > Chitinivibrionales bacterium. Next base: position 338,765 of record DATJAL010000002.1, on the reverse strand, counting down.
GAAGTTTTTTCAAGCTTCTTGTGGGGCGGAAACGCGGTATAGCCGCACAAATAAAGCCCGCTCGCGCGCATGGCGTCGCAGAGCCGGAAAATGGCGCCGACGTTGAACGCGCTCCTGAGGTTGTCGAGAATGATGTACAGGGGATTTTTCGGAAGTTTGTTGTATTCATCAAGCGGAATATCTGCGTCATGGCTCCTGACCTCGAAATTGGTCTCGATGCCGCTCAAATCGCGCCGTTTCACGCTGCCGCCTTCCGGGAGCGTTCCCGTTCCGCAAGCACCAGAAGAAACCCTCCGGCGGCAAATAATATAATGATGGACGACATACCGATACGCTGGGACGGGAAATCACCCGCGCCCATCCGGCGGCACAGCAACGTCGTCCCGCCGACGAGCACCGGGCCGAGCACGATGGAGAACCTGCTGATGAGATTGAGAAACCCGAAGTATTCGGCGGCATCTTCAGCAGGAACGATCTTGGCAAAGTAGGACCGCGAGAGCGCCTGCACGCCGCCTTGGACCATTCCCACAAGGCAAGCAAGCACGATGAACTGAACGGCGTTGCGGAGTATAAAAAATCCAATGGAACATATCGCGATGTACGCTGCGATACCGATAAAAATCGACCTTCCGCTTCCGATGGCGCGGGCGAGCCTTCCGAAACCAATAGATGCGGGAAAAGCAACGAACTGGACGAGCAGAATCGTCATCATGAGCGTGTCGGAAGAGATGCCGATGGACAAACCGAAATTGACTGACATGGTAATCACGGTATAAACGCCATCCATGTACAGCCAGAATGCAACGATAAACAAAATAAGGAGCCTGTTGCGTGCGATCTTCACGCTTGTTGCCATGAGCCGCTTGATGCCGTCGGCAACGACAGGCGCGAACCCTTGCTTCGATGATGATCCTTGTTCCCTTACAAATAAAAGTATCGGGACCGAGAACACGAGCCACCACGCCGCAACGCACAAAAATCCCGCTCGGGCGGCAGCGGCCTGGTTTTGAAAACCGAACGATTGCCAGTATTTCACCATCAGCATGTCAATAAGAAAAAGAAGGCCTCCGCCCACGTATCCAGTGGCGTAGCCAAGAGATGAAATGTAGTCCATTTCGTTTTCGCACGCGACATCGACAAGAAGCGAGTCGTAGAAAAGATTCCCGCATGCAAACCCGATATTGGCGACAATGAACAGCGCAATCGCCGCCTGCCATGCGCCGCTTCCGACAAAACAAACCGTTCCGGTCATGAAAGTGCCGATCACCATGAAAAAAATCAAGAATTTCTTCTTTGCCCTTCCGGCATCAGCCAGGGCACCCAGAACCGGCGAAAGCAGCGCCACGATCAGCCCCGAGATCGAATCTCCCATGCCGAGCCGCGCCGTGTTGAGGGCCGGATCCGCGCCATTGTCCCAAAAGGTTTTAAAAAGAATGGGAAAAAACGCCGTGAGCACCACAACGGCAAACGCGGAGTTCGCCCAATCGTACATGCACCAGGAAAAGACATTCCGCTTGAAAAACACGGATTTCACGTTTTCTTTTCCTTCTTTTCCGCGGCGGGAAAAAGGACGTTGTTGAGGATGAGGCGGTAACCGGGAGATGTTTTGTGCATGCGCAGGTCGGTGGGCTTGCCGCCGACCGGGTGCTCGTAATCCTCGGGATCATGGCCGCCGTAAAAGGCGAACTGTCCTTTGCCGACCACACCGTGAAGGTAATTGACGCAATTGGTCCCGGGAACATATCCCAGTATCACAATGCTCTTTTTGATCACCTTTTTATTGAACGATGTGCAGAGGCCGTAGAATCCATGGATGGTCTGGCGGTGGTCCTGCACGAGCATGGTGGGCACCGGGTCGAGTTTTGCGCTGAACTCGAACAGGGTGAAATCGAGCGCCGGCAGGCGCATGGGAGAATTAACCAGGTTCATGTCAATATTGTCGAAATACGTTTCCATGGGATCGGTCTGGATCGTAAAATTCTCAAACGCCAGGCAGTTGTTGAAATTCAATTTTGCGGCATAATTCGGGTCGATGCCGTCGCCGTCGTACACGTCGCCGACGATGTCGGTGCCCAGCGCGGCAAGCGCGATGTCGAGCGTATTGGTGGCGCAGCACATAGCAAAAAGGAATCCTCCTTTTTCAACATATTTTCTGATGGCAAGGCTCACCGCCTTCTTGCAGTCTGACACTTTCTTGAAGCCGAGTTCGTGCGCCAGTTTTTCGAGATCCATTTTCTGCGTCTGGTACCACGGCGCATTATGGAACGACAGGTAGAATTTGCTGTACTGCCCGGTGAAGTCCTCGTGGTGCAGGTGCAGCCAGTCGTACTCCGAAAGCTTGCCGGCCAGAACCTCTTTGTCGTAGACCTTGTCAAAGGGGATATCGGCGTAATTAAGGGCCAGCGTCACCGCGTCGTCCCACGGCGGCGCATAGGGCGGCGTGTACACCGCGATGCGCGGCGCCTTTTCCAGCGTCACCTTTTCCATGTTGCTGTTTTCGATAATGTCAAGAATGTTCGCCCACTCGACAGGCGTTACGGTTTTCACCTCGATGCCGTCCATGCGCGCCTTGAGTTCGAACTCGCGCGAGTCGTCGGTGATAAAGGAGCCGCACCGGTAATTGAGCAGCCAATACACCTTGGCGCCGGCCTTGAGCATTTTATACGTCAGGCCGTACGCCTTGAGATGGTCGGTCTGGGAATCGTCCATGGGAATGAGGAGCATTGCCTTGCAGGGGATTGCAAGAGCGAAGATGGTGATAAAAGATATGACCGATAATTTTAATGCGTGGAAAATTTTCATAGAGGTTATTGAATCATTTTTTATGTGATGGGATAAAAATAGTATTTAACTTGATACACCGTCGAAGTATTGATGCGTCACATTGGAAGATGCTTTTTGTATATTATGTAAGAGAATCTTGAAAATATTCCCAACGAATGTTATAAAGAATCATCCAGTATTTTGTCATCCCCGACCTGATCGGGGATCCATGTTCTTTATTATTTAGGAATGCATTCCCGCTTTCGCGGCAATTCTACACAAAGGCAGTCACAAAATTTAATGAGATCACTTTCTCGAACAGCCAAATCACTCGCCAAGCTTCCTGTGCTTATTTTCCATGATTGCAAATCGCTCCCCTGCCCGGAAAAAGCGATGATATCCGTTGCAAAACGCATCTATAAAAATGAAAAACTGCCGTTAGAAAAAAAAACCCACGTCATTTTATATTCGAACCGGAAAATTAAAAAACTCAACGCAATGTTCCTCAACAGAAACCGGGCGACCGACGTGATGTCGTTCAATTACGACGAAAACGATCTGTTCGGCGAAATCTACATCTCATTGCAGAGAGCAAAGACGCAGGCGAAGGAATATCGTGTTGCCTATAACAATGAGGTTTTACGGCTTTTTGTGCACGGCATGTTTCACCTGCTCGGATACGACCATGAAATTGAAAAAGACAGGATCAAGATGCAGCGGAGGGAATCCAGGTATGTAGAATAGCTTTTCCATGGTTTATCATCCTATTTCCCCTCCGCCATTCATTGCCTCCCTTCCCTCTCACAAAGTATATTTTTAATTTATTTCGCCAGGATAATTATTATCTGTAAATTTGAGGAGACCGGTCAGTGAACATCGTCGTGTGCATCAAGCAGGTCCCCGGCACCACGCAGGTGAAGATCAACCCGGACACCGGAACGCTCATTCGCGACGGCGTTGAGGCGATTGTCAACCCGTTCGACGAGTTTGCCATTGAAGAGGCACTGCGCATCAAGGAGCGGCTGGGAGGCGGGACGGTCAAGGTGATCACGATGGGGCCGCCGCAGGCCCAAGAAGCGCTCAAGAGCGCGGTAGCGCTCGGCGCCGACGAGGCATATCTTATCACAGACAGGGCATTTGCCGGATCAGACACCTGGGCAACCTCCTACACGCTCTCGCTCGGGATAAAATCACTGGGCAAGGTTGATCTTGTCATCTGCGGCAAGCAGGCGATCGACGGCGATACGGCCCAGGTGGGGCCCGGCGTCGCGGAAATGCTCGGCATGCCGTTCGTGGCCTGGGTGCGCAAGGTGGAGGAAATTTCCGAATCGCAGATCCGCGTGGAACGCATGATGGAGGACGGGTACGAAGTGGTGGAGATGCCCCTCCCCGGCCTTATCACGGTTGTCAAGGAAATCAACGTGCCGCGCATGGCGTCGCTCAAGGGCAAGATGCGCGCAAAAAAAACAACCGTCACCACGCTGAACGCCGCGGCACTCAAGCCGGACATGGAAAAAATCGGCCTCAAGGGCAGCCCCACACAGGTGCTTCGCTCGTTCGTGCCGCAGAGAAAATCGGGCGGCGAAAAGGTAAGCGGCGAAACGCCCGAAATGGTCGCGAAAATCAAGAACACGATTATGGAGCTCGGCGTTGTCCGGTAAGGATACCGCAAACATATGGGAATAACTGTCGATATAGAAAAATGCATCGGGTGCTCGTTGTGCGTGCGCGCATGCAGCCAGAGTGCAATAACCGTCACCGGCAAAAAAGCGGTGATTGACCTTGCGAAATGCAACCTCTGCGCGGCCTGCGTCGAAGCGTGCAAGAAATACCGGGCGATCACCATCACCAAAGAAGTGTCCGCGCGTGCGGCCAGCACCGCCGATTATAAAAACGTCGCGGTGTTTATCGAGCAGCGCGATGGCGCGGTGGCGGGCGTATCTTACGAGATGCTCGGTGAGGGAAGAAAGCTCGCGGACCGGCTCGGAGAAAAGCTCGTTGCCGTGCTCCTGGGTTCCGGCATGAGCAAGCAGGCTGAAGACCTTGTTAAATTCGGCGCGGACAAGGTGGTGTATTACGACAGCGAAAAGCTGAAGAACTTTCAGGACGACGGCTACGGCCAGCTTGTCGCAGAATTCATCGGCAATGAGAAACCAAGCATCGTGCTTGCCGGTGCGACGGCCATCGGCAGATCGTTCGTTCCCAAGGTCGCGGCGCGCGTATGGGGCGGTCTCACCGCCGATTGCACAAAGCTTGAAATAGACACCGAAAAACGCCTGCTGCTCGGAACCCGGCCCGCGTTCGGCGGCAACCTCATGGCAACCATCATCTGCCCGCATCACCGGCCGCAGATAGCCACCGTGCGCCACAAGGTGATGAAACAGGCGCAGAAAAACGACGGACGCACCGGCGAGGTGGTCGTCAATACCGTCGACGACGCGTGTCTCTGCATCAGGACAAAAATCGTCAATGTCGTCAAGGAAGTTGAATCAACGAAGAACATCGCCGAGGCGGACATCATCGTGTCGGGCGGCCGCGGCATGCAGGACCCGAAAAACCTGGCGCTGCTCAAGGAGCTCGCCGAGGTGCTCGGCGGGGCGGTCGGCGCGAGCCGCGCCGCGGTGGACGCGGGATGGATCCCCTACGCACACCAGGTGGGACAGACCGGAAAGACCGTGTGCCCCAAGCTGTACATCGCCTGCGGCATATCGGGATCGGTTCAACACATGGCGGGGATGCAGTCGTCGGAATACATCATTGCGATCAACAAGGACCCCGGCGCAGATATTTTCCAGATAGCGAACCTCGGCATTGTCGGCGACGCGCTGGAGATCCTGCCGCAATTGACAAAGGCGTTTAAAGATCAACTGGGCAAATAAGAAAATATTATTGGAATTCAGGGAAAAAGAATTGCCAGGTCATTGCGAGCGAAGCGAAGCAATCTCCCGGATTTAGATCATAGTTAGGCGGATTGGTTCGTCGCACTCACTCCTCGCAATCACATCACTATTGTATAATTGACAAATAATACAAGGAACCATTATGAAACTCTCTCTGGGCCTTCCCAAAGGCAGCCTTCAGAAACCGACCATCGAACTGTTCCAGAAGGCCGACATCCACATCCGCGCGGATGAGCGCTCGTATTTTCCCACGTCCGACGATCCCGAACTCGACCTGATTCTGATGCGGCCGCAGGAGATCCCGCGCTACGTGGAGCAGGGCATCCTCGACGCGGGCATCACCGGCCTCGACTGGACAGTTGAGAACAACGCCAAGGTCGTGCGCGTGTGCGAGCTCGAATACAGCAAATCGTCGCGCCAGCGGTGCGCATGGGTACTTGCGGTTTCGGAAAATTCACCGTTCAGGAAGCCTTCCGACCTCCGGGGAAAGCGCATCGCCACGGAGCTGGTGGCCACGACCAAACGGTATTTCAAAAACAGGAAAATTCCCGTTGACGTGGAATTTTCCTGGGGCGCGACCGAGGTGAAGCCGCCGCGGCTCGTGGACGCGATCGTTGACCTAACGGAAACAGGCTCGTCGCTTCGCGCGAACCGTCTCCGCATCATCGATACGCTGCTGGAAACCTGCACCCTGCTGATTGCAAACAGGACCGCGTGGGAAAACGAGCAGAAACGCCGCAAACTGGAAAACATCACTATCCTGTTGCAGGGCACGCTCAATGCGGAAAATTACGCAGGGCTCAAATGCAACGTGAAGAAAAACGACCTTGCCCGCGTGCTCAAGGTGCTTCCGGCGCTGCACAACCCCACTGTTTCCACCCTGTCCGACCAGAAATGGTGCGCTGTGGAGACCATAATCCGCGTCGGCGAGATTAAACGGATCATTCCCCTCTTAAAGAGAGCCGGGGCGTCGGGGATTGTGGAGTATCCGGTGAACAAGGTGATTTTATAAGGTCAAAAATGGTGAAAGAGGTGCACGCGGACCCGCAGTCGCCTCTTTCATGCACCCGCAGAGCCTTCAGCCGCTTTTCGCGATTCCCGACGTCTTTTTATTCCGGTTAACTTATAAACCTGTGGTTTTACCCGTAAGGCCTTTTACCGATAAAAAATCATTTGGCCCCTATTATTTCCAAAGCACGCAAGCAACGACATCGCGCGACCGTTCCACCGGTTGACATCAACCCGGGTTAAACTGTATAATTTTTAATACACGGGCTGGCAAGAGGGGCACTATGTTTGAAAGTGTTGCGGAGCAGCATCGAAAGCAGGTTTTGCTCCGGATTTTTTTTCTCCTTTGCTTTACCATCCACGCCCTTCTTTGCGTGGTGTTTGCCTTACTGCATATCCGACTTCTTTGGATTTTCAATTTTATTATATGCTGCCTTTATCTCTTTAACTTTTATCTCCTTAAACAAAAACATTATCTGATGCCGCTGCAGCTTTCGATAGCGGAGATCGTTCTCCATTCCACGGTCGCATCCATTCTTTTAGGCTGGACCAGTTATTTCGGCCTTTATCTCATGGCTTCCGTGGTGATAGTATTCAATTCCTATTCCCTTAAATTGGCGATGAAAATTCTTGAGGTGATATTCATTTCCGCTTGTTTCATTTCCCTGTTTATTGCAACCGGCAAGGGATTTTTAGTTATTCCGGTTGCTTCCCCCGTTCTCGGCGGCATCGGAATATTCAACGTGGTGACTGTTGTATTTTCGCTTGCCTTTTTATCACTCTTCACCGTCAAGGAAAACGACCGGTTGAAGAAAAAGCTGGAGGAAATTTCAGAGCTCGACGAACTGACCGGTACCTACAACCGGAGATTCTTCAACAAATACCTCGACATTGAAATCAAGCGCAACGCGAGCCACATCAAATACCGGTCTCCGCAAGATGTGAATTTCGGCCTCGCGATGCTCGATCTGGACGATTTCAAGCAAATCAATGATACCTACGGGCACCTGGAAGGAGATACGGTCCTTTCGGAAGTGGCTAAAATTATAAAATCAGCGCTCTTTGAGAGGGACATCCTGTGCCGTTACGGCGGAGAGGAATTCGTCATCCTCTTTACCGCGACACCTCGTGAGGGCGCTATTTTTGCAGTTGATAAAATCCGAAAACTTATTGCAGACCACCAGGTGTATCTTGACAAGGCAAGCTCGGTCCACATTACGGTCAGCATCGGTTTTGCCAGTTTTAATGAGGCATCCGACATCTACAAACTATTGGCGCTCGCGGACCAACGGTTGTATAAAGCAAAAAGTGAAGGAAAAAACAGGGTGGTCATCAGTTGAGCGCAGGAATCGATTCGGTGATGCAGGTCGTTCATTCTTATTTTATCAATCTTCTCTTCATCAACCTGGTGCCAATTATAAACGCTGCGATTTCCAGCACCAGAAGCACGAGAAAGTTCCATCCCAGACCCGCCGTCATTTCACCGGAATACGCTGCACGGGATATGTTTACCGCGTGCGTGAGCGGCATGAACAGCGCGACCACCTTGAGCCACTCGGGAAATTTGTCGAGGGGGAAAAACACGCCGGAGAAAAACAGCATGGGCGTTATGATAAGCTCGGTGTAATAGTTGAAGAAATCGAAGTTGGGCGCGAACGACGTCACGATCATGGCGAGCGAGCTGAACAGGACGCCCACAAACACCATGACGAGCAACAGCAGCAGCACATTCATGACCGACGCCGGTAACACGCCCATGATCATGGACACGATGAGCATGAGCACACCGCTCATCAGGCCGCGCAAGGCGCCCCAGGCAACGTCGCCGGCAACCACGTCCTCGGCCGACACCGGGGTTGCGATCAGGGAATCATACACCCTTTCGTGTACCATTTTGACAAACGTGTCGTACAGGCATTCGAAGGTCGACGACAGCATCACCGACGAAATGAGAACGCCCGGAACAAGAAACTGCAGGTAGGGTTTGCCGCCGATGTAGCCCATGTAGGCGCCCATGCCGATGCCGAAGGTGACCAGATAAAACAGCGGCTGTCCCAGGCTGATAAGGAACGTGGGGAGAATAAACCGTTTATAAGAAATGATGTTCCGTAAAAGGACAAAATAAATTCTGTAGGATAAATTCATGGCTTGCTTTCTTTTAGAGAAACGGGCCTAGTCGATCAGGCTTCTTCCCGTCAACTTGAGAAAAACGTCCTCCAACGTCGCGGGCCGGTTCCTGACATTGGGCAGATTGAGCTCAATGATTTTTTTCACCAGCTCGTGTCCGTCACGGCAGTAAATGTAAAGGGTGTCGCCCGCCCGTTCATGGCCGCAGCTGCAATCGGACGCCACCTTCATCAGCTTTTCATCCTCTTCAGCCGGAATGCGTATTTCGACCACTTCCTTGCCGATCTCATCCTGCACCAACTGGCGCGGCGAACCCAGTTTAAGGATGCGGCCTTCATACATGACCACCAGCCGGTCGCAGAGCTGCTCGGCCTCCTCCATGTACTGCGTGGTGAGGATGAGCGTAACGCCCTGGCTCTTGAGCTGGCGGAGGCGCTGCCAGATGAGGTGCCGCGCCTGCGGGTCAAGGCCCGTGGTCGGCTCGTCCGCGATGATCAGCCGGGGCTTGTTGAGCAGCGCCCGCGCGATGAGGAGCCGGCGCTTCATGCCCGTGGAAAGCTCGTCGATCCTGCTTTTCTTTTTCGCCTCGAGCTCGACGAACCCGAGGAGCTCCTCGATCCTTTTTTTCGCCTCGTCGGACGGGATGTCGAAGAACTTCGAGAACACCATGAGGTTTTCGTACACCGTGAGGCCCGAGTCCAGGTTGATCTCCTGCGGTATGACGCCGGTCATCATCTTGATTTTCCTGTTGTCAAGACCCGACGCTTCACCGAAAACGGTCACGCTTCCCGAGGTTACCGGCGAAACGCAGTGCACCATTTTAACGGTCGTCGTCTTGCCCGCGCCGTTCGGTCCCAGAAAACCGAAACACTCGCCTTCCTCGATTTCGAACGAAATGCCGTTCACGGCGGTGAAATCGTCGAATTTCTTCGCGAGATTTTTTGCAACGATGGCGATGCTCATCGCGTTCCCTTTCCGGCAGGTTCCCTCATGCGACGTTCGGCCCGTGAGGCGCGTTTTCCATAAGGAATAAAAATACTCGCTTTAAAAGGAAAAGTACAGGATTGGATTGTAAGGTAAAAAAAATTTACAAAAGGAACAATCAGCGTCGAGGAAATGATAAAACTTGCTAATCCGATAGGAAAACATCCATTCTTCGAGCGAAAGCCGTACACCCATAATTAAAAATTATCAATTTTATTTGCCATTATAAATCAATGTCTTATAAATTATTAATACTAATCTATTTGATTTTTTTTGTTAATTAGCTTATATTTATCCGGTAAAATATCTCATGAAGAAAAACCGCCTCAACACCCCCGTTTTCGTCTATGAAGATCATGTTGATTTTCTCCGCGACTGGTATTCGTACGCCAAGCGGTTCGGCTTTACCCAGCGGGAATTCCTGGACCGCGCCGGTATCAAGAGCGCCGCGTTCCTCTCCGACGTCATAGCGCGCAGAAAAAAAATCGGCCGCAGCCACATCGCGGGTTTCATCAAGGCGCTCGAATTGCGCGGCGATGAAAAAGAATATTTCCGGCTGCTGGTCCGGAAAGAATTGTGCAAAACGCCGGCGGACAAAAAACCGGTTTTCGAAGGCCTCGCGCTGCTCCGGAAAGAAAACCTTTCCACGATGCTCGAAAACCGCACCATGGAATATTTCGCGTCGTGGCGGTATCCCGTCATCCGAGAGTTTATCGTCTGTAAAGGCGCAATAGCTTCGCCAAAGGAAATCACGCGCGCGCTGATCAACCTCAAGCTGTCGACGCACGAGGCGGAACAGGCCCTTGCCAAGCTCGTGAAATGGGGCATGATCGTGCATGATGAAGCCTCCGGCGTCTACCTGCCTGCGGAACAGAACGCCATCTCCTACCAGGACATGCCTCACCCGGTGGTGAACGACGTGAAGCGTACGCTCATAGAGGCGGCGATCCACGCCATGGAGGAAATGCCGAAAGACCGGCGTCATGTTTCAATGGCGCTGAAGGGCGTGAGCAAGAAAACCTACGACGATCTGTGCGCGAAAATCGACGCCCTGCGCAGGGAATTGCTTGACCATGAGGAATTGAAAGGCGCTGTTGACAGGATAGTTTCGCTGAACATCCAGCTGTTTCCGGTCATGAATATCGGTACACCCGGGTGGAAGAACGGGGAAACCAATGAGTAACCAGGCCAAATTGATCCTTTGTATTCTCACCGCGTCACTCACCGGCGTATTGCTGGCCGGCTGCACCGCCAACGTGGCGGGCGGGACGGATTATCCGAACACAAGAACCGTCGCCGGCGTCGTTCATTCCAGCGCCGACATACCGGTGCCGGGCGCGAAAGTGAAGATCATCGACGACGCCAACTGGCTCAGCGATGTGGTAACCGGAAAATCCGTAGTCCTCGACAGCGCGACCTGCGACAAATCCGGAGTTTTCTCCATCAAACCGCCCGCTTCCGGCGCATGGAACATCCAGATCGACAGCAAGGACGAGGGCCTTCTTGCGCGAAAATTCAATGAACAGTACGACAGCGCAAAAGACACGACTTACAAATTCAATCTCAAATCCTACGCCACGCTTTCCGGTACGGTTCAACCCGACGCAGGCACGGCACAGCTCCTGCTGTTGTCCGGAAGCGGATACCAGGCACCGGTGAATGCCGACAAAAGCTTTAGTTTTGCCGCGGCGGAGGGCGCCTACGCGATGATCTCCGGCACCGAGACAGGCGGCGGCCAGCAGCGCTGCCTTGCGGCATCGGTGCAGATGAACGCGGGCGCTTCGGTCACCGGACAGACAATAGTAGCACCTGTCAACCGCATTCTGGTCGACGATTTCACCGTCGGCGGTTTTGTCACCAATCTGGGCAGGCTGATCGGCGGCGGATGGTGGTATGATGTCAACGACAGCGCCTCGGGAAGCCAATCCACCATCAGCCTCGGCGTTGTTTCGGGCGCGGAGGCGTACGCAGGCCAGAGCCTGCACGCTGTGTACGCGCTCGACCCGCAAAGCGCGGACCCGTGGGCGCTCATGGGGTTCTTCCTTGGAAAGGACTCAACGAATTACGATTTGTCCAGCCTCACTTCGCTTTCGTTCATGGCGAGGGGCACGGGGACGGTTGAGATCAGATTCTATTCGAGGATGATGGACTCGATCAATGGAAACACCTTTCAGCAATTTGCTTATGTGCTGCCGCTCCCCGCCGCATGGACAAAGGTCATCGTGCCTGTGGATTCAGTGAAGCTCCCGTCAAGCTGCCCGGCCGCTCAGCAGGGCATCACCTGGGCGCAGGTTGCGCCGACGGTCCAGATCATTTACTTTACCGCATACACGCCGCAGAACAATCCGGGGGATACCATAAACCTCTGGCTGGATGACGTTTCTCTTGACGGGATGAAACTGGAAACGTTTGTGAAGTAATTTATTTACGAGTACGAGTTTGAATTGTTACGTTCATTCAGCCTACCAAAATCCTCCCTTACGGTCGGGTTCCGGTATCTGGATTTTTATCCTGCAGAATATTTGGTTGACTTACGCGCACTTTTTTATCGCGTATTCGAACCCCGGCATGGCCCGCTCGATCGCCTCCTCCGCCACGCAGAACACGATGCGGAAATAACCGGGCGCGCCGAAGCCGGTACCGGGAACAGTGAGCACGAGTTTTTCCTGCAGCACCTTGACGAATTCGACATCGTTGCCGCCGGGCGCCTTGGGGAAAAGGTAGAACGTGCCGCCGGGCATGGTGAAATCGTATCCCAGTTTCTTGAGGCCGTCGCACAAAAGGTCGCGGCGTTTCTGGTAGCGGGAGATGTCCACGCAGGTTCCCTGCAGGTTTTTCACCACGCGCTGCATGAGCGCGGGCGCGTTGACAAAGCCCAAAATCCTGTTGCAGAGGATCATGCCGTCGAGCAGGTTCTGCACGTCTTCAGCTTCGGGATGCACCGCGATGTATCCGAGACGCTCGCCCGGGATCGAAAGATCCTTTGAATATGAATTCACGACGATGCAATTCTTGTAGTTACTGAACAGCGGCGGCACGGCAAGCCCGTCATACACGATTTTCCGGTACGGCTCGTCGCTCAGCAGGTATATCGCCCGGCCGGTTTCCGCGCTCTTTCGTTCGAGCATCCTTCCCAGTTCCCTGATGGTTTTTTCAGGGTACACCTTTCCCGTCGGGTTGTTGGGCGAATTGATAAGAACGCCTGCGGTGCGTTTGTCAATCGCCTTCTCGATGGCTTTAACGTCGAGGTCGAAATCGTCCTTCGTATTTACCAGAACCATTTCGCCGCCATGGTTGCGGATGTAGAAATTGTATTCGACGAAATACGGAACATTGACGATGACGGTGTCGCCGGGGTTGAGAATGGTCTTGAGCGCGACATTCAGCCCGCCTCCCGCGCCGCAGGTCATTATCACGTTGTCCATGGATATTGTTGCGCCCTGTTCCTTGGACACATAGTCCGCCACGGCCTGGCGCGTGTCCGCATACCCGGCATTCGCCATGTACCCGTGCTTGAGCGAAATTTTCTGGCGTACCGCGTCGGAAAGCGCCTTCTGAAAGGCCGGCGGCGGCTCAAGGTCGGGATTGCCGAGCGTGAAATCGCACACGTTTTTCTCGCCGTGCTGCTTCTTGAGCTGCGTGCCGAGCTCGAACATCTTGCGGATGAACGAGGAATTGGCCATGATGTCTTTGACGTTCTTTGCGACGGGCATGAAAATATCTCCCCTCAGGTTTTCTGTTTTTATAAAACTATAATGATCAGGGTGTTCCCCTCGCCTGCGTCAAGACTAAGGCTCGGGGCGGTCTCCCTCCGGGCTCGGCTGTTCGCCTCGCTCACCCTCCGGTCCACCTAACGCTGGACATAAGTTAACTGCCGATCTCGTTTTTCTCGTCCCCATCAGCGCCGACCTTGAGGCATCAAAAAGATCTGCCACAGATACAAAGAATACACAGAAAATAAAGATAGGCTTACTTATAAAATACTAATTGCTGTGCGTCCTCATTTTCTTTCGTTTGACAACCTGCTTGTGGATTTTTGGAGGCTCAGGCGCGCCGACAATTTCCTTAACAGGCTCAGTGTCGAGGAACGCGAGCACCTTCCGGTTCACCGCATCCGTATGCGTGAACATCAAATCATGGCCGGTGTTCATAATCATTTCGGCATTGATTTTCGGATTCACTCTTCTCAGCCGGTCAACCGCGATCTTCGCGTCATACACGGTTTCGTGATTGCCGACTAAGAAAAGCACGGGCATCTTCAGCCGCTGCAATTCCTCATCGGAAAGCACCGTGGGGTTTGGAGGCTGCTTGAACTTGAAGCATTTCAGCGCCATTTGATAAAAGTCTATCCGGTCCTCCACCAGCTGCACACCGGTGTCGCCCATTTGGGCCAGGTCGGCCCAGCACCAGTACATGATCTTAGACTTGAAATAACGCACGGGAATCAGGGTGGTGAGCATTTTTATAATGTAATCGTTTGACAAAGGCAACACCGTGCACACAGGCGCGATGAGCACGACATGAGAGACCCTTTCCGGATGACGGAGCGCATACTGGCTGGCGACCCATCCTCCATACGAATATCCGGCGATCCTGACATTATTGCCGAGCCTCAGCGTGTCAAACAGTTCATTGAGCCATGCGCTGAAATCGGCGCCGGTCTTCATTTCCCGGGTGTAAACACTTCTGCCGTAATCATAAATATTGTCCAGCGCGTAGGTCCGGTATTTCTGCGAGAGCGCCTGAATGTTCGCGTGCCATATGAGGGAATTGCAGCCACCGCCGGGCAGCAGCATCAGCGGCCGGCCATCGGCCGGACCGCTGACGCGCATGAACGTTTGCCCGAACGACGTCTGCGCCAGCCGTTCCTCGGAATGCACCGGCCAGGTTTTGGCCATGCCATCCTCAAACGCAAGATATTCCGCCCTTGCATTTGCCGATTTAAAGGGATGCGCGCCGGAATAGTCATGAGGCGAGCGGCTAAAAAATACCGAGAAGTAAATCCATTCGCCCATCCCAACCAGGATGAGCAGGATAAGCCCGGCGCTGATGAGAAAAAATTTCAGGACTTTGCGGCCTGTTTTGCGGCGGCGCGCGACGAGGGTGGATTCGGTGGGGGCATAGTAATTCATGGCGATCTTTTCCGAATTCATAAAAGGCGTTTCAAGATGCATCGTTACTTGAAATAGCTTATCACACTTTGATCCAAAACTCAAGCTTTCAAATTTCCATCTCCCAATTCCCCGCTCCCCTGTTCCTCTTCTTTTCCCCATGCCTTCTCTTTTTCTCAACTCGTTTTCCCTTTGACGCGAACGTCGGCCTTGTCTTTTTCCGCTTTTTAGGCTCGACCAGCGCCTTCCTGATCAACATCACCAGCCGATCAACCGCGTCCGCCTTATTTCTCTCCTGCGTTCTAAACCTGCTTGCGGAAATGTGGAGAATGCCGTCATTATTGATGCGGGAACCTGCAAGCTTGACAAGTCTTTTCTTTACCTCAGCGGAAAGGTTGGGAGATGCGCTGACATCAAACCGCAGCTGCGCCGCGGTGGACACCTTGTTCACGTTCTGTCCGCCCGGCCCGCCTGAGCGGACAAACGAGAAGGACAATTCATCTTCATTGATGCTGCAATGAGGGGAAACGAAAATCATTCATTTACACTTTCAACCAAAACCACGCGAAACGATTCTGCAAAATGATCAATGTTCCATTTTCTTCTGTCCAATAAGATATCTTCACGAAAAACCCGGATCAACGGGTGTCCGAATTTTGTCTTTTTTGCTTTTGTATCAAGACATATCGAATCGATGTTATATTGTTCCGGTCTGCCAATCTGAATGAGCCCTCTTTTTTCCCATGCCTTCCGTGCCAAACCATCCGCGAGGCAGTGTGTCCAATCAAATGGTGTTTTGTTGTCCGGAGTATTGCCGAACAGGAACATGCGCTTCAGGTCGAATCCCGGAAAATAATAATGCTCAAACAGGTAAATAAAATCCTCGGGAAGCGGCCGGCACACTGGGCCGCCTTCAATTTCAATGCCGTGGCTGATTTGCTTTTTCTGTATTTTCCAATCATAGTACCCATATTCATCCATTCCTAATCGTAATGCTTCCGGTATCAGCCATTCATCCCCAGGCTCTCGGTGCGATGCGTTGATGTATTCAACAAATTTTTGGATAAGAATTTCTGTTTGCAAGTGCATGGTTGCGTCAAAACTCATTAAAACATCCCCAGGAATATTATCCTACAAGTTAAACGCCCTTTGATTGAACCGCTGTATCCTCTGCGCCAGCAGCTTTGACAAGAACAAGGCATAATACGGCTTCCGTTTCACCGCCTCGATGAAATCGTTCTTTGATATCGGTATGATCGTTCCCGCCGATCTCGCCTTTACCGTTGCGCTCCTCCGGTTGTTGAGCAGAAACGACATCTCACCCAGGAATACGTCGTCGGCCGAAAGGCTGGACACGGTCTTGCCGTTCACGACCACGTCGTATTGTCCCTTGACAATGTAAT
Organism: Chitinivibrionales bacterium; assembly: GCA_035516255.1. Lineage (NCBI taxonomy): Bacteria > Pseudomonadati > Fibrobacterota > Chitinivibrionia > Chitinivibrionales > Chitinivibrionales bacterium. The sequence goes on along the minus strand of DATJAL010000002.1, from coordinate 322,469 downwards.
ACATGGAGTCGCCCGGCTCCCCGTAGCGGAATATCACCTGGCCGGGACGCACGTTTTTCGCGCTGATCGATTTGAACAGCGCCGGCGTGACCGCGCTCACGTTTTTCGGGTATGCGATTTCAAAGCTCACCTCGGTGCCGGTCTCGTTGTACTGCAGGTTGCGCATCAGGCTTTTTGCAATGGAGATTCCCCTGCCGTGCAGCTCGAGTTCGCCGGTTTTATGGATGCCGTCAACGAACCTGCGCCAGTCAAACCCTCCGCCCTCGTCGGCGATAAAGAACCGGGCGCATTCGGGAAGGAACGCGTACTCGAACGTGACGCGCTTTTTGTCAACGGTCGGGTCTTTGCATTTCTGCCTTATGAGATCCTGGATCGGCTTCCCGGCTTCGAGCCATTGCGATTTTTCGCCGTAGTTTATGCCGCAGTTGCCGTGCTCGATGGCGTTCATGAGCATCTCGAAAATGGCCAGGGTGCAGACCGGTTTTTCCTCCAGCCCGATCCTGAGCGCGTTGCACAGAAAATTGCTGATAAGGTTGGCATAGCAGCTCGCTTCGAGCGGATCGTTCTTCAGCTTGAACGAGCCCGAGATATTCCACACGAGGTCGACGCCGAGCTCGCGCTGAAACAGAATGCGCCGGTTGCCGCTCACGATGTCCATGATTTTGGGCAGGTGCCGCTCAAGCTCGTTGTCCATGATCGCCACGATGATGTTGGCGCCCTTGATCGCGTCGAGCCGCTCAAGCTCGGCGTAGTCGCCGTACAGCGCGATGATGCCGCAGTGGAAGATCCAGGGGTCGGCCATGATGCCGTCCATGAGCGAGAACGCGCTGAAGTTCTTGTCTGAAAAATCAATGAACACCAGCTCGGGCATTTCCATGTTGAGCACGTCGAGCGCGGTGGCCGGCTGCATGAGGACGGCGTCGTTGAATCCGGCGTTTTTTTTCTTGCCGACGAGCTGCTGAACGCGTTCAAACAACGCATTGCTGGTTGAAATAACTGGAACCGCGTCCATGATTTTACCTCTCCATTACCATTTGTAAATCATAATGGCGCCGTAGGACCCATTGCCGGCAACCGGCGCGATCTTCACGTTGCTGGCCTTGCTTCTTGTGAATATCACATTGCTTAAAATCCCTATCGCCGCGCCGGCAAGCACATCCAATGGATAATGCTGGTTCGACTCTATCCTGCTCCACCCCACCAGCGACGCCGCAGCGTAGGCGGGCAGGCCCCATGCATGGCCGTAACGCATATCGATAAACGCTGCGCCGCAGCACGCGGCCGATGTGTGGCCGGATGGGAAAGACTGGTCCCCGCCGTCCGGGCGTGTCTCGCGGACCGTGTATTTGAGGCCGTAGGTGACGGCCATGGCCGCGGCAAACGCGTACGTGAGCTGCAGGCATCCTTTCCAGTCTTTCTTCACAAGTGCGACACCGAGCCCGGCTGCAGGGATGGCGTACTGGCCGATGTCACCGGCCTTTTCAAAGTAATCAGTGGAAAAGGCCGGCACGGTGGCGACAAATATCGCCAAAGCCGCCAGGAGGGTTTTTTTCATAAAAGGTCCTTGTAATCCGCGCAATACTGTTTTCTGTCGCATGAGGCGCAATGATTCCCCATCCATATGCCGTCGAACTCTTCCATGATCTGTTTGATGATTTTCTTATCAGTCGTCATTATCCCCATTTCAAAATTGCGACGTACGTCCGCCTTGGCGCCCATGCCCGCGCCCGTAAGGTTCGCGCTGCCCATGTAGGCGACGGCACCGTCGATCACCACGCACTTGAAATGCACACGCGGACACAGGATCCGTTCCATTCCGTCAATAAGCGCCGGGTACTTGTCGAAGTCGGCGCGGAAGGCCCGTCCCGGCTCCTTGGCGTGGATGAGGCGTATCTCCACGCCCCGCTTGGCGCAATCGGAAAGCACTTCAAGAAACGGCACCATGCGGCCTTTTTTCGAAACGTAGAGGTCCTTAAGATCCGAGGTGCCGATCCACACGAACCGTTTGGACTTCGGGATTTCTTCAAGCACCACTTTTGAATAGATATCGCGGTCGGTGATGAATTGGATTGTTTCCACGGGGGTGCTTGACGTGCGTGAGTAAGCGTGAGAAACCCTGCCGGCGGAGGCAATGAGACCCCGCCGGCGTTACGGGCAGGATATCAGAACGTCGTTGGGGTTATCGGGGGTGTTCCATACTTGGCCGCCTTTTTCGCCTGCTTTTCGAGCCGTTTTTCCTTCAATGACTTTTGAGGCTGTTTTTTCTGTTCTTTTCTCGAATCCTGGGCATGTGACATATACAACACTCCTTTGTTTTATAGGTAACAGCATCCGCCTTTCCGGGCGGTATTGCTATAAATATAAAAATCGGCAAGGCCCGCGCGCATGATACCGTTCTGTTACGGCACAATCGAGAACGTCTGGCTTTGGCCGAAAATATTCGAGCCGTATCTGCTTATAACCTTGATATAATAATTATTTCCCGCTGAATACTTTGTCGAGAATACCGCCCAGCTGTACGAGCCGGTATTCGGGACGTTCGCATCGATCGTGGCCACGCCGTTCGCATTGTCGTAGAGAAACAGGTCAACGTATCCTCCGATAGGGACCGGGCTGGACCACTGCACCACCGTGACCGAATCCTGCTTCACTTGCGCGCCTGAAGACGGCGAGGTCACCGAAAACCGGTACTGCGTGGAGTCATAGGAAGTGACCGAAACCTGATACGGGCCGGTGCGCGCGCTTGAAATCTTGAATGCGTAATCACCTGACGTCTGGCACATCCAGTACATTACGGCGTTCGAATCGGTGCCGGTGCTGTTGGCCGTCGCAACGGAAGTACTGCCGTCGGCCGAAAACAACTCTATCTTCGGATAAATTCCGCCTAGCGTCTTTATCGCATACATCATGTCGGCGGCGGCGCTGAATTTGCACCAGTCGCTGTCCGCAAGCGAAAGCGTGTGGAGTTCCGGCGTTGCATTCAGCGCGATGGTGTGCGCCTGTGAAATCACGTTGTCCGGCTCGTACACGTCAGAGGGAACGCCGCTGATCGTGAATTGCGCGCTGAGGCCCGTGATCTGGGAATTGAGCGAGCTGGTTATTCTTATGCGGTAAACCGTATCGGTCGCGAGACCGGCAAGCGGCGTACACTGGTAACTGCCGGTCAGGTTGGCCGCCAGGGTCGTAATGGTTTGGACCGGCACGGTGTCGCGACACAGGTACAAGCGGACATACGTTCCGAACAGGGCGGTGTCCGGCGTCCATTGTATCGTATAGGCGGAGCCGGTGGACCAGGTGGAGTTATGCGTCGGATTGATGAATGTCGCCATATTGTAAGAAGAATATTCCTTGATCCAAAGATTGTAACTGGCAAGGTAGCCCGACGAACAAAACGTCCGGACATAATAGGTGCCCGATGCCGGGCAGGTCCACGGTATCGTCGGAGACGCGCTGTAGGTTGACGTAAGCAGAACCGTGCCGGTGTCCTGGTACAAATACAGGTAGAAACTTGAAGCGGCGGATCCCTTGACAAGATAGATCATCCCCTTCTGCGCGGTGAAGCTCACCCAGTCGGTGTCCGCGAGCGTCAGCGAGCGGGTCTGCGCGGTCCCGTCAACCGGGATGGTTTTTGCCTGCTGCTTTGAATTATCGGGTTCATAGGAATCCGCGGCCAATCCGCTTATCGTAAAATTCTGGCTGAACCCGCCGATAGACGGATCGGAATAATTCACCATCCTTATCTGGTAATTGGCGGCGCTCGCTATCCCGGCCGGAATCGTCCAACTGTAGCTTCCGCTGTTGGCGATGGAAGTGGCGATGCGCAGCACCTGCGCGCCGCCGCTGTACAAATAAAGATAGACATATGCTCCGTACAGGGCGCTGTCCGGATCCCACGAAAGGTTGTAGGTTGAGCCACTGGCCCAGGTTGTGCCGGAAACCGGGCTCGAAAAATTTGCAAGTGACGTCGAATCGGACTTCATTACCAAAAGCTGATAGGTGCCGGTATATGAGGAAGAGTACGGCGCAATCTGTAGATAATACACACCGGTCGCAGGACACGTCCACCGCAGGGTCGGAAAGCTGCTGGTATTCCCGCCGTAAAAGGAGGTCAGCGAGTTTGCATTGGTCCCCTGAAACAGGAAATCGCGGGTATAAGCCTGGCCCACGTTTCTTATGATATAATACGCGCCGCTGTCCGCGGAGAATTTCACCCAGTCGGTGTCGCCCAGCGTTACCGACCTGTTCTGCACAACGCCGGTAACTGAAATTGCCTTTGCCGAGTCGCGCGTGTTGTCGAATTCATAGCTGTCGGCCGCAAGGCCGCTGATGGAAAAATTCGCGCTGTACCCGTAAATGGAAGGATTGTTGTAACTGACCATTCGTATCCGGTATGCCGAACCCGAACCGAGACCCGACGGCACATACCATGTGTAGGTACCAGAATTGCTCAGATAGGTGCTTATCGATGTGATGAGGCTATTTCCAATATACAGATACAGGGCTATGTAATCGCCCATCACGGCGCTGTCGGCGGTCCACGAAAGGATATAGCTGGAACCCGCGGCAAACACCGAGGTGGAAGACGGATTGGTGAATTTCAGCATTGTGGTGGAATCAAATTTTGATACCGACAGCTGGTAATCGCCGAAATATAAAGCTGTGTAATAGGGAATTATTTTCAAATAATACGTACCGCTTCGTGTGCAAACGTACTGCTGGTTCGTGGAGCCCGAAATGTTATAGAACGACAATTGTGAGACCGTTTCGGTTCCGTAAAACAATGAGTCCCTCGAATATGCCGTTCCGGCATTTCTTATTATGTAAATTGCGCCGCTGTCCGCGGAAAACTTCACCCAATCCGTGTCATTCATCGTGAGCGTATGATTCTGAATGGTGCCGTCGGTCGTAATGATGTTCGCCTGGTCCCGCCTGTTGTCCGGCTCAAAGGCATCCGCCGGTATGCCCGCGATGGTGAACGGCTTGCTGTAGGTGTAAATCCCGGCGTCGCTGTATGAAATGATCTTGATGCGATAGGTGCCGGCCGTGCTCAGTGAAGCAGGGATGTTCCAGCTCAGCGTCCCGCTGTTGGAAAGGTAGCTCGCCAGCGTGGAAACAGTCGCGGTGTCGTTGCACAGCCTGATGATTACATAGGGTCCGGGATTGCCTGTGGTGGTCCATTGAATCGTGTAGGTGCTTCCGGCCGCCCAGGTGGTCAGGGAGTCAGGACTTGTCACCGCATAGGTCCCGGAATACTGGGACAGAACCGTGAAGTAGCCGCTTTCGCCGTAAATGCCCGGATCATAGGCGCTCGAGACCCTGATCCTGTATTTTGAGCCAGTGCCCGCGGACGCGGTCATGGCATACCAGATGTATTCACCCGAGTCCACTATCGAACTGACCACCGTATTGGACAAAACGGAATCGTTGTACAGTTCTATCCTCACGTAATTGCCGATGCTCCCGCTGGTCACCCATCGTATGGTGAGGGTGGAATCCATTTTCGCGATTGTCCCCGTTTGGGGTAACGCCACGGCGATGGTCCCGTTGTAAATGGAGGTGATCCTAAAATAACCGCCCATATCATATTTGGTGGTATCCTGCATATCGGTAATTCTGATGTGATAATTGATGCCCGATGGAACGGAATATATCGACCAGTTGTAGGTGCCGTTGTTGACGGTTGAAGCCGTTATGGTACGAACGAAGTTATCCCCTTCGTAGAGTGCTATGCTGACATTGATCCCCGAAACGGTCCCGCTCCACGACCACCTGATGGGCAAGGTGGTATTGAGCTGGTACGACGAACCGGCAAGAGGGCTCGTAAGGATATAATATCCATTGGAGGTGCTTCCCGGTATGGGGCCGCCGGGAGAAGTCGTTTCGGATGTACAGCAAAGAAAAACCAACGCGCTGCAGAATGCCGTCACCGCAAAAAAACGCACATGAGTCTTCATGGAACGCCCCTTTCATGTCAGTCAGCAGGCCGGGGATATTTGAAACGACCAGTGTAACATATATGTAATTATCCCATTATGGAGGGCTGACCGTCCATGATAAAACTTTAAGGTTGATCGAGGGGAATTAATAAAAAATGAGTTGGAAGTGGATGAAATATTACGAGCTGGGGACGGCTGCTGTCTTTATCTGTTAAAAAATTCCCTATACACCTTGTAATGTTCGGAATCCTTATAGTCACCCTTTACTATCGCCTTCCCGTCAAAGCAGTACACTACCGCGCCGGGGCACGAAAGGAGTATCGGCGAATGCGTGGCGACAATAAACTGGGCATGTCCCTGGCCGGCCGACGCAGACAGCAGCGCCAGCAATTTGAGCTGGCTCGCCGGCGACAGCCCTGTTTCCGGTTCGTCAAGGAAGTACACGCCCTTCACCTTGAAGCACGCGGTGAAGAACGAAAGGATGGACTGTCCGTGCGACTGGCTCACCAACGACTTACCGCCGAAGTAGTCGAGCAGGCCCGGGTCCATGGACGCCCATTCGTCGATGATGTGGGCATAATTCCGGAAAAGGTCAGAGCCGAAAAACGAGCCCGGCACCCTCCCCTGTGTCCATTCGATATCGACGTAGTTGAAGAATTCCCGTTCATACGGGTTGTGCTCGCAGCGGTCCCTGCCCGTGTCCTCGCCCCAGATGTATATCCCGCAGTGTTTCGCCATTGCGTGCATGAGCGTGGACTTTCCGGTCGCGTTTTCTCCCACGAAAAAAGTAACGGGTGTGGAAAATTCGAGGAACGGCGTATTGTGGAACACGGCCAGATTAAAAGGATAGCATTGTTTTTCGGGGAATTTATCCCTGAGCAGGACTACTTTTTTCAGGTGCATCGCGGTTCTTCCGGAGGGCAGGCAGCCGTGTTCTTAAGACGGAGAAATCAGCAACAGTATTTTTTAAACATCTCCTCGGACAATTTGGCGCCCTGCTCGGTGAGCAGCACGGACTTCGACTTGCTTTTGGGATTGCTGATATACCCCTTGTTGAACAGGCGCTCCATGGTGTCCCATTCAAGGCCTTTCCACGCCCGCACGCCGGCATCGGAACTGAATGACGTCAGATGCAGAAGGGCAAGGGCCATCTCGTCAACCTTTTCCTTGTTGTATTCCATATGCGCGTCCTTTTTTAAGGATGATTAAAAGATAAATTACGGGCGCATTAAATCCAGCAATTGTTTGCTATTTCTCCCTCAAAGCAAGAAAACCGGAATTCCAGTCCTGCAACACGGGCTGGAAGCCGAGCGCGACAAGGTCTTTTTTCATCTCTTCGAGCGAACGGACGTCGGCGATGTCGAACTGCGGCGTTGACACCGCACCGGCGGCATGGCCGCCCACCGCCGTTGAAACGCCGGCGGACATTTTCGTGACGCCGAGCGGCGCAATGGCGTTGCGGAACGGCTTTGATTCCCGTGTGGAAACCGTGATCCCGCAGCGCGGTAAAAACAATCTCGCGGCGAGCAATAGCTGCACATATTGCCTGTCGCTGACCTTGCAATAAGGCTCAAAATCGCGGACCATGGGCCGCAACCTGGGAAACGCAACGGATGTTTCCACCGAAGGATGGGTTTTCTGCATATACTGCGCATGCAGCCCGGTAAAAAACGCCTCCGACCTCGGTTCAAAAAGTCCCATGAGCGCGCCCACGGTAACCGCGCGCACGCCTGCGGATGCGGCCCGGTCCGGCGCGTCAAGCCTGAAACGGTAATTGTCTTTTGGCCCTCCCCGGTGCAGTTCGTGATATTTTGCCTCGTTATAGACTTCCTGATACATGGTAAGGCCGTCGGCTCCGGATGCAACCATCGCCGAATATTCCTCCTGCGTCATCGGGTAAACTTCTATGGAGACTGACGAAAAAGAATCACTGAGAATCGACACCGCCTCGCGGATGTATTCGGGCGACGCGATCGAGCGCGATTCGCCGGTGAGCACCAGGAGGTGCCGCATGCCGGTCGCGGCGATCGTCCCGGCTTCCGCCCTGATTTTCTCAAACGAGAGATGGTTCCGGCCGATGCGGTGCTGCCGGGCGAACGAGCAGTAAGGACAGCCGTTGTCGCAATGGTCTGATATGTAAAGCGGAGTGAACAGGAACATCACGTTGCCGAAGTTCTTTTTCGTGAGCGAACGCGCCCGTTGGGCCATTGGTTCGAGAAAGGAGGACGCGGCATCAGACAAAAGCGCAAGATAATCCAGCGGGACAAGTTTGTCTTTGTCAAGGATTGATTCGATCTGTTGCGGAGTTACCGATGCGTTATATCCGGCGAAGTCAAAAGCGGCGTATCGTTTGATGGCATCGTAAAAGGACATAAATTCTTCAGTCTCATTCATTTAAAAATCCGGTCAGCGGCGACGATGCCCTTCCCGTTTTCGAAACGCTCCCCAATCCGGCCAGAAACGCGAGCCTGCCCGCCTCCACCGCCAACCGGAACGCGTGCGCCATTTTCACCGGATCGTTGCTTGACGCAATGGCAGTATTCAGTAGGACCCCCGCGGCGCCGATTTCCATGGCATGCGCGGCATGCGACGGCCTGCCGATGCCGGCATCAACAATGACCGGCAGTTCTATTTCGTCAACGAGGATTTCTATGAGTTCCAGCGTGCGCAGGCCGCGGTTGCTCCCTATGGGCGCGCCGAGCGGCATGACCGCGGCGGCGCCCGCGGTGACCAGCTTTCGTGCAAGCGGTAGGTCGGGCGATACGTACGGCAGCACCACGAACCCATCCTTGGCAAGCGTTTCAGTCGCCTTAAGCGTTTCGATGTTGTCGGGCAGAAGGTATTTCTGGTCCTCGATCACTTCTATTTTCACCCAGTTGCCGCAACCCATTTCCCTCGCGAGCCGCGCAAGCCGCACCGCCTCCCCGGCGGTGCGCGCACCCGACGTATTGGGAAGAAGGATTTTTCCCTTGGGAACGTATTGCAGCACGCTTTCGCCGTGGTGTTCAAAATCGACGCGCCGCAGTGCAACGGTGACAACATCGCATTGCGCGGCGGCAACCACGTCGGCGATGATCCGCTCGTCGCTGTATTTGCCCGACCCCGTGATGAGACGGGAACGGAGTTTCTTCCCGCCTATTTCAAGAAAATCGTCCATATTTGATTTCTATGGTACGGGATTTCATTTGTCAATCTGCAATCTATGTTCTTTATTATCCGCCGCCGACAAATTTCAATATTTCAACCGTGTCGCCGTCGTTCAGGATTACCGAACCGTATTTTTCCCTTTTGACGATATTCTTATTCACCTCGACCACGACGCATGCCGGGTCAATATTTTTCATGGAAAGCAGCTTTTCAACCGAAACTTCCTGAATTACAGTTTCAGTTTTTCCATTGATGTGAGCAATCATGTGCCGTCCAATCATCCGCAAGTAATAAATTAATTTCGGCGGAAAAGCCACGGCGTGTGTACGTCTTTATGTGGGTTCCTTTTATTTTTTTTGAGATCTCGCAAAAATTGGGGCAATTCTTGAGAATACCGTATCGTATAATGCCAAAGTCAACTCTTCCTTACTATAATTGTTGTAGTAGTCTTGCAACGTTGCTTTCGTCGTAAAGATGCATTTGTTCGGATTGCTGGAGAAAATGGAACAATATGCATCCAAAAGCGTTACAACCTTATCGCCGTCCGGAGCAACATGGAACCCAATACTAAAAATGACCGAAGCGGTGCGTGCAACGCCTGCCGCAACCTCATCGGTAAAGAGTCTTCTCTGCTGTAAAAAGGAATATCCATAAAACACTACTATATACTTGATATTTCGGCTAATGGCTTGGTCATAAACACCATTGGGCAGCGTGTCAATTGCATCCGGCCGTTTGCCGACCAATCCGGCCGTTATCTTATGTTCAATGTTGCTATCCACGGAAAGCCAGGAATAATTTTGCCGATTCACTAAGGTATCGATGCAGGCTGTCATCAGATTGAAATCGCAACTGTCCGCGTCATGACGGAGCCTATTGTCATCAGAGACACTTAAATTTGAAAAACAAGAATACACGGATCCTGCCGGCGGTGTCTTAATAATAAAAGAGAAATCTTTGTTATAAGGATTAAAAAATTTCTCATTGAGTGCGTGCGGTGCGTGCCTAATGTCAAAAAGAAAAGTCACGTTATAATTTTGCAGATCTCCATCCGTTCGAGAATTGACGGAATAAACATTCACCATTTTCGTTGCGGCCGCGTTGTAATCCATACAGAGACGGCCGTATGAGATATCATCTTTTAACTCGAGTATAGCGGGAGATAAAATGAAGTTATTTCCGGAATGTACCACAGTATCACGGGAAGAAGATGTTTTTCCAAGTAGGTTGTTATTTATATAGATTCCATAATCTCCAGGTGGAATAGTCTGGATATGGATTGTGTACCGGGCGACACATCCCGTGATGAAAAAGATAAACACCAGCATGAAGAGTCGATTCTTTGTCATAGTATAAAATTCTTTCCGCCTTCAACTATTAGTAAAGATAGGTATTTATGTGCAGAGTTGTCAAATCTGGCCAAAACTCATCTCTGGATCTTGTGGAGCATGAATCTGGGGTAATTTATCCGAGAAGTAAAAAACCTGATTGTCGCCAGCGGAAAACACAACAAACTTCACTTGTACACGATTTCGCCTTTGGTACTTTACAAATGGATTGAATAAAGGTTTATTCCTGATCCTTATACACCACCGCGCCCGCCGGCACCGATTTCGTGATCCACGAGTTCCCGCCGACCACCGCGCCCTTGCCGATGACCGTTTTCCCGCCCAGGATCGTGGCGTTGGCGTAAATGATCACCTCGTCCTGGATGTCGGGATGCCGCTTGACGCCGCGCTGCGGGTGTCCCTTTTTGTCAAACGGCGACAGCGCGCCGAGGGTGACGCCCTGGTAGAGCCGCACGTTCTTGCCGATGGTGGTGGTCTCGCCGATCACCACGCCGGTGCCGTGGTCGATGAAAAACCGGGGCCCGATCTTCGCGCCCGGATGGATGTCGATGCCGGTCCTCGAATGGGCATGCTCGGTCATGATGCGCGGAACGAGCGGCACGTCGAGTTTGTAAAGGAGATGCGCGATGCGGTACGTGGCGATCGCCTCGATGCAGGGGTAGCTCAGGATTATCTCCTCCAGGCATGACGCGGCGGGATCTCCCTCGTACGCCGCTTCGATGTCCTCGAGCAACATTTTACGGATCTCCGGAAGTGATTCGACCAGGGTGGTGAGGGCCTTTTGCGCCTGTTCTTCACACGTGCAGTCGTCGCAATCATCCTTCTTTTTGCAGTGGTATTTTAAAATCTCGGTAATGATTTTGCCGAGCCGCAGGCTGATGTGGCGGAGCCTGTCCCCGATGAAAAAGTTCATTTCCTTTTTTTCGACCTTGTCTTTGCTGTAGAATCCGGGAAAGAGCACCGCAAGAATGTCGTTGAGCACTTCGTAGATGGCGGTCCGACCCGAAAGGTCGAGGCCTTCTTCTTCCTGCGAATAAAAGCTTGAAAGAACGTTCCGCTCGAGTTTGTCGGCCACCTGCGGCACGCGTGTATTGACCCACTCGATCATCCGTGCGTCCTGCGTCTGCTGTTTTCCGTTTTTTTTGTTCACGGCGTTGTTCCTTATTTTAATATTGGGTCGTTTCATGGATGAATTTTATCCACTGGGAAAAAAATTCGTTGCGGTGCGCGCGCCACGTGTTCACCGGCGATTCGAGGTCGAAATTCTTTGGCGACTCCACGTCCGTCCTGCCCGCGGCAAGGTCGCGCTTGTATTCCTCGATGAGCCTGCTGGGCTCGTATTCGAGGTGTCCCAGGTGCATGAGGAACCGCTGGTCGCTGCTCTCGAAAATCACATAGCCTGTTTCCTTTGAGTGCGCGAGCAGTTTGATTTTTCCCTTGTCGCGCTCCGCTTCCAGCACCGCGTCGGGAATGCCGGAATGCCTGCTCTGCGGGCACCAGAACACGTCGTCCATATCGCCGGTGACGCGGTGGTCGCGGTCGAGATTGAAGGTCTGGAACACGCCGAATTGTTTATTGGGCAGCACGACCTTTTCCATGCCGAGAAACTTGGCAATGGCGAGCCCGCCCCAGCACAGTCCCAGCGTCGACGCAATGTTTCTCTGCGCGTAGCGGAGGATGCGGAGAATTTCATTCCAGTAGGTGACCTGCTCAAAGGGGATCTCTTCCACCGGCGCGCCCGTGACGATCAGCCCGTCGAGCTTGTTGCGCGCGACGGCGTCCTCGAACGGCACATACAGTTTGTCAAGATGCGACTGGTCGGTGCTTGTATAGGTATGGGTCGCCAGCCGTATCCATATCGGTTCGATCTGGAGCACCGATCTGCCGAGCGGATACAAAAGACTGAACTCATACCGTTCCGCCTGCGGCATGATGTTGAGAATGCCGATGCGCAGCGCGCGGATGTCTTCCTTGAGCGCCTGTTCGTGGTCGATGCACAAAACACGGCGCTGTTCAAGGGCCGCTTTTGCATGATAGTCTTTTTGCAGAACTATGGTCATCAGTCAATCCTTTTTTTAAACACATACCATCAAAAAAGATGCCAATTTTTTTTATTCCACTATCGGCATTAAATGCAAAAATTCACTTCTTCAGTTTTCTCACCATCAATAAGGTTCTGAAGCGTGACGGATTGGAGTACTTTTTTCTGTGCGTCCATAAGGTTTTTCCATAGATTTCTCGTGGAGCAATGCGGGATTCTGTTGCATGCGGACTGCCTTTCAAGGCATTCCACGGGCGCCAGCGATCCTTCGAGTGCCTGCACAACGTCGAAAAGTACGATTGCTGACGGCGGTTTCTTAAGCATATACCCGCCCTGGGCACCACGGATGGTGTCTATCATACCGTTGTTTTTTAAAGAAATGAGAATATTCTCCAGATAAGATTCGGAAATTCTTTGTGATTTCGCAATATCTTTTCTTTTAACCGGAACTTTACCATAACCCTTTGCAATTTCGACAATTGCGCGGGTGCCATATCTGCATTTGGTGGAGAGCTTGAACGCCATAAATTAATTTCGATTGATGAATGTTTATATTGTTTACAAACCTGGTAAACAAAATAATATGTGTAAAGTTTTATTTCAAGATTTTTTAATTCAGAAATTATTTAGCAGGATTTCCTTTTTAACAAATCGGATTTTCTTGATGCTGCAGGCATCTGCATCGGCAGCTTTTCTCCAACAAATTCAGGGCAGCGGTTCTATAACATTACAATCCACCCTGCGCCGAATGAAGGCCATGAATCCATGACATGACCAGCCCGAGGACGATCATCAGTCCGAAATACAATGCGGCGAAAGTGATGCGCGTCTGTTTTGAAACGGCAAAATACTCCTTGTTCGGCGACTTCCATAAACGATATGCCTGAAAAGCTCCGAGAATAACAAAAAGTACGACAAGGGGATTAGGATACCGCAAGGCGATAAATAAAAGCACTGGAATACCGATGAGCCACATGAGCGGCGAAATGGCGGTGACGATTCTCCCTCCGTCAAGCGGGTGCACCGGCACAAGGTTGAAAAGATTGAGCAGGCATCCCGTATAGGCCAATGCCAGCAACAGGTTGTTTTTATAAACAATGCCGAGCGCCAGGCAGAAAAAGGCGCCGATGCTGCCCAAAACAGGTCCGCCCGAGGCGACGATCGCTTCGGTGCGCGCATTGGTAGGTTGCTGTTTCATGGAAATAAACGCCCCCACGAAGGGAATGAAGATCGGCATTGACACCTTGAGCCCTGCCCCGCGCGCCGCCAACACATGGCCGCTTTCATGCACTGCTATGAGCAGCACGAATCCCGCGGCATACCACCATCCGAACTGCGTGGCATAGACCCAGATCATGACAAACATGGATATGATGGTAGTGGCTAGTTTTCCGAACTTGAGCGCGAAAACGAGGGACTTGAATTTTACAAGCACGACGCCGATCGCTGCCAGAACTGCAAAAATTCCCCCGCGTTTCTTCCCGGAACCGGGCTGGCCTGAGGAGTCCTGCCGTGTATAGTTAAACGACACGGGTGTTTGCTGATTCTCCATGATCAACTATGCCTTTCAGTCAATCCGATGATTTTTTCGAATGTTTTTTCCTCAACCGTAATTTTTGGATCATTGTATCATCAGATTCAACGCTGTCCCCTTTTGTGGTCAGATAATCGCCGGAAATATACCCGTTGGCGCCGGCGCAGAACATGAGCGCCTGCATGGGACCGAGGTTCAGTTCCCTGCCGCCGCAGACTTTTATGGTCTTTTCCGGAAGCGCAAGACGGAACAGGGAAACGATTTTTAAAAACTCAATCGGCGATTCCAGCGGCGGTTTTACACGGGTGCCGGGAATTGGCATGAAAAAATTTATCGGAATGGTATCAACATCCAACGCCCGCAACTCACGGCAGAGGGCCTTGCGGTCGTCCCAGGTCTCCCCCATGCCGAATATGCCGCCGCAGCAAACAAACAAACCTGCCTTTTTTGCGGCCCTTACCGTCTTGATACGGTCTTTATAATCATGCGTCGACACGATTTCGGGATAAAACCTGCGGCTTGTCTCGAGATTGTGGTTGTAGCACGAAACCCCCGCATTTTTCAACAGGACAAATTCTTCTCCGGAAAGAATGCCGAGCGACGCGTGCAGCTCGCCTTTGCATTTTCTCAGGGCATCCGCGACTATTTTCACTTCTTCGCGGGAAAGCCGTCTGCCGCTTGACACAACGCAAAAGGTAAGTTTTCTTTCATAAGCGGCTTTGGAATTTTTAATGATTTCGTCGGCGTCCGCCAGGTCTTTGACAGCCACCTTTGCCGTGTTATGTGACGACTGCGCGCAGAACGCGCAGTCTTCGCCGCACCCGCCCGCTTTGATGTTCATGAGCGCGCAGGGATCGACGATATCGTTGAAGAATTTCCGTCTGACAAGATCGGCGCAGGCGAAAAGAAGCGTGATTTCGCTTTCCGGCCAGGCGATGATGGTATCCAGGTCATCATCATCGATGGATCTGCCGATTGCTTTATTGTAAAGGTGCTGGGCTTTTTGAAACGAAGTCATCCAATCATCCTTTTTGTCTCATCAACCCGATTTGCAAAAAACGCATGTCCGCCGTCAACCAATTTACATTCCGCGCCAATCATTCCCGCAAGCGTCTCGCCAGCATGAGAGGGTATGATTTTATCATCTCTTCCATGGATGACAAGGCATGCACATTCGAGTTTCTTCAAGGCACCAATCAGATTTACCTGCTCAAGAAACATCAATCCTTTTATCAGCGTCTGATCATCATACCGGGAATTCTTTGTTTCATCATCATTCAAACCGCATTGTATTAAAAAATCCTTTACAACGCCATCATTCTTTTCCTGCAATTTGGATATCATTGAACGGATGACGGTTGCTCTCATTCCGTACTTGAATCCTTCCCTTCTGCAAAACGAGGGCGTGGCGGAAAAAAGCACAAGCCTTTTCACGGTGACGTACTGAGTCAATGCGCAGGCAATAATTGCACCGGTTGACCATCCTACAATCCCGGCGACATCTATCGCCAAACATTCATTCATTTTTTTGATAATGCCAGTCCAGTTCAAATTCAATTCGCCGCCATCAAATAATAACGGCATAATCTTATTTATGTCAACATAGAAACTTTCATCCCCGAAAAGCGGTTTCAGTATTTCCGGAGAAATCGCCCATCCGCCGAACACGAGCCAGGGTTTACCCACGCGATTTCTTCCATTCACTCAGTTGACTTATTGCAAAAGCAAGATCATCCGACGAACACCCCACATGAACGGAGAACCGTATGCGCGCCGTCCCCGCGGGAACAGTCGGCGGCCTGATGGCCGGGGCTTTTATGCCGCGCCTCATCAGGAACGCCGACAAACCGATGGCGTCACTTTCGTTTTCGACAATGCAGGGAATGATGTGGGTTGATGAATTCAGGGTGTCAAATCCGAGGGACTGTACTTCTTCGCGGTATTTTTCGGCCTTTGCAAGAAGTTCCTTTCCCACTTCCGGATGTTTTTTTATATAATAGACTGCTGCGAGATTGTGCGCGAGAACCGACTGCGGCAAGGCAGTTGAATAAATCAAACTGCGCGCGTTATTGACTAAGGAATCCTTCAGCATTGAGCTTCCTGCGAAAAATCCGCCGAGTCCCGCGATCGCCTTGCTCAGGGTCCCCATCACCACGTCAACGTCCTCCGAGACCCCGCATTCTTCAACATAACCGGCAAGCGTCCCGCCGAAAACGCCTGTTGCATGCGCCTCGTCGATCATCACCATGCAACGGTATTTTTTTGCCAGTTCGCAAATGTCGGCCAGCGGTGCCGCGTCACCGTCCATGGAGAACACCGAATCGCTGACAATGAGTTTTTCTTTTTTCTTTGACGATTCAAGCCTTTTCTTGAGGTCGGCCATGTCGCAATGGGCGTATCTTGAAAGAAACGCGCCCGACAATCTTATTCCGTCAATTATTGACGCATGATTCAGCCTGTCGCAGAAAACCTCGGTGTCGCGCGTGCAAAGAGATTGTACGATGCCGAGGTTCGCGGCATACCCAGAATTGAAAACAAGAGCTGCTTCGGCTTTTTTCCATTGCGCCAATTCTGATTCCAGTTTATTATAAAGCGGCGAGCGGGTTTCGATGATTCTGGAAGCAAGGTTTCCTGAAAGACATTCACCGGCGAGTTTTTTCGCCTCCAAGGCGACGTCGGCATTATCCTGCAGATTCAGGTAACTATTGGTTGACAGATCGATCCGGACGCCCTCGCCGGACGCACCGGGAGTCCTGAACAGATTTTTCTTCTTTCTTTCCTCAAGTTCAGCATCGAGACGAGCGTAAATGGGTGAATCGTTCATTAGCATCCCGCTTGTGTCTTTGGAAATTTCCGATCATTGTCACTCCCGCGAAAACGGGAGTCCAGTCTCCTAAATTCTTCCGTTAAATAGATTCCCGCTTTCGCGGGAATGCCATCTTCAAACTATTTTTCCAATTCCTCACCTAATATCTCTTTGATTGATTTTTGGGTGACGCTCATCATGAATTCAATTTCATCTTCGGTGATGATATACGCAGGAACAAAGTATAAAACATTCCCCAGCGGACGGATGAGAAGCCCTTTATCAAGAGCTTTTTGCGCTATCCGGAATGGTATCCGTTTACCCACCGGCAGCGGTTTTTTCGTTTTTCTGTCAGCAACGAGCTCCAGCGCGGCTATCATTCCGATGGACCTTATATCACCGACCTCTTCTATTTCATCAAACAGTTCCAGCTTTTTTCGGAAAAATGCGGCCTTTGACACGAGCGATTGAGGAATTTTTTCTTCCTTTATTATCGACAAAGCTTCGCAGGCCGCTGCCGCGGCCAGGGGATTTCCGGTAAACGAATGCCCGTGCGCAAGTTCTCGGCCGGACCTGAAATCCCCGCAAAACGCCGCATAAATTTTCTCGTTTGTCACCGTGGCCGCCATGGGAAGGTAGCCGCCGGTGAGGCCTTTTGCCAGGCACATGACGTCGGGAATAATGCCCGCGTGTTCGCACGCAAAAAGTTTTCCGGTCCTTCCGAAACCGGTGAATACTTCGTCGGCAATGGTGAGAACGCCGTATTTCTTGCATGAGGCCGCAATCCTTTTGAGAACCTTTGCGGGATATATCCGCATGCCGGCCGCGCCTTGGACCATCGGCTCAAAAACGCAAGCGGCAACCGATTCTCCTTTTGCGGCCAGGATTTTTTCCAAGGACGTCATGCATTCCGCGGCGCATGTTTCTTTCATTTTTCCACACGGGCACCGGTAGCAATACGGCGCATCGGTGTACAACTGGGATTTAAATCTTCCATGAAACAGCGAATGATATGCGGGTATGTCTCCCACCGACATTGCGCCGAGCGTATCGCCGTGATATCCGCCGGCCAGGGAAACAAACAACGCGCGGCGTTTTCCTTGTGCCGCCCAATATTGCAAGGCGATTTTAAGCGCGACCTCCACGGCGGTCGAGCCGTCGTCTGAATAAAAAATGCGGGTGAGGCCTTTCGGCAGCATCGGAGCCAGCAGGCGTGACAGCTCGAGCGCGGGCTTTGCGATAAAACCGGCCATGAGCACATGTTCCAGTTTATCAAGCTGCTTTTTCACCGCCGCGGTGATCCGTGGATGGCCGTGACCGAGATTGGAGACCCACCACGAGCCGATCGCGTCGAGATACCGTTCCCCCTTGGCATCGTAGAGATAGACCCCCTGTCCGCGCTCGATCACCCGCGGCGGGAACTTTTCGATGTCCTGCGAGCAGGTGAACGGGAACCAGAGGTGGTCAAAGGTATTTTTTCGTGAGCTCATTACAAAAGGAATTAATCTTGTTAATGGATTTTTCACCATATTTGATTTCAAGAAACGGAATTTTTCCGATGTTTTTACGCACGGTTTTCAAATTGTCACGGTAAATGAAGTCTTCCGACCGGTTTTCCCGGTTATTCATGACAACGCCGGCAACAAGCACATCGGCGCTGTGCAGGACGCACAAAGTGAGAAATGTATGATTGAGCGTGCCAAGCTCCGGAAGTGCAACAAGGAGTACCGGCAAATTAAGGCGTTTTATCAGATGGATCATGCTCATGGATCCACCAAGCGGCACCAGCACGCCGCCAGCGCCTTCAACAAGCACACAGCCGTTTTTCATGCCCGGAAGCATGCAAATTTTTGTCAAGCATTTGTCAACCCGGGACAGCGATATTTTTTCATTATCGATTCCGGCGGCCAGATGCGGCGAACAGGCCGGCCTGAAGCGGTAAGGAACGTGAAGGTTGTCATCACCAGTTTCCAATGCGCCGCTTCTTTTTACGTACTCAAAATCCGGCGCGATGAGGCTGCCTTTTTTTGTCGTGCATCCGGTTTGAATGGGTTTCATATACGAGACCGGCATTTTTTTCAAAAGCTCCCGCGCGAGCAGGCGGCAGACAAACGTTTTGCCCACATCGGTTCCGGTGCCGGTTACGAAGAAGCCCCTGGCTGTTTTTTCCATCCTGTCATCTACCTTTGCGCGCGGTTCCCAGCGCAACATGCACGGTAAGCGGCACGCCGTGGGCGGTGGAAAAGGTGTCTTCGTATTCGCCGCAGAGCGAAAACAATTCCGTTCTGCCAAGATGTTTTCCCGACACCGCCGTGCTGCCTGAGTCGCTCAAAAATCTAATGACGTCACGGCCCGAAGAAAAATAGTATTGCTCGCGAATAATTTCGGTTTTTATGCTGGCGAACCCTACGGCCGTGAGCAGATTTTCAAACTCATCCCTGCTGAACAGCCGCACCGGAATGCTCAATCCCCGTTTCCGGCGCAGGGCAACCAATTGGGAAAAAGAGTTTTCAAGGTACACGGAGAAGTACAGGACGCCATCGTCAACAAGCACGCGACGCAGCTCCGTGGCCGCTTCTTCCGTATTGTCAAGCCACTGGAACACGGAGGACGAAACGGCACCGCCGAACACGGCGTTTTTATACGGCAGAGCTTCAACGTCCGATTGGACGGCCAATGGCCGGCCGGTTCGGAGCTTTGCCAGCGTATTGAACGCCAAATCAGCATGAAAAAGCGTCAAGGGAAGCTTCTCATACTGCAACATCGTTCCAAGCGGACCTGAACCGCAGCCCGCATCAAGTAGCGGAAGGTCAAACGGCAGATTTTCTTTTATCAAACCAATCAAAAGCTGAAGAATACGGCGCTGAACAAAGGCCGTTTCACCATATCGCGACGCCCTTTTCGAAAAAGTATTGGCGATAAGTTTCTTGGAGGGAATGACCGTGCTCATAGGTGAAGGAAAAATAACTTGCCGTGCGCCGAAAACGTTTATTAAATAAAATCCGTGAGAAATTTGCAGGGAAGCCGGCACGATCAGAATTGGTTTTTTCACCCTACCGGAATCTTTATAATAATCATTTAATTCAACAAGATAAAGAAATCAAATGGTGACAATTCTTCCTTACCCTGAGGAAGAAAATAAACATCCTTGCGGCAGAATAAATGTTTTAATTTATTGGGCATGAAAATGCAATTTATTCCATCCATTCTGTATTAATAAATATTGAAAAGTGCGGGAATTTAAACAGCAAACTATAATATAATGAACAGGAATAAGTTATTTTAACCGCTTAGCAGACATCAATAAAAGGAGTATTGATGAAAAAATTACTATTATTTATTCCTGCCGTTGCACTATGCCAACTGCTGGTTTCGTGCGACAACGGATGGCTGTACAAGCCGACGCAATTTATTGTTCCTGCTCCCCCGCCGCCAAAACGAGGGTTTATTTCCGGTGACAGCCTGGCCAAATTCTGCGGCTTGAAAGACGTGATTCTCCTTTACAACTGGTCCATTCAAGGCGAGATGACGCCGACCCTCTATTATGTAAATTTCTCGGACTCGAACCCGACTCCCATTCAAATGAAAAAACCTGTTGGCCGTGAAGACTGGTATGCAAACAGCCCGATGCCGTCGCCTGACGGAAAACTGGTGGCCTACTATGTTTTCCAGGGCGCTCAATGCGAAGCCTACGTCCAGCAGCTCGATCCTGCGGCGGTCCCCATTCTCGTTGCAAGTCCCGGAAGCGATCCTCATTTTTATAAAGACCCGCAGGGAAATCTTTGGGTCACGTATGCCAACATAACAGGAATCTTGACCGGTTCCCTCACCTCAGATTCGTCTTATGTAACCTACAAACAACAGGTCAATGCAATCAACGGGCAAAAAATCGGGTTGCCGGATACGTTGGTGCATCTTCCGTTTTACGGTGGCATATCAAAAGACGGCCGTTACTTATGTACCGGATACGCCGGTGCTTACATTTATGATTTTTCAGATTCATCACTCCATGCCATCAACAGCGGCGTGCAGACCTGCAATCCTTCAATTTCGACCGACTCGATTTTAACAGACCGGATGATGTTCCTAAATTTTCCGGGCCCGCAAAATATAAACAACTTTCCTACCACGTCCGTAGGCGAACACAAGATGGTTTTCATTGTGGACAAAAGCAATTCGTTGGTGAACGCATTCAACGTCAACACTGTCTTGGATGCGTCGGTAGTCGAATGGCAGTGCCCGGAATGGTCGAACAATCCCGATTATTTTGCCGCGCTCGCATCGCAAGACCAGGTCAACTATGACATTTATCTTGTGCAAATATCCACCGGAAAGGCATTCCGGCTCAATATACCCAAAGAATTCCAAGTCAATTGGTCGTCAACTCCCTATGTGTTTTTCGCCGGAGGTGCATCATGAGACAGCAGAACCGGCACATCGCAATCTTCGCTCTTGTTGGCGGTCTTGCTGCCGCTGTCATCATATCATTAACGATCCGCTCACGTCAGCAGGCACCTTCATTCGTTATGGCAACACCCTGGGCCTGCGTAGGCGGGTGCGGGGCCGGCGGATCGGGCGGTGCTGGCGGCGCGACCGCAAAATGGATCGGCACCAACGTGACCGGCGGGCTGCTTGACGTTCAGGAAATGTATTCCTCGACGGCCACGAAGAAATCCATGACCAACTCCCTCGAAACCCGTCTGAGCTTCCATCCCACTTACACGAGCATTCTGGCGCTCACGGTCCCCGTGCTGGCGAAAGACGGATCGATGCAGCCCACCACCGCCGCTGACGAGAGAACAGGCGTGATCAACAACGGCATGGGCGACATCCGCATCGATTTCCAGAACGCGTTCGGCGTGTCGGGTGAATTCTCGTACGACTTTACGCTCTCGATTCCCACGGGAGATTACGCGATGACCGTGGGCACCGACAAGTCGCCGCAATATCTTCCCACCAACCTGCAGCTGGGAATGGGCGTTTACAGCCTGACGCTGGACCTCGGCTATACCGTGGATATCGACAAGGCGCTGCTGTTGGTGGATGCCATGTACTCGCATCCCTTTGCGGTTAATTTTTCCGGGAAGAATTCCTATTTCCCGTTGTACAACAACGCCGAGGCCTGGAATCTTCTTTCGGCAGACCAGAAGAACAGATTCAAGTACTATTTCAAACCCTTCGGCGAGAACGATCTTGGCGCTTATTTCCCTCCCAGCATCACTCTTTCCGGGTTTTACGGGACAAAGGAATTAGCGGGATTTGTTCATTCTTTCGGACTGATGTTTTCCGCGCCGCTTGGCGTCTCATGGATTCCCGGATTCGATGCGACCACCTATAATCCGACGCCAGACCCGGATAATCAGGCATGGACCGCGACACTCTGCTACGGCCTTGAGTTCTCCCGCCCCAATTTCCCGGTTTTCGTGGCCGCGTATGTCCCCATTCACAGCAAGACCGCTTCGGCCACAAACGCGCAGGCAGCCAACCCGTTCGATTCAAAACCAATGGCACAATGGAACGCGCCGGACTTCCACGACATTCTTCACCGGTGGAGCGTTTTCATAGGAACAAAAACAACCCTTTTCTGACATCCGAAAGGAAACTCTCATGAAACTGTCAACGCTGCTTCTGTCAACTACCGCGCTGTGCGGAACGCTGCTTTTGGTTCCACACTGCGGCTCAGGCCCAACCCAGTCCAAACAGGCGATTGCGATCACGTCTCCCGCAGACGGCGCAAAGCTTCTCGCAGGAGACACGACCCCCGTTCAATGGACCCAGTCAGTTGCAAACCCGGTCATTTCTTATAATTATCATTTGACCTCAAGCACCTGGCAGCAATTCGCGGTGGTCATTCCGGTGAATTCGACCGAAGCAAAAGTGGTCCTGCCCACCCTATGGCCTTCGGACAGCTTTCAAATCAAAGTAGAGGACAATGCCGGAGCGTACAATGCGGGGCTCTCGGGGTATATTCATGAAAAGTTCATCATTCTCACCAATGCGCTTGGCGGCCAGACCGTTCATGTGGGCGACTCGGTGACGCTTGCCTGGCGTGCATGCCCGGTGCAGGTTTCATCGGTTGAGGTGATGCTTTCGACCGACAACGGCAAATCATACAACGAAATCATCGGCGCGGGTTCCATCTCGATATCCGCCGCCTTGTCGTACCAGTGGATTGTCGGATCGGAAACAGGATATGACTTCTCCTCCTCCTATCCAAGTTCAACCTGCATCGTCAAAGTCCGCCAATACAGCAATGACCAGTATAAGGACCTCAGCGGCGTATTTACCGTTGCGAACTAAAGGAGCCGGAGGTTCTTTATCATGACGACATACCCCGCTTTCCCCCGCACGGTCTGCATCCTCGGCTGCGGCGGGTTCATCGGATCGCACCTTGTCGAGCGCATCCTCGGCACCACGGATTGGCTTATCTACGGCATAGACAGGAGTCCATCGAAAATCTCCGAACACCTCGCCAATCCGAAATTTACCTATGCGAACATCAACATCGAGTCCCCGGCGGGCGTCGAGGAGTACATCAAAAAAAGCGACGCGGTGATCTCCCTTGTCGCATTGTGCAACCCGTCCCTCTACAACACGATCCCCCTCGAGGTAATCAGGAGCAATTTTACGCGCCCGCTTGAAATCGTCGACCGCTGCGCAGCGTTGAAGAAATGGCTCATCCATTTTTCCACGTGCGAGGTGTACGGCACCACGGTCTCCCACCAGGCGAATGTGCCCTTTAATTCCGGCACCGACGTTTTCAAAGAGGAAACCACCCCTTTCGTGCTCGGGCCTATACACGCGCAACGCTGGACCTATGCCTGCGCAAAGCAGCTGCTCGAGCGCGCGATATACGGGTACGGGTTCGAGCGCGGCCTCGCCTACACCGTCGTGCGTCCGTTCAACTTTATCGGGCCGCGCATGGACTTTCTGCCCGGCATCGACGGCGAGGGCGTGCCGCGCGTGCTGGCGTGCTTCATGGAGGCGCTGTTGTCGCAAAAGCCGCTCAAGCTCGTTGACGGCGGGAGAAACCGCCGCTGCTTTACCGCCATCGAGGACGCGGTCGGCGCGGTGATGGCCATCCTTGCTCATCCCGACAGCGCAAAAGGCCGCGTTTTCAATGTCGGCAATCCCAGAAACGAGACCACCATCGCGGGCCTTGCCGGCACCATGATCGCGCTGTACCGGGAACTGCTCCCGGAGTCCGCCGATTTCCCGTATGTCACCCAGGACGTGACCTCGTCCGAATTTTACGGCGAGGGCTACGAGGATTCCGACCGCCGCGTCCCGGACATCACGCTCGCGAAAACGCTGCTGGGATGGGAGCCGGCAGTTCCTCTTGACAAGGCGCTGCGCACCGCCATGGCATTTTACATCAAGGAATACGCAAACGCCCACGCGGTGAGGGAGGCAATCTGAGTGGTAAGAAAATTTCCATTTTTATGCCGGCTTTCAACGCCGAGCGCCACCTCGAAGGCGTGGCCGCCCGCATTCCCCGGGAGCTGTGGAACGACATCGCGCACCTGTGGATCGTCAACGACGGCTCGAACGACGGCACCGCCGCCGTCATCGAACAATTGTCACATGAGAATCCCAAGGTGCGGCCGGTTCACTTCTCGTGGAACCGCGGATACGGCAAGGCCGTGCGCGAAGGACTCTCACGCTGCAAGGGGGACGCCTGCGATTACGCGGTATGCCTCCACGCCGACGGCCAGTATCCTCCGGAGGCGATCCCGGGGTTCATCGGGAAAATGGCGGCAAACAACATCGACATCATGCAGGGCTCGCGCATCGCTCCGGGCACCGCGCTTTCCGGAGGCATGCCGCGGTACAAATATTTTGCGGGAAAGACTTTGACGTTCTTTGAAAATATCGTTTTCGGGCTTTCGCTCACGGATTATCACAGCGGCATGCTCTGCTATGGCAGAAAGGCGCTTGAAACGCTGCCGTTCGACCGCCTGAGCGCCGGTTTCGAGTGCGACATTGAACTGATCGCGCTCGGCCGGGCTGCCGGACTGTCGATCGCCGAAATGCCGATCCCCACACGGTACGCCGACGAGGTTTCGTACCTGCGGCCGGTGGAATACGGCATGAGCGTGCTCGGGGTCATGGCACGGTATCTTGCAGGAAGGTACAAACCGCGATGATACTCGTCACCGGCGGCACGGGCGCTATGGGGAGCGTGCTGGTGCGCATGCTCGCGCACCAGGGGAAAAAAGTTCGCGTGCTGTGCATGCCGGGCGACCCGTTTGTCGCACGCGTCAAGGACACTGCCGCCGACATCAGGCATGCGGACATCGCCGACAGGGCCGGCCTCGCCGCGGTCTGCGACGGCGTTGACACGGTGCTGCACCTTGCGGCGGTCATCATTTCAAGGGATGAAGCGGTCTTTCAAAAGATAAACGTTGAAGGCACAAGAAACATTGTCGACGAAGCGGTAAAGGCAAAGGTCGGGCATTTCATTTACGTGTCGTCGGCATCAGTCACTTACCCGGCCCCAACGCCCTATTCGCTCTCCAAACGGGCGGCGGAGGAGATTGTTAAAAACTCGGGGCTTGATTACACCATGCTCAGGCCCACGCTGGTGTACGGCGAAAAAGGCGGCCAGGAATTCGACCTGTACCTCGAGTACCTGAAAAAATTCCCGGCGGTACCGTTCATCGGCAGCGGCGCCGCGCTCAAGCGGCCGGTGTATGTTGAGGATGTCAATGCTGGCCTGCTCGCCGCTTGCGGCAGCAAGAAAACGTTCGGAAAAATTTACAACCTCAGCGGCGGAGAGGCCGTGAGCATGATCGATTTCACGCGGCTCTGCCTGAGGCTGATGGACATGGAGCGCAAGCCGGTGGTGCGCCTTCCGGTGTGGCTGTGCAAGATGATCGCGGCGATGATGAAGGTTGTCATGCGCGATCCGCCGCTCAAATGGCAGGTGATCGCGGGGATAATCCAGGATGCCAATCTTGATCCGGCGGATGCGATGAAAGACCTTGGGTATGCGCCTAAAAAAGTTACCGAGCAATTGCCCAGGGTGTTTCCGAGAAGAAATGGTTGACGGGTTACGCGTCAATAAGTTAATAAATTCATAATTTTAAGGTCTATTGATTGATATTTGATTATAGGAAAATAAAACAATGTCACTCCCGCGAACGCGGGAGTCCAGTCGGCAAAGGAAATAGATTCCCGCTTTCGTGGGAATGACAAATCATAGCATTAAGTTCTTTGTCAATTAGCCTGGATGATTAACATCATTATTCTATCCGGAATTTGTCACTTTGTCACTTTTTTATAGGAGGTTTTCATGAAACGCGTACTTGTATATATCTGCGCTGCGTTGATCGGCGTTTTTCTTGTCGTTTCCGCATGCGGCCAGACCGATTCCGCTGCGGCGCAAAAGACCACGGCCAAGCCCGCGAAAAGCGCCCCGGCAGAACAGGAAAAGGCGGCAGCTCCATCGGTGCAGAAAACAGCGCCGGCCCCGAAGCAAGCGGCCGCAAAGGGTGCTCCTGCAAAATCCGATACACTCATCGTTGTCGCGCGCATCACCGAGATCCCGGGCAAGTTTGCCTCCAACGACCTTTATAACTACGTTTACATCATGAAATACCGGGTGCTCAGCGTGGTGAAGGGTTCGTACAAGGCGCAGGACATCCTGGTGGGCCATTACAACCCGCTCATCCCCCGTTCCCAGATCAAGGACGCCATGAAAAAGAACGTTTCGGGGACCGTGGAAAAAATGGAAGTGGGTGCAAAGCACAAACTCTGGCTCATCACACCCATCGACAAAATCTGGAAGGACAACGTTGAGGATGAGTACCAGGATTCGGACCTTAACAAATACTATGCCGTACGGGCCGATATAGTACAGTAACCACAGCACCTTCGAAGGGGCCTCACAGGAGAACCGAGCATGGTCTTTTCATCGCACATCTTTCTGTTTTATTTTCTGCCCATTTTTCTGACGGTTTATTTCGCCCTGCCGTTCAAGTGGAAGAATTTCTATCTCAAGAACATGTGGATCACGATCATGAGCTACGTGTTTTACGGCTGGCTCGTGCCGTGGTTCACGCTTCTCCTGTTCATCACCTCCTATAAAGATTATTTATGCGCCGAAATCATCGTCAAACCCGACGCCACGAAACAGCGGCGAAAGACCGCGCTGGTGTTCGCCATTGTCACCGATCTCCTGCTCCTCGGCTTTTTCAAGTATTACATGTTCTTCATGGGCGGACTCAACGGCCTTATCCACGTCTGCGGCGGGCCCACGCACCTGTTCCATATTCTCAAGGTGCTTCTGCCCTCGGGCATTTCGTTTTACACGTTCGTGGCGCTGAGCTACGTGATCGACGTTTACAAAGGCGACGCAAAACAGGCGCCCACCTTCGGCGCGTTCTCGTGCTTTCTCGGCCTGTACCCCCACCTGATCGCGGGCCCCATCATCCGGTACCAGTCGGTCGCGGACCAATTGATGGTGCGCACCCATTCGTGGGAAAAGTTCGCCAGCGGCACCGCGATTTTCATGCTCGGGTTCGCCAAAAAAATCCTTCTTGCCGACCCGGCGGCCGGTATCGCGGACGCGGCGTTCGGCGCTGATGCTCCCGGCATGCTCAACGCGTGGTGGGGCGTGATCGCGTATTCGTTCCAAATATATTTCGACTTCTGCGGTTACTCGGACATGGCCGTGGGGCTCGCACGCATGATGGGCATAGAATTCCCGAAAAATTTCAATGCGCCCTATCTCTCCAAAAGCATTTCAATTTTCTGGAAACGGTGGCACATGACCCTGTCGTCCTTTATCATGGATTATCTGTACATCCCGCTCGGCGGGAACCGCAAGGGCACGGCCCGCACCTATTTCAACCTCGGGTTCGCCTTTTTCCTGTGCGGCCTGTGGCACGGCGCGAGCATGACCTTCGTATTGTGGGGAATTTACCAAGGCGCGTTCCTTATTTACGAGCGCGTGCTCAACAAGAAGACCGCATATTCCTGGGCGCCGGGCTGGACGCAGGTCGCATTCACCTTTGTCATCATACTTTTCGGCTGGGTGCAGTTCCGCGCGCCGTCGTTCCACCAGGCGCTGCTGTACTGGGGCGCCATGACCGGCGTCGTGTCCGGCGCCGCATCGGCGCCGCTTTTGAGCGCGGAAATCTTTTCCACGCGCCACATCTTTGAAATGCTGATCTGCGCCGCGCTGGTATGGCAGCCCATGCAGGCGTACAACTGGATTGCAAAGGGCATTACACCCGGCAAGCTCATCATCTGCATGATCATTTTCCTGTACGCCATACTCGGCATGTTCACGCAAACGTACAGTCCCTTCCTGTACTTTCAGTTTTAAGGCGGAGGGAAACAAACCATGAAAAAAGCAGCCGCCATCTTCAGCACGATCTTTCTGTTCCTCATTTTCGCCGTGCCCGTTTCGCAGGCCATAGTGGAAAAAACGACCGGCCAACGCATCCAGGTGCTTGACCTGTTCAAAGACACCTTCATCACTCCGGTCAAACGCGCGGAGACAATGAACCGGCTCATCGGCCGAATTCAGGCGCGGGTTGATTCGATGGCCGCCGAGATTCCATCGGCCGGCGTCGACAGCGGCGCGGCATGGGACTCGCAGCGGCCCCAAGCACAGGCCGACGAGGCCATGGTTGACGTTGCGGAATTACAAAAGACCGTTTCGACGTTCAACCGCCATGTCAAGGCCAGCCAGTCCTCGAAATCCGTTCAGGAAATCGATCGTTACGCAAAGCCGTTTGATTCTCTTCTGTTAAGCCTGCGCAACGGCGACCGCGCGGCATCGGCGCGCTTCTGCTCGGAAGCCAGGGCGTTCACCGCGCAAGTTGCCGCGCGGTACCGAAAACCGTCGGCTGCAGTAAAAGCGCTGCTGGTCGTTAAAAACCTGCCGGTGATTTTCTGGGACGCGAAGTATCTGCGGCCTTATGAAAAGGAAATCGAAAACACCTCGATCTACACGACGTGGGCGCGGCCGATCATGTTCTTCCTCCGGTATGCCCTGTACCGTGACCTCGGCGAAAAGGGCGTTCTCGGCAGGAACGCGTGGTTCTTTTACAAACAGGACGTCGATTACCTGATCCGGCCCTATGTTCTTGACAAGCGCGCCATCATCGTGGATCCCAACGACCAGGTGGTCTCCGACAACCCCATACAGGCCGCCGTCAAATTCAAAAAGCAGCTCGCGGAATTCGGTGTGGACCTTTTGGTGGTCGTGGTTCCGGGTAAACCGAGCATCTACCCCGACATGCTCGCCCAAAATGCAAATCCGGCACAGACCGCTGCCCAAGGAAATTCGAGTAGGGCCATCCGCGACCTGCGCACCGCCGGCATCGAGACGGTGGATCTTTTCACCCCCTTTCTCGCAGAGCGTAAAAATGACTCCACTGCCGGAGACTCGATGTATCTGTCAAAAGACACGCACTGGCGCGCGAGAGGGGTCATGGTCGCGGCCCGCACCGTGGCCGACCGCATCAAGCGATATCCGTGGTACCGGGCGGGTACGACGGAATATGTCCTCGACTCGGTCTTCATCGACAGGACCGGCGACGTGGGCGTCATGACCACACTTCCCGCGTTCAAGGTCAACGATCTTTCGGTGGCGTTTGCCACCGAAAAGACCCGCTGTTATCAGGTATATCAGGTTGAGCGCGACGCCGCCGGGGCCGAGACCGGCAGGCACCTTTACAAAGACGATTCTAAGAATTCGCAGATCGTGCTCATCGGCGACAGCTTTTCGCGCATCTACCAGACCGACGAGCCGCGCTCGGCCGGCTGGATCGCGCACCTCGCGAAAGAGCTTTCGCAGCCCATCGCCACCATCGTGAGCGACGGCGGCGCTTCGACGCTCGTGCGCGAATCGCTCGCGCGCAAGGTGAACCTGCTCAAGGGCAAAAAACTTGTCATATGGGAAGTGGTGGAGCGCGACTTCCGGTATGGAAACGAGGGATGGAAGGACGTCCCGCTTGCCATGGCATCAAACGAGTAGAAAAGGATTTCTTTCATGCAGTCAAAAGTCGTTTTTTTAATGGCCGCCGCTGCTTTTTTCATCACCTCGGTCAGCGCCGCCCCGTTCGAAACCGTCAACAAGGGATACAACCGTATCACCTCGCGCACCATGATCCGCAGGATCAGCGTGCCTACTTTGGCCAACCTCGATTACGCCGCATACACCGCCAATCCCGTTCGGTTCGACCCGCAGGCCGTGAACCCGAAAAGGCCGCCGAAGCAAATCGGCCTTGCAGGCCTCACCTTTGGCGGCACGGTCACCGACGTGTGCGCGACCCTTGCGAAAACCCCGCTTACCAATGAGGAAAAAGACCTGCCCATGGCCTGGGACCCGCTGCAGGCGAAACTCTGGGACGTGACGAAAAACGACGATCTCGCGAAGCTCGGCTCGAAAATCGTCTCCGAAAAATGGGCCGACCCTTCGGTTTTCATGCCTTATCAGGAAATCGCGGCGGTTTACCTCCACGGCTCCGGCGATTCGACGCAGATCTGGATGAAGATCGAGTTCAAGCCGTGGGTGAAATTCCTTGACGCCACGGTACTCGATGAGGACAGGGACGGGTTCAAAGAAATATACGCAAAGCTGAACATCAGCTCGGTTGATAAGGCCGTCATTCAGAAAACCCTTGGCTACATCCGCAACGACTATTCAAAAACGGTCTTGACAAAGGAACAGGTGATCGACTGGGCGAACCTGCTCGCCTCCTACTGGTATCCAAAGCTCAACACCGACGTGGTTGACATGAACGGACAGGCCAAATGGCCCACGCCCGACATGGACAAGGGCGCGGTGAAGGAGCTCAAAGGATTGACCGTGGACAATCCGCTTGTCGTCATCAAAGGCAATCCCCTGGGAAAAATCCTTTACAACGTTTTCCTGGTGGATTTCCCTGCGGAAAAACAGGCGGCGCCTACTGCCGCGCCGGCAAATCAGCCGCAAGCGGCCGCGGTGCCGGCGGGCATCGACACCTCGGTGTCGGCAAATTTCAGGGAAAACAACGCCAGGTTCGATCAGGAGACGAAAGCATTCGGCGATTACGCCGTCTGGGCAAAGAAAGACGAGCCGTTCCGCCGGGCGGTGCTCGCATTTGCAAAGACGCTGCCGCCCGCACAGAAAGGCTTCAAGGGAAAAGACAACTGGCTGTTTTTCAGCGGGGAGCCGCTCTACCTCAACAGCGGCGACATGTCGCTCCAGGCAAAAGACAAGAATCCGATTCCGCAGCTTGTGGAATTCAACAAATTCCTCAAAAGCAAGAATATTTCCTTGATTTTCGTACCTGTGCCTAATAAATCCGACATCTACTTCGAAAAACTGCCGGTTGACAATACACCAAAAGACCTTTACGGCATCATCCATCCCTATTCCAGGAAATTTCTCAAGGACCTTCAGGCCGCGGGCGTCGAGGTCATCGACCTGCTGCCCGCGTTTCTTGCCGCGAAAAAAGACGACGCAAAGTTCAAGGAAGCGGTATACCAAAGGCACGACACGCACTGGACAGACCGCGGTCTTGAGATCGCCGCGAAACTCATCGCCGATCGCATAAAACAATTTTCATGGTACGGCGACGCGTCGAAGACTCCGGTGAAATACACCGAGAAAGACACCACATTCTCGCGGATGGGCGACATCGTGGACAAGCTCGCCGAAGCGGACAAGGCCGCGTTCGCCGCGGTGGAGCTTAGCGCCAGACAGGTTCACAACCCGGACGGCACTCTTTACAAAGGGAACAACCCCGATTCGCCGGTCATGCTCATCGGCGACAGCTTCACCGGCGTGTTCGAGCTTGTCGATTGCAAAGCGGCGGGCGTGGGCGCGCATATCGCCGCAAACACGGGCATTCCCGTCGACATCGTCACGAGCTGGGGCGGCGGGCCGCTCGTGCGCGACAAGTGGTACCGCGCGCGTAAAAACATGCTCGACAAGAAGCGGGTCGTCGTTTACATGATGGTGGCCCGCGACCTGTACGATTACGGCCAGTTGTGGCAGCCTATGGAAATGAAGTAATTAAGGGTAACTTTATGGATATTGTTTCCCGCTTTCGTGGGAATGACACTCTAAGGATTGATGGTTGTTTAAAAGTAACAGTGGAAAGAATCTTTTAATCCAATTCAGTGACAATTATTTTCAGGTAATCCAATCACCATATCTCACTTCAAAGGAGTCCACATGCATAAAAAATTACTTTTCATCGCGGGCTGCGTTCTCGCATCCTTTTCCCTGCTTCTTGCCCAGGAAGCGCCGCTCGGATCACCGGCCAAGCCGTCCGGCGACGAGCAGAAGCTTCTCGATGCGTTCAAGGGAAAGCTGAACGGAAAGATCGTCTGGTCGACCTCGCGCGCCAACACCAAGCACGATATTTGGATCATGAACGCCGACGGCTCCGACCAGAAACCCGTCACCAACACGCCGAACAACGTCGACTGGTTCCCGCGCTTCTCGCCCGACGGCGCCGCCATTCTCTTCTGCCGCAGCAAATCGGGCTGGGTCCCGGAGGAAGACGCCGAGAAGAACGACAAATGGGACCTCTGGACCGTCAAGCCCGACGGCACGGGCGAGAAAAAAGTCGCGGAGAACGCGGTGTGGGGAACGTGGCGGCCCACCGGAGACTCCATCGTGTTCGCGCGCGCGTCGAAGGTGTTCATCAAGTGCCTCGCCTCCGGAGAGGAAAAGGAGATTTTCGACGCCGAGAAACAGTTCAAGAAGAACACCTGGGCGCAGCAGCCGGAACTATCGCCGAACGGCAAATGCCTCGCCATCACCCTGCGCGGCACCTCGCGCCAGACCGGCATATGGAATTTTGACAGAAAAGAATGGTACACCACCGGCGCCGGCTGCGAGATCTCGTGGTTCCCCGACAACAAGGCCGTTATCCGCATGAACGAAGGCCAGGGCAACGGCAGCACCGAGGAGCTGAAGATCGACGTTGACGCCAATGGAAAGCCACTGGCGATCCCGGCGGGCCTGGCCGTGGACAAGAAATTCAGGTTCATGGACCTGCCCGGCCGCCGTTCCCATGAGTATTTCCCGCAGATCAGCGCCGACGGCCAGTGGATGGTATGGGGCGCCACGATCCTCGGCCAGGAGCACGATATTTATGATTATGAAATTTATATCTGGAAAATCGGCACGCCGCAGGACAAGGCGGTGCGGCTGACCTACCACACCGGCAACGACCGGTGGCCGGATATTTTCATCGCGAAGTAGTAGAATTCCGTACTCGATTTTTCACGGGGTCCGCCATGGCGGACCCTATTTTTATTTACCGATATGAAAGAATCCCCGCTTGCAAAACCTTCGATCTGGTGTTTCACCACCTATTTCGCCGAAGGGCTTCCCTTCGGCATCATCCGGCTCATGTCGTCGGTGTTTTTTACCGACATCGGCATGAAAGAACGGTATATCGGGTATCTTAATTTCCTCGGCATCCCCTGGAATGTGAAATTCATCTGGGCCCCCTTCATTGACATTTTGGGCACTAAACGCGGCTGGATGATCGGCGTTCAGGCGCTCATTACGCTCTTCACCGCCCTTATCGCTTTTATCAATTTCATCATCCCGGCTCAGGGCTCGCCGGCGGGATTTATCGCACTCATCGCGCTCTTATTTGTCATTCTCGCGTTCCTTTCCGCCACGAACGACATTTCGATAGACGGCTATTACATGGAGGGCCTTCCCGACCGGTCTGACCAGGCCGCATACACGGGCTACCGCGTTTTCGCCTACCGGATCGCCATGATCCTTGCGAGGAGCGGGCTCGTTGGAATTGCCGCCGCGTTTGCGTTCTCCAGATTATATCCCGGCAATAACTACGCACCGTGGGGCTGGGCATTCGGTTGCGCCGGCCTGGCAATGCTTGGCTGCACTCTTTTCCATTTACGGCATCTCCCCCGCGTCGAGCACAAAAGGCCGGATGAAAATATTTCGCTGGTTGGAATCCTGAGAAAATTTTATGGCGCGTTCGTCACTTACAGCAAACAGGACCGGTTCATTCTCATCCTCGTCTTCATCGTCTTTTACAAAGTGGGGGACGAAATCCTGTTTTCCATGGGGACGCCTTTTCTCATGCGTGAACTCGGGGTCACCAAAGGGCAGCTCTCATGGCTGTCCGGGCTCCTCGGCGCGTTCGGCGCGATCGCGGGGACTTCGATCGGCGGGATATGGATAAAAAAGACCGGGCTTAAAAAGGCGATCTGGCCGCTGACCATCCTCATGAACTTAAATATCTGGGCCTATATTTGGCTCGCCTACCAAAAGCCCCTTGCCTCCACCGCCTCGGGGCTGGCCACCATCGCGGCCGTCCACTGCTACGAGCAGCTTGCCGCCGGACTCGGAAACGCGGTGCTCATCGTTTTCATCCTGCGCACCTGTAAACCACAATTCAAGGCCGCGCATTATGCGGTGGGGTCTGCCATCATGTCGCTGTTCTCGACGTTTTTTGGAGGGTTCGGAGGCGTGATCGTCGAGCGCATGGGCTACCTCAACATGTTTATCATGGCGTTCTGCGTTTCAATCCCGGCGATGACGCTGTTGTTCTGGGTGCCGATTAAAGAGGAGGAAAAGGCTGTTTCGTAGGTTTTGCTTCATCCCCTCAAATATCCTTCACGCTTTTCCGTCGCGGCGGTTATTTTAATTTAAAATTTCCCATCAGGATGGCCCATGAAAAGCAGCGGAGAGCCTGTGACGATCGGCAAAGGAATATGCCACGTTTTATATGCCTTCGACATCGGCAGGGCCACCAATCTGTCGAAATGCCTGGAACGCATTCCCGCGCTCGGCGGCCATGCAACGCTGCTGAATAAAAACCGTCGCGCGCCCAAGTATTTCGGCTTTGACCCGCAGCCGCTCTCCGTTGTACAGGTCTCGCGGGAAATCCCGAGTATCGGCGGCCGCGAGTTGTCGCGGGCCGTATCGCTTACCTTCTACGATTTCGGCGCGCTGTCTATTTCCTACGACATCCCCGTGTCGGGCGCTCTTGCCGACTTGCGCGACCTGAGCATCGCGGTGGACGAAAGCGAGACCTTGCCCGCGGAAGCGCGCCGCAGGGCCAGCAACGTCACCAAGGCGCTCGGCGACGCCATTGATCACCCGCTCGTATCGGTGCCCGTGGAAGACTATCTTATCTTCGAAATCGGCGATTTCGAGCTTGGAGGTCCTGCCGCAACGCTCCACGAACGCGCCGGCGCCCTGCTTGCCCAGGTCCTGCGCGCCGAGCGCAGATCGCTTTCCGAATCGGAAACCGCGGACGCGCTCACCTGCCGCATCTCCTACGGCGACGGCGACGTCACCCTGGTGGACTGGAACGCGGCCATGATCTTCGACCGTGATGCCGAAGACATACGTTCCGTGCTTGAATTCGCCAACATCGAGCTGCTCGAGCTCCGCTTTCTCGATTACCAGCTTGATTCATCGCTCGATACATCGTTTGAGTTGTCGGCGCGGCCGCAAAGGCTCCTGCGCCTCGTGCCCGGATGGACGCCGCGCATCGCGCGCCGCATATCGACCATGCAACTCGAGGGCGCCATTCTTTTCGAACGCGTGAGCAACGCGCCAAAACTCCTGGGCGACCAGTTCCTGGCGCGGGTGTACCGGCTCGCCTCACAGCGGTTCCACGTCAGCGAATGGAACTCGAGCATCCTCCGCAAGCTCGACACCATAGAGGATTTCTATAAACAGATCCACGACACCGCCGCGAGCCAGCGCCTCGAAATGCTCGAATGGATCATCATCGCGCTCATCTTTCTGGAAATCCTGATCTCGCTTGTGCCGGGTGTGATGCACTGAGAGGGTCGCCATGAGAAGCGGGGGAAAATGATTGATGCCTGAGCGATGTACAATGCGATTGGATGACAAGGTCTCCTCAAGACGGGCTCACTACCTTTGCAGAACCGGCTTTTAATACTGCGCCACTCCGCCAACAGGATTTAGCCGCGGATCTATATTTAGACATTCCGGATATCGATTGCCGTGCACGATACTTGACAACAAGCGACTCCACGGTATCGTACCGGACGATTCCTTACAGTGATTCGAGGATGTCATCATTGCCGCGGGTAAAATCGTGCCTGTGCACGTCAGCCCCGCCACACCGACATCGCCGTCTTTGCGCGAGGGCCATCAGCGGTACCGGCATCAAAAGGCCGATTTTTATTTTGTAAACAACACATTGGCCTTCCTCACGCTCTGCGTAAAATTCCCCCACGACCGCAGCGCCCGCAGCGCCATCATCCACAAATATTTCGGCCTCCGGTAATACCTGCGGTAAAACGAGGTAAGATAGCGGTTGATCTCCTCGTTCGAAAGGTTGGGCAGCGCAACCGCTGAATGGTGCACGCTGTCGTGCTGGTCCCATTCCTCGGTTAGAAGGCAGTTGTTTTCCTTAAGAAGCTTGTAATAATCGGTGCCGGGCAGCGGCGTGGGCGCCGACACCTGCGTGAACTCGGCGTTCAGCTCAAAGGCGAAGCGGATGGATTCCTCCATGGTCTCTCTGGTATCCCAGTAAAACCCGAGCATGATGCAGTTGAGCACGTCGATGCCGTGCTTCTTGGCGATGGCCACGCCGCGCCGTATCTCGTCCTTGGTGGTGCGCTTGCGCATGTGTTTGAGCACCTCCTCATTGCCCGATTCCACGCCGTAGAGCACCATGCGGCACCCCGATTTTTTGAGCCAGTATGCCATTTCCTCGGTCATGAGCTGGGCGCGCGCCTGCACCGAGTAGGCAACTTTCACTTTTCGCTCGACCATGAGTTTGCATATGTCAATAACGCGCTGGCGGTCGATGTTGAAGGTGTCGTCGTCGATGCGGATTTCCTTCACGCCGCGGTCGTTGACCAGATACTCGATCTCCCGCACCACCCGCTCCGGCGACATGGCGCGGTGCTTGTGGCCGTAGATCGTTTGCGGGTACGAGCAAAAGATGCAGTTGAACGGGCAGCCGCGCGAGGTGATCATGGTGGCCGCCGGGAACGCGACAAAGACGCTTTCGTAGAATTTGCCTAAATCAAGAAGATCATACGCCGGGATGGGAAGGCGGTCGAGGTCTTCGACGGCGGGCTCGTCTTCATTGATCCTCACCGCACCCAATGGGTCTTTCCAGGTGAGACCTCTTATCTCTGAAAAGTCTTTTCCGTTTTTGAGCGTGTCGAGCAGACGCCCCACCGAGTAGTCCCATTCCCTGCGCAGGATAAAATCAGCGCATGCGCGCTTGATTTCGTTTTCGTGCAGCGCCGTTACGAACGGCCCCACCCAGATCACGGTGATTCCTGAATCTTTTGCGTGCCTGCTCACCTCCCACGCCACGGGCGCATTGATGTGCTCGACCATGATGACCAGCGCGTCGGGCCTGCGTTTTGAAATTTCGTCCTTAGTCATTTTGAGATCGAGCTGCAGTGTGGGACAATGAAGGTATGCAACGGCATGGCCGGAATTGCGGAGGACCGCGGCGCAGGAAAGGTTCTGGTAGCTGTACACCTGTTCGCCGGTCTCGTTCAGGCAGGGATGGCGCCTTCCCGCCTTCGATACTTTGGACCCTACGGTCCAATCAAGGGTGGGCGGCGGCTCGACAAAAAGGACTTTTGCCATCGTTGTTCCTGTTTGTTAATAAGAATCGCCCCGATTTTTTATTTCAAAATACATTGTTTTTTTGCGGTCTTACAACATCAGCCGCTCAGTTGTCTCATTGGAAAAGGTTTCCTGCGCAACAAGGCGGGAAAAAACCCTATTGCCGTTGAAGCCTGGCATGCCGTTTTATGCGCCGGCTAAGACTTTGCGAGTTTGCGTGATTTTACCTTGGCGCGCCAGTTTTCCCACGTATAATAGAATGTCGGGGTCACAATGAGGACGAGCAGGGTATTGAACAGCAACCCCCAGAAAATCGCCCATGCCATGGGAGCCCACCACTGCGTGGTGGCCGAGCGAGACATGAAACCGAGGTGAAGAAAATCAATGCCGTACCCCGTCGCCAGAGGCAGCAGGCCGATCATGGCCGTGATGGCGGTCAGAAGCACGGGACGCAGACGGGTGGCGCCGCCTTCGACGACCGCTTCGTGCAGCGGGCGGCCGCTTTTTTTGAGCCGGTTCATGAAGTCGATGAGAACGATGCCGTTTTTGGCCACCACCCCCGCCAGCGCAATAATGCCCACGCCGCTCATCAGGATTGCAAACGTCACGTCGCGCATGTCCGCCCTGCCGGCCGTAATGAGATTGACAAACGCAGAGAATTTGTTGGTGATCAGCAGCCCCCAGAACACTCCGCCAAGCGAAAGAAAGATGCCGATGAGAATAAGGAACGGCTGATACAGCGAATTGAACTGGAACACCATGGTGAGGAACACAAGTCCCATCGCGACAAAAAACGCTTTGACAAGAAAACTGCTGGATTCGGCCTGCATCCTGTTGCCGCTGCCGGGGCGCACGCTATACCCGGCGGGTGCACGGATTTTCCTGACGGCCGCAACCGCCATCGCCTTCGGACCGCGTTCGTCTTTCTGTCCGGGGGCGAGTTCGGCGGTAACCTGGATGGAGCGCTTGCCGTCGATATGCTTTATCGACGCGATGTTGGCTCCCTGGGCAATTGTTGCAACGCTTGACAGCGGCGCTTCCTTTCCGTCCTTGGAGATCACGATTTCGTTGAGCCCGTTCAGGTTTTCGCGCACGTCGGGCGCGAGCCGCACCATTATTTTATACTCGTCCTTTCCCACACGGTACTTCGCCGCTTCGTATCCGTAAATCGAGCCGCGGACCGCCGATGCGACATCGAGGGTGGAGAATCCCATGCGTTTTGCCTGCTCGCGGTCCACGTTGACGCGGATCTCCGGTCGCGCAGGGTCGTAGTCCGTCGTAACGTTCGTCAGTCCGGGCACGGTGCGGATAACAGCCATGATGCTGTCGGCAAGAAGACTCAGCTGCGCATAATCGTCGCCGCCTATTTCCAGCTCCACCGCTTTTCCCGTCGGAGGTCCCATGGCCTGCTTTATCACCTGTAATTTCCATCCCGGAACAATGCCGCGAAGGGTGTCTTCGAGCCATTTCATGGTTTTATAAGACGAAACGTCGCGTTCTTCGAAATCCTTGAAAACGATGTCGAGGTACCCCTTGTTGCTTTCCGCCTGGGCGCTTGAAACCATCCTCGACGTTTTTCCGGAGCCGACAATGGTGTTTACGGTCTTTACCGAAGCAACACGCGGAGGCATCGACAGCACAACCGACTCTGGTTTCCTGATCATCGCATCGGTTATTGCAATGTCCTGCGAAAGCGGACCCTCGATCTGTACCGACGCAACATCGGGCTCGATCACAGGAAAGAATACGACACCGGGCCCGAATTTGAAATAGGCGAAAATGCCGGACAAGACGAAGGCAAGGCAGAATGCGGCAAGGATCCACGGATGCTTAAGGGAGCGGCGCAGGACATTTCTGTAAAATTCCTTGAACCGCTCGAACCAGCCTTTTTCCTCGCCGTCAAGCTTGTGGGCCTCCTTGTTCGACATGGTCAGCGAAGCGAACACCGGGTTGAAGATGAAGGCGACAAACAGTGAGCCCGACAGTGTTATTCCGACC
Organism: Chitinivibrionales bacterium; assembly: GCA_035516255.1. Classification (NCBI taxonomy): domain Bacteria; kingdom Pseudomonadati; phylum Fibrobacterota; class Chitinivibrionia; order Chitinivibrionales; species Chitinivibrionales bacterium. Next base: position 283,089 of record DATJAL010000002.1, on the reverse strand, counting down.
GTTTCCGGAAGGTATTTCAGGAATTCGCCCATCACGCCCGGCATGAAAAGCACGGGCGTGAAGGCCGCGACCGTGGTGAGCGTCGCGGTAAATACCGGCACCATTACTTCCCGTGTCCCGTCGAGGGCAGCCTGGTGCCTGCTCTTGCCCATTCCCAAATGCCTGTAGATGTTTTCCACCACGACAATGCCGTCGTCCACCAGCATTCCCAGCACCATCACCAGCGAGAAAAGAACCACCATGTTGAGCGTAACGTCAAGCTGACTCAGCACAATAAACCCGATGGACATGGAGAACGGGATCGCCGTGGAAATGAACAGCGAGTTGCGCACGCCGAGAAAGAAACTCAACACCAGCAGCACGAGCAGGATTCCCATGAGAAGGTGGTTTTCCAGCTCGGAGACCATCTGCCGGATGTTTTTCGACATGTCGTAGAAGACTTCGTAATGCGTCCCCGCCGGCCAGTGCTGCTGGTCTTCGGCAATGACCTTCTTTGCTTCATCGACGATGCGGACGATGTCTTCTCCGGTGCGCTTCGCAACCGTGAGAGTGAGCGACGGTCTTCCGTTGGTGCGCGAGATGGTCTGCCGGTCGCGGGTGTAGGTGAATGATACCTTGGCCACGTCCTTGATCCGGATCATCCTGTCGTTTACCGAACGCACGATGAGGTCGTTGAACTGGTCGGGATCGGTCAGCTCACCCGTGATCTTTATGGAAAACCGGTAACCCGAGGTGATCATGGTGCCGCCGGGAACGTTGGTATGCTGGTTCGTTATGGCTTTGGATATGTCCGACAACGTCAATCCGTACTCCCTCAGCAGCGCGGGGTCGACATCCACGGCAATTTCTTTTTCCTGCTTTCCAAGCACCTTGGCCTCAAGAACGCCCGGGATTTTCTCCATTCGGTCCTTAAGGTTATTAACGAGACTCTCAAGGCGCTCCATGTCGTAATCGGCGTAGAACGCGATGTTGGCAACCGGTATGGTGGAGAAATTGAGCTCCTGGGTGATCGGTTCTTCCGCGTCAAGCGGCAGGTCGCTTTTGGCCTGGTCCACCTTGTCCTTGACGCGGCGGAGCGCGTCTTCCACCTGCACCGTGGGCTGGAATTCGAGGAAAATGGTCGAATAGCTCTCGTTGCTCGAACTGGTCATCTGTTTGACCCCGTCGATGCCGTCGAGCTTGTCCTCGATCTTCTGAGTGATGAGATTTTCCACCTCGGGCGGATTCGCGCCCGAATAGACCGTGGTGACGTAAATGTACGGTATCTTGATTTCCGGGAAAGATTCCCTTTTCAATCCGCCGAAGCTCACCATGCCGGTAATGAACAGCAACGCCGCAAGCACGATCACCGAAACCGGGTTTTTAAGCGCAAACTTGGTCATTGCACGTCTCGCTTCCTTTTGTAAACGCAGCCGACGCTCGCACGCGGCTCTTTCAGAACGCCACCTTTGTACCGTCGCTCACCTGGAATGCTCCGGCGACGATCAGCTTGTCGCCGGCGTGCAGTCCATTCGTGATAAGCGAGGTGTCCGTGTTTGTTGCACCTACCGAGACAATACGCTGTCTGGCGACTCCGTTTTCGACCACCATCACCGCAACCCCGTTCTGTAGGCGCACCAGGGCGGTTGACGGAATGACAATCGCCTTTGCATATTTCTTCCGCAGAATGTTCGCGCGTCCCACCATGCCGGGTTTGAGTGCGCCGTCCCTGTTCGAAACCACAATGCGGGCCGTGACGGTCCTCGATTTTGAATCGACGGCCCGGTCGAGACTCCTGAGCACGCCGTCATAAGGCTTTTCTGGATGCTGGAGCAGCCGGAATTCGGTTTTCATCCCTTCCTCGTAGGAAAACGCCTCGGCTTCGGGTATGGCGATAACGGCCTCCAGTTGACCGATGCGCGATACCCGGACCGTCGAGGCCCCCGGCGCGACGGTCTGGAACCTGTCGACATACCGGCTTACCAGGATGCCGTCAAACGGTGCCTGGCACTGGCAGTCTTCCCACGCCCTTCTTGCAGTGGCGAGCGCCATTTTCGCGTTCTGATACGCAAGATTGGCCGCGTCCACCGCGGAGCGCCCGAGAGAACCGTTCTGAACGTTTGCAGTGGCCCTGTCGAGATCGCCTTTTGCTACCGCGACCTGGGCTTTTGCCGCTTCAAGTGCGGCGCCATACTTATCGCCGTCGATATCGCACAGCCCGTCGCCCTCTTTGAAATACGTCCCGACCTGCCTCACAGAATTGACGCGACCGCCCTGCGCCGGTGCTATAAGGTTCGCATCCTCTATGCCTCGCAAGTCGGCGGAGTAGCTGCCCCAGTCTTCGAACGGACCTTCGTTGACATCGGCAACAACCACCTTGATCATGGCCGAATCGACGCGGTTCTGGAGAGCCGCTGGTTGCTTCTGCGGGTCCTTTCCACTGCAGCCAATGAGCACCGCACCCGCGGCGATGCATACGGTGGCCGCTGCCGATATGATTGGAATGTTCATTTTTCGTGCGTTCATAGCTCCTCCAACGTTCTTGAAATCATCCGGTCTACTTGATCTTGATAATGTCACAGCCCATGGCGACCTGCAAAGCGGCGCGGCTCCTGGTCTGACGGTATTTCGCATTTATCATTCCCAGTTCAGCCTGCTGGAAGGTTTCATCCGCGAGCTGAAGGTCGGAAAACTGGCCGCTCCCCTGCTTGAAGTTGCTGTTCGTCAAGTCGTAGGTCTCCTGCGCTGCGCTGAGCATTTCCTTTGAGGAGTTCAAATTGCTGTCCGCGGCCGCGCATTCGAGAATTGCCGAACGAACTTCAATTTCCACCATTTTTTCCATGGTGGACGCGACGATCTCGAGCTTGTTCGCGTCACTCATGTATTGAGCGGCCTTGGCGCTGTTCGCAAAACCGTCAAAAAGCGTCCATTGGGCGCCCACGCCCAGCGACCAGCTTGGACTGCCGTTGTTGCTCAGCAAGGAGAGATCAGAGTTCATCCTCGTATATCCGGCCGAGCCCGTCGCCCCTATTGTCGGCAGGTACATGGCCCGGTAGATTTTCGCCCCGCCCTTTGTGCTTTCGGCGAGGAGCCTCAATGATTTGATATCAGCACGGTTTGTCAAGGCTGTTTTTGCGGCGTCTTCGGGTTGCGGAATGTTCATGGCAACGACCTTGTCGAGCATTGAAACCGTATCCACTGCCGTTGAATCGGTGAGCGCCCGCCCCATCATCATGTTGAGATTCATCCGCGCCACCTTGGCATCACGCCGTGCGACAATAATCTGGGCCACTTGATCGGCGACGTCCGCCCTCGTCTTGAGGACCTGCGCTTTGCTTCCGGACCCATTCCGAAAATTTCGTTCCAGAAAACTGTTCAATTCTTTCTTTCGGTCAAGCGAATGTGCGGCAATTTCCGCTTTCTTTTGATACGTGAGAGCGCCAAAGAACACGTCGAGCGCCCCGAGTTGCAGCGTCTGCATATTGCGCTGGTAATTGTATTGAGCCGATTGGTTGTAGGTTTTCGCAACGTGTATCGCCTGGCCGACTTTTCCAAAAGTATAAATCGGCTGATTGAATGAAATTCCTGCCATGTAAATATTAGAATGCACCGGATTGGACAGGCTGCTAAAAGATTTCAGCAGGGGCGCGACGCTTTCCAAAGCCGAAACCATGGCGGAATCCATGGGGGTAAAGGTGCTGGCTTCCTTGGCAAGCGGACGAGAGGAACCCGAACTGCTGCTGCCGCTGCTGCTGAACGGGGATCCATAATTGTGAACATAGGCGCCTGTCGCAGAAATGTACGGCAAAGCGTTTGCCCAGTTCTCGCGCACCATTTGTTCCGACTTCTTGACCGTCTCCTTCATCATCTTCACAGAATCGCTGTTGGTGCAAACCTCACTGATCACCTGCTCCAGGCTCAACTGCTGGCCGGACGCCTGCGCGCAGACCATGACGGCCGCGCCCAATGCCGCCAGGATAAATTTCCTTTGATACGCCATGCTCAACTCCGCTGTTTTAATCTTGAGTACCTATTGCGCCGGTCATCAACCGCGGGCCGGTACGTTGGTAAATCCAAGTCCGTTCGTCAGGAAATCCATGATCTTGTCCGCGTGCGCCGTTACCTCTCCCACCTTACCGGAGCTCTTGCATTCGAACATCACGCCGCGGACAATGGATGAAACGAATTGCGACAGCGTTTTATCGTCGAGGAGCGAGGCGATTTCACCACGCTTCCGTCCGGCGGCAAAAACCGCGGCCGATAAATCCAGCATTTCCTTGCTGTAATGTTTGAAGCGGGCGGTCAATTGCTGATGGCGTTCCTGGAAACGCTGCATGCTGTTTGGCGCCATGGTTTTCAGATCGGTCATACTCATTGAAAAAGAAAAATTTTCACTATAAATTTTAAGGATCGCGATGAGCATCTCGCGCAGGTTGTCTTTTAAATGACGGTCCGGTTTGATTTCCTTTTTCAGGACATCAACGATTTTTTCATGCAACCTTATAAGAATAAGAAGGAAAATCTCTTCCTTATCCTCAAGGTAATTATATAATGAAGCCTTTGAAAAACCGGCGGTTGCGGCAATGTCTTCAAGTCTTGACTCATGATAGCCCTTTTCCGCGAACACCTTAAGCGCAGCGTCCAAAATAAGATTTACCTTTGCATCATGGACCAATTGATCGCGCACTTCTCGGGGCCGAGGATCCATATTGACTCCTATAATATTATTTTGACTTAGAAGTCAAATATAATGAATTTTGAGTTACTTGTCAATACTTTTAGTTCAAAATACGAATTACCATTCGCGTTATTGCTAACAAGTAGGGCCGCGCGAAATATTATTTATAACCGAGGCGTATTTTATATCGTTTTTTAAACCCGGTTCAACGATTCGCCAATTATGATGATTCAACGCAATATATGGGTTATTTTATGCTTGCTTATCCCCGCCGTTGCCCTCAACAACGACCGTGAACAGCCGCGGACGAATATACCGGTATCGCATCCCGATTCGCTTGTTATTGTATCTGGAGAACCCCTTGTGTTACCGCTCAACCCTCCGCGGTCCCAGCTTTTCAACGAATGCGCTTACTGCGAGGGAACCAGGGCCGAGTGGCTCTACGATCTAAACTCGATCAAGCACATGGCGTATGAATGCGGATTCGATTACGTGCTCGTAAGGTTCGACCGCCTCTACCGCTTGAGGGACCTTTCCGTAAAGGCGGTTTATTTTTTCTCCGCAATGCCACAGGCGCTCCGGTTCGATTCCGCCGTGGTGCACTACACCTCCGGCAGCGAAAACAAGACGCTGTTTTTTCCCTGCAGCACCTGCGCCGCGGCTCAGGGCGTCACGCCGGTGCTTCTGGACACGTCCTTTGCGGCAAAGCTCGGAATTATTGACAGAGCAGAAGAATTTTCGAGGAGTTTTTCCTCCGCCATGCTCGCGAAAGGGACCGAAAACGGCCTCCGCATAGCATTTTCCTTCGGCATGGCGGGCATGGGGTTCGTACTTGATGAACACGCAGGATTGGTCCAATATCCTCTTCCCTTGCCAGTGCATGGCACCGATTCCGGCTCTGCCGCGTATAAACTCGCCTGGTATTTCAATCCGATGCGCCTTGCTCCAGAAACGGACATCGGCGCCGGTCCGGCAATAAAAAACGTCTCGCTTTCCAACGACAGTCTGCAGCAGCTCGTGGTCGCCTTTACGGCAACAAGCGAATTCGGCCTACGCGAAGCGCTGTTGAGCTCGGACGATTACAACGAGAGTATTTATTTCAAGGGCTCGAAACGCGAGGGGATCGTTAAGACCCTCAAAATCGACTCTTCCCATTCGACGCTTGCGATCAAGGTGTACGATCTGCACGGCAACTCGGCGACCGTTTATTATCCCATCTTTACCGAAAAACGGGAGCTCGGCCGGCAGGAAGCCGCCCGGAGGAAGCGCATAGAAAAAGAACTGGAATGGGCGGGAAAAAACCCCCTCAATAAAATCATCTATACCCTGGGACAATTCGACGGCAACATCGGATGGTGGCTTCACGCGATTTCACAGGGAGCCATGGGCAGGGACCTTGCCGCGGACTCCCTGCGGGATGTCCGCATGAAAAAGGCGCTTGCGCCCGACACGGCAAAAAAAAGTCCGCCTGATTCACAGAATGGAATTGAAGTTATCGGGGAATAAAAAGAAGGAGCAATCACCAGCCACCGGTCAGCACATCCAATCTTGCTTAAAAACTATATTTCACTCTCGCAAACACCTCGTCATCATTTTTTATCTTCCCGAAATACGTTCCGTTTTTCCCGTCAATCAGCCGCGCGCCCAGCGCGATTTCCGCATTGTCAATTGGATACCAGGTGACCTGCGGCTGGCCGACGACGGCGTAGTTGTCCGCGATCTTCGAGAAATTCTTGATCTCAAGCCCGACCCCGATCGGCGTCAGCTTGAGCTTGTCGTTGAGCAGGTTCCAGTCCAGGTTGGCCATCAGGTAATCCTCGATGCTGTCTCCCCTTTCGTGGATGAACCCGTGGATATATTGCGCGTTGATGTAGATGTCGGCCGGGAACGTATAGTCGATGCCGACAACGAACTTCACGTATGGCTTGTTGTCAAGCGCCGGCGGGAGCGAGGACGTCAGGCCCGACGCCGCCGCCATGCCCGACAAAAACTGCGCCAGGGTGTCGTTGCCGCCGAACGTCACGGCCATGTCGGTCCTTTTTTCCGGGAAAAACACCGCCAGCTCGCCCCAGACGCCGACCTTGGCGATGGCACTGGAAAAATCGACCCCGGCCATGTGAAGCCGCGGGTATTCCAGCCGTATCGTTGCTTCTTTTATGTCAATGAGACTGTCTCTCATGTAATCCGCAGTCAGGTCGCTCAGATTCGTCGCCTCGGGCACGAGCGTGAGGCCGCCGGCAATCGGAAGGCCGTCGCGGAAATAGGCATAGCTCACGGAAAAGTCAACGCCGGCGACCCTTCCCCCGAACTTTATGCCGCCGATGGCATTGTCCCGCAGCGTGAGCGGCGGCATGATGACGGTGTCCCTCAAGTTTTTGATATTGACAAACGGTATTGTGCCCACCGACGGCATGAACACATTCACATAATTGCCGAAGGGCAGAACGTCGGGCTTGAACAGCGGCACGAACACGCCGGTAATCGAAAAATTACCGATGTAATACACCGCCTTGATTCCGTCCGACCCCAAATGCCTTCCGAAATCCCAGATGTCTTCGAGGTCGTAGGGATTGATGACGTCGGTCGGATTAATCTTGTCTGCCGTGCCCCATGCGATGCGCTGGCGCCCCACGGTGACGTCGAGGTCCTTCAACCCGAGGCCGTACAGGTCGACGTACCCCTCGCGCAGCGAAATGTTCAGCGGGGAGACCGTGCCGGTGTTTTGCAGGTCGGCTATGGTTGCGGGGGACGGGAAACCGAGAGAGCGTATCCAGAGATCGCTGGCGAATTTCGCCTTGCCGAACGCCTTCACCTCGCTTTTAAGGTCGAGCCGGTATTCCTGCCATGCCATATCGTAAACGCCGCTCACATGCGCCCTGTCGTCGGCCAGGATATAACCGTTCCACGACAGGGTAAGCGGCGTGGTTTCCTCCTGCGCCCTTGCAGGGATAAAAATGGATACCACCATGATCATTGACATAACCAAGCACTGTTTAAGCATATCGTCACATTCCCCCTATACAAGGTGAAGGAACACTTCTTCAACAACCTGCGATTGTCATTCCCGCGAAAGCGGGAATCCATTCTTCCATTGATCTGCACACTGGATGCCCGGTCTGAGCCGGGCATGACAATTTCACAAACCTGCGTTAACAAACAATCATCTCATCAAATATCTCTCACTGAATTTATCGTCGGGAATATTCGTATCATGCTTGATCGCCGACATAATCAGCTTGGTCTTGTGCTGTTCCTTCAAGTCGGTCATCACCGATTCGGTCGCCTCCCAGTAATTCCCGTATTTTTCGAACTTGCCTCGGTCCATGGTTTTGCAGTTGGTCCCGCTTTTGTCGAAATAATCGATCTTGACGGCGAGGAAATCACCCTTTTTGACCTTGACCATAAGCTTTGAGTAATCCGTGACCGTTTTGGGTTTTGGGGCAAGCTCCAACACGTAAAATTCACTGTCCTGTGAGGTAAGTTTGGCGTTCCAGCTGTCGGAATACCGTTTCGCCTCGAGATTTTCGTAGGTGAGATCGGTGCCGGCGAACTTGGTGTTTTTAACATGCGAGGCGATGCGCCGCGTTTTGCCGAATGCCGGCAGGTACACATACATCACCTCGTCCGGAAGGGAAAGAAACCCAATCCCCTTCTGGTCCGCGGGCGCGGTGAATTTCATGAGCCGCTTGTCGGGCCCCTTCTCAAGCGTTACCATGTCCCTCACGCTTTCTTTTCCGTTTTTGTCAATCAACACGAAGCGCACCTGCATGTCCTTGTCCTTAGAGGCGTAGAGAACGTCATCGACCTTTTTAAGAATTTCATCACCGTTAAGCTCCTTTTCCTGGGTAAATGCCGCCGACAAAAGACCCGACGCCAGCACCGCGATAAGAGCCAGTTGTTTCATGTAACACTTCCTTTGATGATTGTTTGTAAACAGTCGTTTTCCTTAATTCAAATCTTCCCGGATTTCTCCCCTTTCCTGCCACTTTTTCATAAAACCCCCCTTGGTCATGATGATGGTCGCGGGCAGCAGGGTGAGCGCGCCGAGGCCGCTGCCGATCATGGTGATGGCGACCAGCGCGCCGAAATGCTGCAGCGGCACGAGCCGGGCAAAAAGCAGCGTGACAAATCCCATGAAGACCGCCAGCACGTTGATGACGATCGCCCTTCCCGTGGTCCTGAGCGTATTGTCAAGCGCCTCACCCACCCTGTCGCCGCCTTTGTAAAACGTCTTGAACCGCACGCTGAAATGAATGGAATAGTCGATGCCGATGCCCAGCGCCACACTGGCCGCGAGCACGGTCGCCACGTCAATGGGGATTTTGGCAAAACCCATGATGCCGAACATGAGCACCACGGTAAGCAGGATCGGGATGAGGCCGAAAAGCCCGCCGACCAATGAACGGAGCTGGAATGCGATAAGGAGGTAAATGAAAACGAGCGCAATGATGAAACTTTGCACCTGGCTTTTTACAAGGCTGTCGTCCAGGTGCCGGTAAATAAGCGGCATGCCCGTGTGCCCGATTGAAAACGATACAGCGCCGGCAGAAAGGCCGGACAATGTTTTATACCTGCTAAAAACGTTTGCACCCACTGCGATGGTGTCGTGGCACAATTCGAGAATGTCCTCGGTGAGCATTGCGCACAGGGCGCTGTCGGACCGCAGGCCGGCCGACAACGAGGCTATCAATGAATTGCGGACAGCGACACAAACCGATTTTCTCAGTGAATCCGAAGCCGTTGAAAATGACGCCATATATCCCTGTTTTCCGAGAAACTCCTCGACTTTCTCCTTTGTAACGTTGCATACCGGAGCGCGTGTCCTGCAATCATATTCGACCTGTTTGCTTATCCTGGAAATCTGATTCCGGTAAAGCGTCTGCCGAGCCGCCTCGGGAACGGACGAGAGGCTGAACACGGCGAGGTCCGTGTCGAGGCCGGCGATATACGATTCGATGCCGTCGACGATGGTCCGCATCTTTTTTACGTCGAGCGTGCCCACCATCGCGATGAGCACCCCCTCGCTCTTGTCGCTGTTGACAAGTCGGGAAACAATGTCCTGTCCCTCGAGCAGGAAATACAGGTTGCCCACCTTTGCCCGTGAGTCCGGCACGATGCGCTCGCCCGTCATCACATCGTTCATCTCGGCGATCAGGTCGGCGACAGACTGCGGGTTCTGCACGCAGCCGAGGGATTTGAGGAACTTGGAAATGGTGCGCATTTCCCTGAGCACGAACGGGCTCTGCAGGTCGCCTCTGACAAGGATGTAGATCGGCCGCGACCCGCCGAACCTGCTTTCCAGAATCTTTTCCGTTGTTTTTATCGCCGTGCCTTCCTTGAAATAGTCTACAATGTCAACCTTGCGCTGGATGCGGGGAAATCCGACAATGCCGACAATAAGAACAAGAATGCCGCAGCCGATAATCAGGAACTCGTTTTTAAGAACAAAAGCGCCCGCGCCCGCCATGATCCTGCCGGAAAGGGTGTTTTTCGGTTTTATTACGGCATTTTCCCTGCGCTTTACGTTGACGAACGTGAGCACCGACGGCACAAACATGGTAGAAATAATGAGGGAAAAGAAAACACCAAGGGCCGAAAATATCCCGAACTCCCGGATCATGGTAAGGTACGAGCCGAAAATAAAGCTTGTAAACCCGAAAATGATGGTGATCGCAGCAAGGATCACGCGAGTGCCGACTTCGCGGAAGGCCCGTTTCGGTTCATCGCCGCGGTTTCCGTAGCGTTCCTCGGGCTTTTCGTCGAACTTCCCGAGAATGTGGATGCACGGCGCCGTTCCCACGGCAATGAGCAGCACGGGAATGATGTCGGAGATGATGGTAAGCGGGATGCGCAGCAGGCTCATGGTACCGAGCGTCCACACCGTTGCAATAAGCACTGATAAAAGCGGCACCAGCACACCGCGCACCGTGCCGAAGCTGACGAACAGCGTGAGAATAATAAGCAGGCTTACCAGTGGAACAAGCTTGGCGAGGTCGGAAAAAATATCCATTGATATTTGATAAATCATTTCGGGCATGCCGCCGAAATACACGCGCGCCGGGAAATGCATCGTGGCAACGGTCTTCTTGATGCCCTCAACGGTTTTCATCTTGTCGCTTTTGTCCGCGAGCTGGCACACCACCAGCGTGGTCTTGGCGCTGCTGTCAACGAGCCTGCCCTTGTAAAACTCCTTGGAAAGCGTGTAGGCCTTGAGCCGGTCAAATGCTGCCTGCGAATCCGGCATTTCGGCAAGGTCAACGAGCCTGCTTATTTCCAGGCCGTCCGGCGTTTTCTTGACGTCGATGATGTTGGCAAGGCTTGTCACCGACGACACGCCCTCAGCGAGCTTGAGCTTTTCCGTGAGCGAGTCTATGCGCAGAAGGGCCGGCCTCGAAAACAGCGCCGGATCTTCAACCGCGATGATCGCAAGGGAATTTCCATTGAATTTCTCTCCGATCTCGTTGAACAGCGTCACTGCCTTGTCTGTTTTGGGCAGATAGCTTATCACATCGCTGTTCACCCGAAGGTGCCTGAGCTGGTAACCGAAAAAAGCAGTGATGCCTACGGTGACGATGACGATCCAAATTCTGAACCTGAAAACAAAGTCGGCAAACTTTTTCACGCCTCGATGCCCCTTTTCACCGTTTTACGATGCCCATGAACAGCACGTCCAGAAGCGAATCCATGTTTTTTTCAACAGTCTGCCCACCGGATCGCACCGCCCAATCATATTCAAAACCTTTTATAGCCACGATGATTGCATAGCTGGTGAGTGAAATATCTTTTATGTTGAAGATGCCCTTGCTGTTTCCTTCATGCAGAAGCATCTTCATCAGCTCCCGCTCCTGAAAATCATAGGTTTCGCGCATTTTCTGAATGAATTCATAATGCCTGAGGTAATCGTCCCTCAGCGCGTTGTACATGTTGAGCAGTTCTCGCATGCACTGCATACGCACGAGCACGTAGGTTTTGATCTTCTCCCGGGGATCTTCGACTGCCTGCAGAGCAGCGGTCATTTTCTGTTTGAATTGCTCCGTCTCTTTTTCGAGAACAGCGGCGAACATCTCGTCCTTGCTTTTGAAATAATAGTACAGCGAGCTCTTGGCCATGCGGACAGACTTTGCTATGTCGTCAACCGTGGTCTTGGACAAACCGTACTTTGCGAAGAAATCGCCGGCGGTTTTGAGAATAAGCTGTCTTGTGGCCGCATCGCCGGCATCGGGTTTTTCCATAATTAGACCTTTCGAACGAATTGGTTTTTTGGTCGAAAAATATAATGGATTTAAAATATTTTGTCAATAATTTGATTAAATATGACTTTATAAGATAGTTGACATGATTTGAATAAGATATTGTTTTTAATGGCGATAGACAGTATGGAATTTAAATGATATTTCTGTAACAAATTTTCAAATATAGACGTTCAAATAACAGAATGCGTGATGAATAATTGGTGGATAGGATTATTTTTTACAAGGCAAGATTAAAATGAAAAAAATCTTTTTGCTTATCCTTCTTGCAGCTCAAGTGTTAACAATTTTCTGCCACCAGGAACAAAATACACAGTATTTGATTACTTTTCGATGGCCAGCAGACAGTCTCGGTAAAAATCAAAGAGAATATCAGTAATTAAAGCCAGGATTACAGATAGTTGACAGCAACGGCGTTCTTATAGGTATGGTTTCACAAGTCTCTTTTTTGAATGATAGTGTTGATGTTAGGGCAATGCTTGATAGACAAATTCAAGTTGGATCTGAAATTAGTTATTCTCCATGTCCTTTATCACCGCGTTTTACTATCGAATTCTCCAAACAACATAAATATTACTGTCCTCGTGACGTTATTCATTTTAAGGTGCCACCTACGCCAGTAGTATGCCTTTAACTTTATCAAAAACTTATGAAAAAATATTTTTTCATCAATTTCCTCCTCCTGCTAACCTTTCTTTTTTCCTGCCACCCCGACCAATACCTCCTCTTCTACCACTTCCCTTCCAAAGAAATCCTCGCCGACAGCCGCGCCTACAAGGCGCTCATGCCCGGCCTGCGTGTCTTCACGATGAAAAACTACAAGGAGAAACTGATCGGAATGGTCGGTGCCGTGCGGTATGAAAAAGACACCGTTGCGGTGGACATCATGCTCGACAGGAAAATCCCGGTCGGGTCAGGCGTCAGGATGTTTCTTTGTTCAATGCAGAACGTTGTCTTTACGCTTGCGAAGGGACACAAATGTTATCGGCCGGGGGAAATGGTGAAGAGCGGCATTTCGTTGGACCGGGCATGTCAGTGAATGGGATGAGTATGTCATGAATCGATGAAATATCAATGCCGACATAAACGAATTTTTTTAGGAAAGAAGAATCTTTTTATGATTCAGTAAGCCGTTTATTTCTCAATAAATTATTTTTATCATATGTTCGACTACGATAAAAACCAATACCTCAAGGAAATCTTTAACAGAACCAACGTTCTGCGCAAGCCCATTTCCGGCATTGTTTCCGGTTATCACGAACTCCCCTACATTTTGGTCGCGCCGGATGAAGCCAACGAATCCGCGTCCGTGGAAATCAACGGGAAGATAAACGTGTCGCCGAAGTTCATCATCACCCCTTCGATGCTCGGCGAGACCTTCGGTGACGTTTTTGACCCGGAGACGTTTGATAAGGAGCTTCAGGGCAGGATGTTCTCGTTCGCCTATGCAAACAAGAAAAACATGAAGATTGAAAGCGAGTATTTCAACGTCCAGAACTTCGACGAGAAGCCCGAAGAACACCTCAACAGGGTTCACGACCAGTTGTGTAGTCAGGAGAACATCCGGACCGGACTTATTTTCGGTCCGAAATTCAAATATTATCCCGTATCGCTCGACCGGTTCATCAACGAAATCGTGGACCGGGAATTCAGGGTGTAACGCAACCTCTTGAGCCAACCGGTAGCGTCTATGGCGTCCACGGCATAGACGCCCCGGTCACCGCATCAATTTTATTAGCCGCTAGCAAGCTGTCCACAGGCTGCAGATCCTCCCAGGACAACCATCAACTCCATCCGTTGCCCTCCTTCCGGACGCTCCTTTTCACATGATAATATATGGGTTTCATGCAGCTTTTGTCAAAATCTATAATCGCGGACTTATTTCAATAAACTATTTTAAAAAAGAGACCTTCTATGTGGTTTTTGGGATTCTATCGATTGTACGTATCCCTCTGTTGCGGCATCGCATGCTACTTGTTTATCACAAAATCAATCTGGCTCTCCCTTCTTGTCGCAGCCGCATTCAGGGCGCTATGGTTCGGAATTGAAAGAATCCTCGAGCTAATACTTGTTGACAGAGATTTCAAACGCCATATTTATTCTTTCAAGCAGGAGCTCGGCCCTTACGGCATCCGGCTTGCAAACAAGGCCGAGCAGGACTGGCGGATAAAAAAAAGCCTTGCCGAGGTATTTGTGGCAAACCCGGCACGGCTCAGGAAAAATGTGGAGCAGCTAACGGTAATGGACACGATCTTTAAAGCCGGCATGAGCCCTCAGGGCGACGACTGGCTCCTGCACGACTGCAAGCTCAAATACGGATCTTACCGGTTGGCCAAGCTCGAAAAGCCTGCCCCATTGTCAGCGTGACCGGGATTCCTCGGCCATTTTATATGAGGTATCCGTGTAAATGATATTCGACCTGGCAACCAGGCTGTCAATGAAATGCGTGACGACATCATTCTGCTTTTTCAAAATGAGTGTCGCCTTGATCTGGTCTTTTACCTGGTCGAACTTCGGGGGCGGAAGCGCTTCCTCTCCCGTCTTTTTAAATATTATGAATCCCGCATCTGTTTGGACCACGCTGCTTACCTCATTCGGTTTGAGCGACAGCACCACATAGTCCAATTCTCTTTTAAAATCTCCTTTTTTTAACCAGCCGATGTCTCCGCCCGCTTTCGCGGTACTGGTGTCATCGGAATATTTCCTGGCAGCGGCGGCGAAGTCCTTGCCTGCCCGTATTTCAGCCAGGACTTTTTCCGCCTTTTGGGCGACGGCGGCCCTCTTATCAGCCGGCATGTCTTTTTTTACCGTGAACATGATCTGGCTGACCCGGAAACGCTTCTCCGAAGGGAGTTTCGTCATATTTTTTTCGTAGTAATCCTGGCACTCTGCCGCAGAGGCGGTGTCGACATGTTTGATCAGGATCTTGATCATTGAATCCACCATGAGCCCTTCCTTTGCCTGCTGCCACATTTCCCGGCGGGTCTGCCCCATTTTGACCAGCGCGCTGTCGAAAGTGGCCGAATCCGGAAAGCGCCTCTTGATGTCGTCGATCAGCTTTACCGCCACGAGCGAATCGAAGCCTATCTGGCGCTTTTTGGCCTCCTGGATCATCAGCTCGGTGGCGACGAGCTGCCGGGCAACGCTTTTCTTGAGCGTCGCGGGGAGCCCCTGCAGCACCTGTTGCGGCGCCGATTGTTTATACATCTCGAGCACCCGTTCGATGTTGTCCTTTTTTATCCAGGTGCCATTGACGCATATCACGCCCTGCTTTGAAGCTTTGTCGGTCGCGCAGCTTACCATGAGCATGAGAATGACCATCAAGCATTTCTTCATAAACCGGCCTTTCAAGGTTGAAATTGATAGAATGGAATAAGAAAGGAACAAAAAATATATATCAAGCCCGGTGAGAATGAGTGGTAAATGAGAATTTCGCCGGCGGGTTTTAACGAACTAACGCATCAATTCATGAACGCTTTGTGTCATCATCAGATTAAAAACAAATCAAGCAACGTCGGCATCATCCACCCACTTCTTTTTTTTGGCCACGCGCAGAAACGCCTCGACGACGTCCGGGTCGAATTCAACGTTGCAGCCTTCCTTGAGGCGCTTGATGGCCTCCTTCTTGCCGAGGCTGTTGCGGTAGGGACGGTTCGACGTCATGGCCTCGAACGCGTCGGCGACGCGGATGATGCGTGCGCCGATGGGGATCATCTCGCCCTTGAGGCCGTCGGGGTAGCCGCTGCCGTCGAAGTTCTCGTGGTGGTACAGGATGAGTTTGTAAAGGTCCTGGAGAAAGGGCACGTCCTTGACGATGTTCGCGCCCAGGGACGAGTGGGTCTTCATGATGCCGTTGAACTCCTCGTAGGTGAGCGATCCCGTTTTGTTAAGGATATAGCCGGGGATGCCGATTTTTCCGATGTCGTGAAGCAGTCCGGCGTCGCGGATGCTGCTTTTTTTCTTGGTGTCGACGCCCATCTCGTTCGAGATTTCCTCCGCGATGTTCATCACGTTTTCGGAATGGCCGTGGGTGTACGTGTCTTTTGCGTCAACCGCGATGGCCAGCGCCTTGATGGTGCGGATGTAGTTCTCCTTCATGTCGTTGTACAGCTTTGAATTGGTGAGCGCGATGCGCGTCTGGCTCACGATGCTTGACAAAAGCGTTAGCTGTTCGTGTTTTCCTTGGAGGTCCTTCATGGCGCCGAAATACAGCGCGCCGTAATCGAACGCCTCGCCCACGATCGGCACCGAGTATTTGAACGCCAGGGGCATCACGATGTTCGGCGCGAACTCAAGCGGCGGCATGAGCTGGCGGAACGCGACGCGTTTCTGCTGCACCCTGCTGTGCGTGGCGCGGTTGTATTCCACGATCACCTCGGCGCAGACCTTCTCGATGTCGGGCTGCGCCAGAACGCCCCGCGTCCAGTAGAGCAGTTCGTGCGTGCGCTTTTGCACGATGAGAAACGCAATCACATCGATGGGAAAATGCTTCTGCACGGTGGAAAAAAGGCTCCTGATCACGTCGTTTTCGTCAACGAGCCCCATGAGCTGCTCCGAGTAGGTGCTGATGAGCGACAGCTCGTCGAGTTTCTGCCTGATGGACGACAGCAGGTTGGCGTTGTTGATCGCGATGCTCGCCTGCGCCACGAGCATGTTGATGATGTTGAGCTCGACCATGGAAAACTGTTCCTGGTTTTTTCCGCGGTTGAGGTTGATGACGCCGATGACTTCCTGCGCCACCTTGAGCGGAACGCTGAGCGACGAGCCGATTTCCTGCCGGTTGAGCCGCAGGTTGAGGTCGGGCAGTTTCTCGGCGTCGGAGAGCAGCAGGGACCGTCCGTTGTTGAGCACCCATTTTGAAATCGCCCACTCGTCTGTTTTGTCAATCGGCGACCGGATCTGGGTCAGCTGTATGCCTTTCTGCCGGACGATGACGAGCTCGTTGGTGTCCTTGTACACCAGCTGGATGGAGCCGCTTTCGGCCTTGGACACGGTGAGACAGTAATGAAAGGTGACGTCCAGCAGGTCTTCGATGTCGTGCGTGCTGGTGAGCTTCTGCGTTATTTCGTGCAGCGAAACGAGCTGCGACAGCAGCGTGTTCTCGCGCACCAGCTTGGTGGTCTGCAGCGCCCGCGCCACTTTCTGCTGGAGCACGTCGAGCTCGAACGGCTTTACAATGTAGTCGAAGGCGCCGCTTTGGATCGCCTCGATGGCGGTGTTGATGTCCGGATGCGCCGTGGTCACGATCACGGGGATGGCCGTCGCGTTTTTCCTGGTCTTGTTGAGGAATTGGATGCCGTCCATCACCGGCATGTGGATGTCGAGGATCACCAGATGGGGCCGCAGCTCGTTGAAGAGTTCGACGGCCTGGAGCCCGTTAAAGGCGAGCACCGTTTTATATCCGAGCCCCGAAAGAAATTTGGACAGGGCGTCGCACAGCGTCTTGTCATCATCAACAATGAGAATAAGATATTCTTCACCGATGTTCATCGCGAACAGCTCTTCTTCCCGGACTTTTTACTTAGAACAGCAGGCAAAAGGCGGAATCCTGCTCATGCCGCGTCACTGATCATATATCACTGCTAATGGCGATAGGTCACGCTCAATTGATACGTCGGCGCAAGCTCATGGGTAAGACAGGCAAAGTCGAGCCCGAGTTTCTTTTTAAACAACGAAAGGCCGCAGCCGAACGTCCAGGCGTTCATGACGCTGTGACCCACGCGCACCGCGAAAATATCCATGATCCTGTATTCGAAGCCGATGCTGCCGCTCATGAAAAAAGTCACCGGATCGGATCTGAGTGAGGCAACGCCGGGCGTGTCGCTCGGGATGTTGAGGTTCTGGTCAGTCGAGCTTACAGTGTCGTTAGCGCCGAACAACGACGACAGGTCTTCGGCATTGGCGCCCTCGTTTGAAAGCAGGTCCGGCGTTTTGTACTGGATGGCAAGGTGGCCGTAAATGTACGGGATATCCGTCTGCCATCCCATGCCGAACCGCAGATGCGGATACGCGAGCTCGGAATAGGTCGAGCTCCACCGCGTGTAATTCGAGGTGACATTGTCGCAATCGAGCGCGAGCCGGATGCCGGGCCTCGGAAAATCAATCGCGGCGCCGGCGTCGAAGCCCATTCCGTACCCGCGGTACAGGTCAAAGGGAAGGCGGTGCCGCTGGGCATTGAGGCCGAGCCCCACTCCGAGGTTTATCCGGGGAGTAATGGTGAATTTATAGCCGTATCCCGCGTGAAAAAGGATAACCGATTCCGACGAATACTGCAGACGGGTGGGATCGTACACCGGCTGGCCGTCGTTGCCGATTTCCAGGTTGTCGGTGCCGGGTATTCCCGGATTGTAAAGATAGCTCAGCGACAGGCAGAAGCCCGAGACGCGGTCGATGGCGCCCGCATACGAGAGCACCGAGGCGCTGAAGGTGTTCTGATAATACGAGGAATACGAAAGCGTCAAGTCGTTTGCGGAATCAAGGCCGAGCACCGCAGTGTTGGCTTGCGGCGAGCCGCTCTTTTCAAATACAATGTCCGAGCCGCCGGTGGCGGATGAGCGCGGCAGGTAAAACAATTCCCGCGTGTCGTCGGAGTAGAGATTCTTTGTAGCGGGGAATACGTTAACGGTGAAAAAAACGGCGGAAAAGCACCAGCACGATAAAAACATGCGGTTGTTGTTTTTCATACAGTATTTACGGATGAACAATGAAAAATATTTATAGCAGTTCAGGAAAAACGGGTACGGTCATGCCCTTTGCCGTTAAAATCGCCGCCGGGTTGTAGGTAAAATAACTTATTTATTGTGCCGGATAATCAAATAAAACAAATCCATAAACGTACATCCTCAATCAAAACCCTTGATTGAATGATACGGGTTTTCTATTTTTATTGTTCATGGGCGTATGGCTCAGCTGGTTAAAGCGCTGCGTTCACATCGCAGAGACCCCTGGTTCGAATCCAGGTGCGCCCATTTCCCTTCAACGCACGAAACGCCTGTTCCTGCCAGTTTCCGCTTTGGCAGATGTCGTCAGAGCCTTATGAAACGTTATTTTGTGCCTCTTTTTCTTGTGCTCGCCGCGGGCATGGGTATCACCGTCAGGGCCGGAGCGGCCGCGTCATGCATCAGCTTTGAATCGCCGCGAAGCGGGGCGGTCGTGTCCGCGCCTCTTTGCACGGTGGCGGTGAAGGCATGCGACCAGGTCGGTTCAATCACTTTTTCCGCCCGCTATTCCTTGGCGGGGCAAAACCGTGACACCTTGGTCGCGCTCGGCCGCGTCAAGCGCCCTCTCTTCTCATTTGTCTGGAACGCCGGCTCGGTGCCCAACCAGCTTTACAAAGGCATGACCCTTATCGCCGAGGCGTCCTTTACAAACGGCCAGCGCGTTTCGTTTAAGCAGGGAGGAGTGTTCATCGCCAACAAACCGGTTCCCTTTTTTGCCGCGGCAATTCCGTTTGCAAAAGGAGAAGGTTCCTTGCTTTTCGCCAAAAACGTTGCAGCGGGCCGCGCGCCTGGCGCCGCACATGTCGCGGCATGCTGGAATAAAGGCGGTATCACCATTTTAACCAAAGCCCAAGCTGCGTTCAATTTCAGCGGCGCGTCAAAGGACAAGCTCGCCGCCATGGGGGTCGAGGTTTGCATCGACCCGTCTCTTTCTCGTAAACCGTATCCGCCGCAGCAGGCCTTCAGCTTTGCGGTGCCACTCGACGGCCCTCCGTTCCGCATTCTTTACAAGCCCGTTTTTTCAGAAGACGGATCCTTCAGCATCGCAACCGAACGGGAACCATACGCATGCGCCAACGAAGTCCATAAGGAGGACGGCAAAGGTTTCACCATCGACGTCACGGTGCCCGCCGCGCTTTTCGGTGCAACGCTCCCCGACTCGTTCGGGTGCAATGTGGTCGTGCGGCTGCCCGGCGAAAACGGCCAAATAACGAGTATTTCCTGGACCGAATCTCCGGAATCGGACCAGCTCAGCCCGTATACCTGGGGCACGGTGACCCTGCTGCCAAAACCGTTTTTCTCCTCGGGATGGATGCAATGGTTCATGAGCTTCGTCGCGGGCCTTCTCCTCGCGCTGCTTGGAGGAGGCGTATTTTTCTTCATCAGGAAACGGACGATGTCGTTCGATCAGTTCGAGCAGACCGAAGAGGAAAAGAAACTGTCGGACCAAGTTTGTCAATTCATCGATGAAGCCATCACCTTTAAGGAGCTCTCGCTGGACTGGGCTGCGGAAAAACTCGGGCTTACCCAGGGCAGGATAAGCGCGGTGTTGAAGAAATGCGGCGGGAAGAATTTCCGCGATTACATCATGGCGCAGCGCATCGAAATCGCAAAGGAGCGGTTGCGCTCCTCTCATTCAAGCGTCGCCTCGATCGCTGAGTCGTGCGGGTTCAAAAACGTGGGTGAAATGGAAAAATATTTCTCCAGGATCTGCCGGACCACGCCGCTAAGGTACCGGAAGGACAACCAGGTCGCCTAGCCGTTCCCCTGCTTCCCCGCTTTCTTCGATCCCTTTTTCGCGTAAAAAAGCGCCTTCTGGATTTCGAGGTCGAGCTGGTTCTTGTCGTAGGGCTTGGTGAACCATTTCCAGATTTTCATGTCCTCCACGCTTTTTTGCTCCGGCGGATATCCCGACACCACGATCACAATGAGCGACGGCTTGATGGCGCGGAGCCTCGCGATGGCAGCGTGCGGATCGTCCCTGCCGAGTTTCCAGTCCATGATAAGCACTTCGCATTCAGCAAGATGTTTGTTGAGCTCCCGCGCGCCCTCCTCCACCGTGGACGCCTCGCACACCGCATACTTGAATTCGTTCATGAAGAAACGCAGGATCGCCCTGATCTTGGGGTCGTCGTCGAGGAGCAGCACCATAGACGGCGTGCGGTTGAGCATGATCATGGTGGTGTCGTGCTCCACCTCGCCGCCCTCGCTTTCCGGTATCTCGATGCGGAAGGTGGTGCCCCGCTTGTCGGTGCGTTCCACGAAGACGCGGCCGTTGTGCAGCGACACGATCCTCTGGACAAGCGCGAGTCCCAGGCCCGTGCCCTTGCCCTTCTTCTTCGTGGTGAAGAACGGGTCGAAAATCTTGTCGAGTACTTCGTGCGGAATGCCCGTGCCCGTATCGGTGAACCGGATCACCACGGTGCCGGTCTTCTCCCCGTGCCTGCGGTCGGCGAAACATTCGATGGTGATGGTGCCGCCGTTTTCCATCGCATCGCGCGAGTTGCCGATGAGGTTCTGGAACACCCGCTTGAAATAATCATCGTCGCCCTGGATCCAGAGCGGTTCGTCGGGCGCCTTGAACACCACCTGGAACTTGGATCCCAGCTGGCTTCCGTACAGCGGTATAATGTCCTCGAAAAAACCCTGAAGATGGATGTTCTTGTAGTCGAGCAGCTTGTTTCGGCCGAGCGCGAGCAACTCGGAAATCAGGAGCTTTGCCTCCACCAGCGTCTCGGAGACGACCTCCATGCGTTTTTTTGTTTCCGGCTCAGCCGTGTCTTTCTGCACCTGAACGGTGATATCGTCCACGGTCTGGAGGATGTTGTTGAAATCGTGCGCCATGCCGCTCGCCAGCGTGCCCAGCGATTCCATCTTCTGGTACTGGTGCAGCCGCGTCACCATTTCCTCGCGTTGGGACAGCGCGAGCTCGCGGTCGCTCACATCGGTCATGATGCCTTCGTAGATGAGCGGTTTTTCCACCTCGGAGGTCGGCTGCAGCGTGCAGTCGACATATTTGGTGCGCCCGTTGAGGTCCTTGATCTGAATGGTGCCCTTGAATTCAGCTTTGTCAATTTTGAGCTGCCCGGGCTGCGCCAGAAAATCCTTGATGTTCCTGCCGGGCAGCACCTTGGCGGGCAGGCCGAGCAGGGCGAACGACGTGTTGTTCGACCACAGGAATTTTCCGCGCTCGTCAAGCGTGAAAAGCATTTCGGGCAGGCGGTGCACGAGGTTCTGATAACGCTGTTCCGAGCTGATGACCTTGTTGATGGTGGCGTAATTCTTGCGGGAGATGATGCCCGCGATGGCAGCGACGATCAGCAGCAGTACCACCCGGATGGAAAAATCCGAAATCCAGGTGTCCGTCGGCCCGCCCTTAAACAGGAATATATATAGATAATATGCGCTATAGCACACGGCAGAAAACACACCGCTGAAAATGGAGAGGGAGAGCTTGTTGTGCAGCGCCGTAAAGATGATCGCGATAAAATAGACGCTGAAGAGCGAACCGCAGAGCAGCGCAGACGGCGCGCCCATGAGTGAATACGAGACCAGCACTGTGGTGATGACGAGCACGTCGAGTATGACGAGAATGAAAGACGAATAGGTCCGCGCGCGGGTGGTGCTGTAGCGTGTCAGATAATAACCGCTGTAGGCAAGCATGGTGAGCACGGCGCCCATCTGCAGCGCAAACGCCCGCACCGAAATATCATCAACCGAATAACTGTAAAAAGCAAGGAGCGAATATCCCACCGCTATACCAAGCCTGATCCACGAGCTCCATCGCTCTGACTCGATCTCGGCCATGAGTATGGTCTGCGTTTTTCCAAGGAAATTCTTTTGCGTTTCAATGGTCATCGCGATATACACCTTCCGAAATCATGTCCTTCCCCAGATGAAGCGCTTTAGTAAATTTCTCAATTAAACCGGTTTCTTACAGATATTGCAAATACCCCGAAAGAAATTGAAATTAAAAAAATACCTTTGCGCCTTTCAGAAAACAATGTTCACTTGCATGCCAACGGCAAACGCGTAAAAGTATTTTTGTTTATTGATTATACCACAAATTGCTTGAAAAAGAAAGTTTTGCGTTTTTATGATTGCGCATTCACTTGTAATAAATCCCTGGGTGACCGATTTTAAACTATATGATGAATGGATGCACCCGGTGGGATTATACTGGCTCATCGTATTCCTGAGGCATAACGGATTAAATGTCAGTTATTATAACTGCCTTTCAAGAGAAGACGGCATTTCCTCAAAACCAAACGCCACAGGAAATTTTCCTTTCAGACAATTTCCAAAACCTGACCTTTACAAAAGTATAAGGCGGTATTATAAGTTGTACGGTCAATCCGAAGAATCCTTTGAGAAATATCTTCATTCAATACCTGAACCTGATATTGTATTTATCGGCAGCTCAATGACATACTGGATATTAGGAATACAGAAAACCGTACATGCTGTCAAACGGATTTTTCCACGAGTTCCGATTGTTATTGGCGGGACATCAGCAGTGCTTATCCCTTCATTCATCACCGCTTCAATGCCGGATGTCCGGATTTTTACCGGCAGCCTTTTTAACCAAAAGGCATTAGCCGGATCAGGAGTCCCCAGCCTTTCATCGTTGAAAGCACTTGACAGCAGCGCCTCGCTCATTCCAGCATTTGACGTGGCAAGTATTCAATTTCACGGCCCGGCGCTTTCATCACGTGGCTGCCCGCTCCGTTGTTCATATTGCGCATCCAGGTTTCTGCACAATCAGTATGAAGCAAGGCCTGTTTCCATCGTGGCAGAGGAGCTTGCGTTTATGCAAAACCGTTTTGGCATCCGGCATTTTGCCTGGTACGATGACGCGCTGTTATACCAGCCGCGCCGGCATTTCATTTCCCTGATGGAAGCCATGGTGCATGCGGGAGTTAAGGCCACATTTCACGCGCCGAACGGACTCCATGTTCGGTGGCTGACAAAAGAGACTTTGGAAGTCATGCGCTCCGGCGGGTTTAAAACGCTGCGCTTCGGGTATGAAAGCGGCAGCAGGGCGTTCCGCCGCGATACCGGAGGAAAAGCCCGCAAAGAGGAATTAAAAAAGAAAACCGGGCTCGCACTGCAAACGGGTTTTTCCGGAAATGACATCGGCGTGTATGTGATGGCCGGGCTGGCGGGCCAAACACCGCAGGATGTGGCTGACGAGATAAAGTTCGTGGCCACGCTTTCGGTCAAGGCCAAACCGGTGTTCTTCTCCCCTGTTCCCAAAACACCGCTCTTTGAAAACTATTCCGGGCAATTTCCTCAGCTCCTTGAAACGCCGCTGTCGCACAACGACACCTATTTCATCACGCAGCTTCCGGGATGGAGTCCGTCCGCGGTGCAGGAGATAATTGATTTAGCAAAATGGTTTAATGAAAAAATAAGTGACAAAGTAACAGAGTAACAAAGTCAAACCAAAAAGTTATATTTTGACTGTGCTGGCACATTGAAACTTGTTACCGCTTTTAAAAATCAAATGCGTTATAAATCCATAATAGCAATAATTATTATCCCCGCGCTCGCATACTGTGCCCGCGCCGGCGCGTTCGACTACAGTTTCATCATCAACCAGTTGAAAATGGGCGCGCCGGACCACGTGGAATTCCAGCAGGTGGCGGACACGCCCGTCACCTACCGTGCCTGGGGCGTGTGGAACTTCGGCCATCCCGCGGCGACCATTGCCGGCATCGCCACCGATTTCGGCAATTATTCAAAGATATTCAGGCACGTTTACCGGTGCGACCGCATCACCGAGCCCGCCCGGCGCGTGTCCGGTCTCGGAACATGGTACGTTGAGGGACGGGCAGCGATCGCGCGGGTGTGGGCCATCGGAAACATCGACACGCTCGGATGGAAAGACCCCTCTCTCCTGCGGTTCATTGCGCACCAGAACGAGGACCAGACCCTCGAAAGCAAATGGAATCACTCTATAAACGGATTCATCAACTACCGCACCCATGGCGTGTATCTTGCCGCGTTCATCCTTGCCATTGGCAGCGACTCTTGCAGGGTGGGAATCGTGGCGCAGGGCTGGGTGCGTGATCCCATGCCGCACTGGCTGATCAGCATGGCGACCGGGCTCATTCTTCCCCAACTGCTGGGGGATTTGGAAAAAGAAGCGCAGCGGCGGCACCCGGCGCAGAAACCGCAAAAGGCGCCGTGGTACAAGCGGTGGTACAAGAATATCAAGGATTTCTTGTTTTCCACAGCAGATCAGCGGAATATTGACGGATAGCGATGACAACCATTTTTAACTCCCGGCTTTGATGGATTTCCCGCCCGTTATAAGGTATATTTTTTCGGATTCCAATCAGATAAAACCGGATTGTCCTCAACATTTTTCCGGCAAGGTTTTCGCCATGAAATCTAAAATCACCACCTCGATTCTCATGATCTGTCTTGCCGTGCTCTGCGGCTTTGCTCAGCAGAAAAAAGAGACCGTCGCCATCATGACGCTCAAGGGCGGCGCCGGCGTCACCAAGGACGAGGCCGAGCTGATTTCCGACCGGCTGCGCGTGGAGTTCTTCAAGACCGGAATGGTTGACGTAATGGAGCGCGAGCAGATGTCGGAGATCCTCAAGGAACAGGGGTTCCAGCAGACCGGCGCGTGCACCAACGAATCATGCCTCATCGAGATGGGGCAGATCCTCGGCGTGCAGAAGCTCGTGTCGGGCTCCCTCGGTAAAGTTGGCTCCATGTTCATGCTCAACCTGCGCCTCATCGACATAAAGACCGCAAAAATCTCGAGGACCGTTTCCGATGATGTCAAGGGAGACCTTGAAGACATGGTCGGGCGCCTCCCGAAGCTTGCGCAGGAACTTTGCAGACAGGAGCCGCCGCCCAAATCCGCCCCGCAGGCCTCGGAGCGCAAAGAAGGCCGCAAGGAAACGCCAAGCAGGGATCAGCCGTCAAGCGAGCCATCATGCGACAAGCGCGCCTACATCGAAATGGCGCCGTTTGAAAAAGGCATTATCGGCTTTGACCTGGAGGAGCGGGACTGGCGCGAGGCGTACGAAAAGCTCGCCGACAAGCTTTCCGATTATATCAAGCCCGGCGTCGACACCGCGTCCCGCGGCGCGCTCGACAGAGCGCAGCAGTGCAAGGCGTATGTCATCAGGCCGCAGCTCGAATCATATTCCACCAGGCCGGCCAGGTTCGGCCAGAAAGAAGGCATGATGCGCATGACCTTCTCGTTCTTCGAGACGCCCTCCGCCGCAGCGCCCAGCCTCACGGTGACCATCGACGGGATCGGCGAGCGGCACTGGAAGGACGTGAAGCCCTTCATTAACGCGTGCGAGGAGACGGGCAAACTGCTCGGCAAACAACTTGAGAAATCGGGCGACCTCGACCGCATCAACGGCAAGAAATAGCGCGATGAAAACAACGATCATTGACAATGTAGAAGTCGTCCTCTCCCACCCCGTGGACGTGAAGGCCGAGTGGATCGGCCAGCAGGAGCCGCTGCGCCAGCTCCTCGCGTGCTGGATCACGGTCGCGAAAGACGACCTGCCGCTCACGCCGAGGCTCATCGGCGTGCCGGGCATCGGCAAAACCACGCTCGGCATCACGGCGGCGCAGAAGCGCGGGCAAAGCGTCTATGTGTTGCAGTGCACGTCGGACACCAGGCCCGAGGACCTGCTCATCACGCCGGTGCTTTCCGAGAAGGGAAAAATAGCCTACCATGCGAGCCCGCTTTTGTCCGCGGCGATCGAGGGCGGCATCGCGGTGCTCGACGAGGGAAACCGGATGTCGGAGAAATCGTGGGCATCGCTTGCCGGCCTTTTTGACAACAGGAGAATGGCCGAGTCCGTGGTGGCGGGCATCGTGGTGAAGGCGCACCCGGAATTCAGGGCGGTCGTCACCATGAACGACGATTCCTCCACGTACGAAATCCCGGACTACATCATGTCGCGGCTCCAGCCCGGCATCGAAATCTGCTTTCCGAGCCGCGAAGACGAGCTGAAGATCCTCTCGTACAACCTGCCGTTCTGCCCCGAGGAAATACTTGACATGTGCGTCGACTATCTGCAGCAGGCGCACGGCCTCGACCTTCCCTACTCGGTGCGCGACGGCATCAACGCCATCCGCTACACCCTCAAAAAGCGGAAAAACGGCTCAGGCGCGAATGTAAAGGACCTGTTTGCGGATTCCGTCAGGCAGATTCTCGGCGATGAGGCGCTCGACCTTGAGGCGCTTGCCGCGAAACGCAAACTGTCGGGCGAACATTTGCCCGATATGAGCCTCGGCGATTATTTCTTTCCTGACGACGAGGACCTCAATCCCGACGCCAAGGACCATTGAGGCTGGCTATGAAGCTGGCGGATTCCATCACCCTCGTCCCCTATATCCACGGAAAACTCACCTTTGCCCAGCACATACGCGACCTGTGCCTTCAGGAAAAATTCGACTGCATCGCCGTTGACATTCCGGAATGCTTCGAGGAGCATCTGCTCGACGCCATCCACGATCTGCCGCACATCTCCGCCGTGATCGCGCGGGGTGCGGACGGAACGGTGTATTACGCGCCTGCGGATCCCTGCGATGCGTCCATTGAGGCGATGCGCCAGAGCGGGCAGAACCATGTCCGGTGCTTCTGCATCGGCCATGCTGAGCTAAGTGCCCCTGCGCCGCTCCCGCCGCTTCCAGACGATTATGCCGTGGCGCAGCTCGGCTTTGACGCTTATGCGTCGCTGTGCCTGCGTGTGATCGCGTCGGGCCATCCCGAAATCGGCGCCAGTGGATCCGAGCATTTCCATGACCAGGAAACCGGCGCCCAGTTCACCGCGTTCAGGCTTCATCAGTTGCGCTGCGATTATCGCAACATTCTCGCGCTGGTCCACATGAACCGTTATAGCGCGGTGGTGCGCCATTTTAAAAAGGAGAAAACCTACAACCTCTCCTTTGCAAAGACGCCTTCGTACGCCATCACCAGGGAATTCGTCAACCCCGACCACCTCTACTTCGCGCTCGGCGAACTGCCGTACGTCGCCGGCAAGTTCGAGCGCGAACGGTATGAGCCGTTTTCGCGGCGCGTCAACCCGGCCGACACCGTGAAGAGCCTTTTCATCGAGACACGCGACGAATATTCCGACGCGAGCGAGGACGCGGCCTTTCTTTCCCCGGCCCGGATCCAGGCCGGCCTCACGTTTCTGCGCAACCTCACGGTGAGCGAGCGCCGATTCATGCCGACGCTGTTCGACATCGTGGCGGCCGCCAAGGGCGTCGGCGGCAACGCCTATGCGCTCCACATCCTTAAAAGCGCCAAATATTATCCGTATCTGCCCTTTGAACTTGACAAACCGCTGCTCTCCGTTGGAATTGACAAAGTGGAGCTGCCCGGGGATGCCGGCGCGAGGCCGGCAATCAACATGTTCCGCGACGTGCGGGTGTACTGGCGGACGCTTTCCATCAAGCCCGACCCCTCGCAATTGGCAAAAAAGAAATACCGTTTTTCGTGGCGGCCCGGCTCCGTGTGCTCGCACGTGCCCGAGGACCGGCGCATCGAGGGGTTCAACGCGCACGTGCGCAAAAAGGCCGGGGCCGTGGTGTGCGAGGACCGGTCGCTCACGGAGAAATTCACCGTGTCGGTGAAGGACGGCATCGACATCCGCGAAACCATGCGCAACTGGTTCAACGCCGACATTTACGTGCGGGAAATCCCGCCCTCGCAGGGAAAAACCGACATGGTGGTGATCATCTTCGACGAGGGGCACGACGACAACTACCCGCACTGCGCAACGTGGTACGCCGAGCATGACCAGGAATCCACCCTCACGTTCTACGCCACCGACCCGTACGCCGACCTGATCGGCCCGGGCATCGCACGCTCGAGATACGGCGGACTCTCCCTGCTGTTTCCGCCGCGCCTGATTCCCAACGTGTTCGCGCTCAGCGACGCGCCGGAGCTCAAAAGCCTTTCCGAATATCTCGCGTACGGCGCATTGTTGTTTTCACGGGAAAAGATTATTCCCTACGTCGCGGCGAAAAAACCGGGTGTGCGGCTTACCGGGCTGGCCAAGAAATTCAAGAAACGATTCGTATGGATACCGCTTTCGGCGTTCAGTATGGAAACGATACGGAAGCTGCGCACCTTTCATGTGCTCAATGGGAAAACCGTGCGGAGCTGGGCGGCGAGGTTCATTGGAGAATAGTCATCCCTGATGGATCCATCAACTATCTTTACAACCGATACATCATGCCTCACAAGTTGAAATCATTCACCTTCCTTGATTTTGTCATCATCGCATCATGTCTTGCCGGGGCTCTTCTCTTTTTACCCCTCATGCAATCCCACGCGCCCGCCACCGTCGTGGTTTACCGCGAAAACAAGAAAATCGCCCAATACGCCCTTTCTTCCCCAAAGGAAATCACCCTGAAGGGAAAAATCGGCGACCTGTCCCTTTCCATCCGCGACAACAGCGTGCGCGTAGCGTGGGCGGATTGTCCCAAGCAGATCTGCGTGCACGCGGGCGCGATACGGCGCGTTGGCCAGCAGATCGTGTGCGCGCCGAACCATATCCTCATCGAACTTGAAGCTTCGTCCGGGAAAGGCATCGATGCAATCACTCAATGACGCGGCGCAGCAGCAGGCGGTGAGAAAAACGGTGTGGCTCTTGTGCGCCGTGGCCCTGAACGCACTTGAATTTTTCATCCCGCGCCTCCCCTTTTTCCCCTGGCTCAAGCCCGGGCTCGCGAACATCATCACCATTCTCTGGATCATCGAATACGGCGCGGTTGATGCTGTGCTGTTTTCCCTGTTGCGCACGTGGATCGTGGGATTTTATTTCGGTTTTTCATTTCTCACCATATCCCTGGCGATGAGCGGCGGCGTTCTCTCGACCATTACCATGGGAATCTTCTGGAGCCTGCTCGGAAAAAACAAGCTTCTCGGGACCATCGGCCTCGGCACCATCGGCGCAGCGTTCCACAATGCCGGACAACTGTGCGCGGTGTACGCGCTCATGGCTGCCAACCTGCACCTGTTTTACCAGATCCCGGTGATGCTCATTGCATCCGTCATTTTCGGCGGTATCGTGGGGCTGCTCGCGCCGCTGGTTTACAAAGTGGTTGGACCCGGAATGATCTCTATGGATTCGCAAAACAATTTCCATCTTCCGGCGATCAGAGCTTCATCATCCAATCATTTCTTTTCATGGATACTTTTGTGCTCCTGCATTGCGATCGTCTTCTCAGATTCTTATGAAGCGCTGTGCGCATGCGCCGTTGCCGCATCGTTGATCGTTCAGATTCAACTCAAAGGATCAATCAAAGCATTCTTCAAGCCAATGTCCGGTTTCTGGGTGCTTTTCGTTTTTATCGCCTGCGTCGATCTGTTCTTTTCCTACGGCACGCGGATTGAAATTATCCCATTTGTCACGCACGAGGGTGTCGACGCGACGCTCAAGCAATGGCTGCGGCTCTGGACTTGGCTCCAGGTTTCCAGCATTCTTTCGTATTTCAACTTTCATGCGGTGATGCTGCAGACTTTACGGGCAATATTCAAGCGGCATGATGAAACAATTTTCGCAGGTGTGCTTGCGCTGGAATATTTTCCCGGGATCGCGGAAGATGGGAAGAGGTTTATAAAAAATAAAATTGCTGTAATTTTTGGGCGAAAAGAGGAAAAAATTTTGAAAAACAGCCTTGAAGGATCAATTGAGACTAACTGGATAACTGCTTTGGTTACAGGGCTTTATAAGCTTGTTATTTTAAGAGTGATAAAATAAAAATCATCGGCACCAATTTTTCCTGAAGCCTCAATAAACGATCCCTGCTATCGGTAATTCACCACAAAACCAGGATTGGGCGTCAAGGACTGCTTCAGCCCCGCGCTCGCCCACCCCGTTTTCGTGCTGTCAATGAGAAATCCCAACATGTTCCTTGTCGAAAGATATTCAAGCGCCTTTTCCGCGGGCATCAGGAACGCGGTCTTAATGGCCGCGTCGACCGCCAGCGGGTCGCGTCCCGTCACGGTCGCGCTCATGTTGAGGGAGCCCGGCTTGCCCGTTTTCGGATCGAAGAGGTGGTGGTACCGTTTGCCGTTGACAATGAAACACCGCTCATAATCGCCGCTGGTGAACACGCAGCCGCCGGTAAACGACAGCGTGGCGATCAGATTAACCGAATCGCGCGGATCCTGTATGCCGATCACCCACGGCTCGTTCGACGGCTTGGTGCCGTATGCTACAAGGTCGCCCCCGAGGTTCACCAGAAAGCTCGCGTGCCCCCTTTCGCTGAAGAACTTCGTGGCTTCCCGCAGCACAAACCCCTTTGCGATGCCGCCGAAGTCAAAGTGCATGCCGCGCGGTAAAACCAAAACGCTGTCCGAAACAAACCGGACGCGGCCGAACCCGGTGAGCGCGAGCACGCTGTCGATTTCAGCCTGCGACGGAACGTGGTTTTCCCTCTGGTGCGATTCCAATCCGTAAAGGGTCTTGAACGGCTCCACGGTGACGTCGAACAGCCCGCCGGACAACGCATATTCTTTTCTGCATGCGGCAATGATCGGGGAAAATGCGGCTGAAACGGACGCCAGGGAATCCGGCCGGTGGTTGATTCGCCATATCACGCTTGACTGCTTGGAAATGGAAAGCATGTCCTCGAGCCGTCCCGTGAGCGCCTCGAACGAATCGATGTCGGCCTCGGCCCGCGAGGACGCCGAATACACCGTGACGTCGATGCCCGTGTCGAGGCCGAAAAAATGCCGGGCGTGCTTTTCCACCCTGGCGCAGCCGGCGAGCGCCGCGCCGATGCCGAAAAGCACGGCGGCGCTACAGGTCAAGCGGAGCAATGATTTTTTCACCGTTGAAGTCCTTTTTGGCAAGTAAAAGAAACGCAATCCCGGCGGCGGCGAGAAAAAGAAACAGCGGCCATCCGGGCACGCCGGCCGCGTAGCGGAGCGCGTAATAGATCCCGCACACGAGGCCGACGAACAGTAAGTTGACAAAGGGCAGCAGGCGCGGGCTCGACAGGCGTATGGACATCCACGCGCCGGCGGCCGCGTTCATGAACGTGCCCGCGCAGTAAAGCAGCGCCCCGAACAGCAGGGAATCTGTTTGAAAAAGACACTGTTTGGAAATGAGGCTCGCCCATAAAAACGACAGCGCGAAGCTCAGCCCGCCGATGACGACGGCCATGAGAATGACAAAACCGGTCTTCCCCAACAGGACGCTGTTGCGCGGGAATCCGCTGGTCAGAAGAATTTCCATGGAACCGCTCAGGCGTTCAGCCACGAACACTGAATTGGCGAAGCTGCCGCTCACGATGACCGAAAAGAAAAGCCACCAGAGCGGGTTTCCGGACAGAACGGATCCCGAACCGCTGCTCAGCGGGATAAAACTCCAAACAAAAATCAGAATGCCGTGCACGGCAAAAACGCCCTTTTCGCTTCCGAAGAAGCTGCGCCATTCCTTTTTAATGATGGTGAGGGTGTCTTTCATTTTCTATTCCTATTAAGAAAAATAGCCACAGAGGCACAGGGTGAAAGCAAGTTTAATCAAAATTTACTGAAAAGATTTGGTTATCCATTCCCCGTCTATTCCGAATCCAATTTTCAACGCTCTTTTTCTCCGTGTTCTCTGCGTCTCTGCGGCTATTTTCTTGTTTCCCGGTAATGATCGCGTATCCTGTCTTTAAGGTCGTCCGGTTCCGGCCCGACTTCCTGGATCTCGCAGCCTTCGGCAACAAGCGCGGACACTATTTTCGGGACAACCGCGGGTGGGTCTACAACGGAAAAACGCCATGCTCCATTGTCATACTCCGGATGAAACCGGCAGATGTCCTCTATGACTGAGCCGAAGTTCTGCCCCTGCGCGCAGCGCACGAACCACGGTTTCGGCATGGCCGCTTCATCATGCGACTTGAGAATATCGATGCGTTTGTTGTGAAGCATGCCTACCGTGTCGCACAAATCCTCTATTGCCTGAAGCTGGTGGGAACTGATGAGCACGGTGCCGCCCTTTTCCTTGGCGAGCTTTACAAGCCGGTAAAAGTGGTCGCTTGCGTCAACATCGAGGGCCACCAGGGGCTCGTCGAGAAAATACACGGCGGGCCACGAGAGAAACGCGCGGCAAATGGCGCATTGCACCTTCTGTCCCCTCGACAGCAGCTTAACTTTTTTCTTTCCGTTGCGGAATTCATCCTCGATGAAGGTGTCCCGCCAGAACTCGTTTACATATGCTTCCACGTGCCGCCATTCCATTCTCTTTGCCGCGGAAAAGACTTTTAAGTTCTGGGCCACGGTCAGGTTGCCGGCAAACCCGTCATGGTCAAGGATGACGCCGAGCCGCCGGAAATATTCCGCCCGGTGCCTCCAGGGATCAAATCCGAGCACGTTGATGCTTCCCCGGTTGGGACGCAAAAGGCCGAGAAGCAAGCGAATCAGCGTTGTCTTGCCGCTGCCGTTCAGGCCCACGAGCCCGAACGCGCAGCCTTCAATAATGGACAAGGAGGCGTCGTCGAAAATTGCGTTCTTGCCAAAGCTTTTAAACAGGTTCTGGATTTTAATGACGGCGTCGGACATAGGGATTAAAAATGCCTTATGCGACGATGATTTTAAAGTGCTTATTTTAAAATAGATGCTGTCGGTTGCCTGATGACATCATCCGCCGACTATTCTTATTATTATAAATAAAATTCTCATCATGTATTTTTAATTCATGAGAATCATCACTGCCACCACCGCGGGGTTCTGCATGGGCGTGCGGCGCGCGGTCGACATCGCGCTCGAGCAGGCGGCCAAATCCGGCGGCGGCGTGTACACCCTTGGACCACTCATCCACAACAACCAGACCGTGCAGATGCTCAAGGAGCGCGGCATCACCGCGCTTGACGATGGCAACCCGCCGCCGGCGGGATCGTCCATTCTCATCCGCGCGCACGGCGTGGCGCCCGAAGTCCAGCGCTCGTGGGAGCCGCGCGGCCACGTGATCGACGGCACATGCCCAAAAGTCAAGACCGTGCACCGCGTCATTGAGAAATACCGGGCGCAGGGCTACGCCATCGTCATCACCGGAGACGCGGGACATGCCGAAGTGGTGGGACTACAGGGATACGCGGGCGATGCCGGCCACCTCGTCGGCTCACCCGACGATGTGGAAAAGCTGCCCGGTTTAAAAAAAATCTGCCTTGTCTCGCAGACCACCTTCGACAACGTCACCTTTGACGAAATCGCCGGCGCAATCCGCAAGCGCTTTGCGGGCGGCGAGGTGGTGATAAAAAAAACCACCTGTTCGGCGACCGACCGGCGTCAGGAAGAGACGCGCGAGCTCGCGAAAAAGGTCGACGCCGTGCTCGTGGTGGGCGGGAAAAACAGCGCCAACACCAGGCGTCTTGCAAAAATCGCGGCGGAAACCGGTACGCCCACGCAATGGATCGAGACCGAAAAAGAAATCGAATGGGACAAGATCGCCAACTGCAAGACCGTGGGCATCACGGCCGGCGCGTCAACGCCCAACTGGATGATCAAACGCATCACGGATTATCTTTTGTATATGGACCAAACTCGGAAAATCACGCCGGTAAACCTGCTGCGGCACGTCATCGACCTTTTTTCCACGCTCAATATTTTTGTAGCGACCGGAGCGGCGCTCGTCTATTACGCGTCGTGCGTGCTCCAGGGACTGCCTCAAACGGTTTCCGGTTTCGCGCTTTCGTTTCTTTATTTCCTTTCAATGTACCTGTGGAACAGCCTCACGAGCATGGAAGCAACCCAGCACCTCGGCGTGGGAAGGTACCGTTTCTACAGCGCGCACAAGCCCGCGCTGTATGCGGTGGTGGCCGTGTGCATCCTGCTTATCCTGGTAATAAGTTTTCTTGAAAGCAGGGTCCTTTTTTATCTCATGCTATTCGCGACGTTTGCCGGATCGGTGTATCATATCACCATCGTTCCCGCATTTTTACGAAAGTTCCTCCGGTACGGCAAACTCAAAGACGTGCCCATGTCACGCGACCTGTTCGTTGCGCTGGCCTGGGGCATCGTGCTCACGTTCGTTCCCATGGCGGGCGCCGGCGGCGCGAGCCGCATCTCACTGATCACCATGCCCTGCTTCATACTCATTTTCGTCCTGGCGTTTCTCCGCTCCTTGATCTTTGATTTGCGCGATATCGAAGGCGACAGGATCATGGGCAGGGAAACGCTGGTCACCATCATCGGCGAGGAAGGGGCCAGAAAACTCGTTCTCGCGGTGATCCTGCTCACCGGCGTCGTGTGCGCGCTTTCTCCCCTGTTCGTCGGGCCGGCAAAAAGCCTGCACGTGTCGGTAGGATTTTTTCTCCAGATGATTCCGCTTCTCTATCTGTACGTTTTCATGCGGTTCAACCGCGAGCACCGGATAGGCAGGTCGGTGCTTTTCAACCTGTTTGCAGACGGGCATTTTTTCCTGGCGGGGCTGTGCGCTTGGCTGGCGGCGGGTGTACGACAACCTTGACAGTTGAAAGTGGGAAACTGGAAGTTGAGGGCAAAATACCTGTCATGAAACCGAGGCTTCTTCTCCACATCTGCTGCGCGCCGGACGAGGCATGGGTGGTGCATTCGCTCTGTGCCGAATACGATCTGCGCTGCTATTTCTGCAACCCCAACATCCAGCCCCGGGAAGAATACGACAAGAGGCTTGTAGAGGCGCGCAACACCGCGCGGCGGTACGGCGTTTCCTTTGACGCCGCGCCTTACAAACCGGAAGACTGGGAGACCGCAGTAATAAACTTTCTTGACACCCCGGAAGGCGGCGCGCGGTGCGAGCAATGTTTTCTTCTCAGGCTCAGGGACACGGCGCGGTTCTGCAAGGAAATCGGTTGGACATCCTTCACCACGGTGATGAGCATCAGCCCGCACAAACGGATTGACATGCTGAACAAGACGGGAAAAATCGCAGCTGATGAATTCGGGGTGACGTACGAGCCGTTTAATTTCAAGAAGAACGACGGGTTTTTAAAAAGTATCAAGTTGAGCAGGGAGCTGGGACTTTACCGACAGGATTACTGCGGGTGCAGGCTGAGCAAGGAGGAGAGGAATTTGAGATTAAAAAAATGAAATTGGGCGTTCCCGGCCGTCCTTCCGGTTTCGCCTTCGGCCCGGGCCGCCACGGCGCTATGCCGCTTCGCGGGGCGCTGGGCGGCACCGCGCTCCAGCGCGGCCTCCAGTCCTGCTAACGCGCGGGCGGAGAACATATTACTATCAACCACTGTTTGGCGCGATGCCGAGATTTGATGCGTGAAAACTTCTGAAATAAATTTTAAATGTACCGAATGATAGCAAGTGCCAGGGGAACGCCCATCTCCCAAATTGAATTCTTATTCTAAAACAGTCTCCCGAAAAGTATTTTAAGGCTGTAAAAATTTTCAGTCGGTGTGTGGCTCAGCCTGGTTAGAGCACTACCTTGGGGTGGTAGGGGTCCGCGGTTCAACTCCGCGCACACCGACCAGTTTTCTCATTGAAGCCCTCGACGCCGAAAGTGCCGGGGGCTTTTTCTTATACCCTTTTGTCAACATTTTCAAACAAATCCTGTCCGAAAAGCTTCGGTACCTCAAAACCTATAAAGCATCATGCCGTTTCCCGTGATGCTCGGCATTTGCCGGGCGTGGTGAAGTGAATAACTATTGGGAACAGAAAACCGGACGGTTCTATTCATCCTCCGCAAAATAGATGCACTTTTCCCATTCGCCGGATTCCGCCACCGGGCAGGCAGTCGAGGCAGGATCAACAGAAATTCCATCTTCAATCTGCGCTGCATTTATGTGCTTCCTTATTATTTCGTTGCCCTCTTTGAGCTTACATCCTAAGCAGCCGGGCTCGTTTAATTTTGTTTGCAGGTTCATGCAAGCCATATACTATTTCCTTGCCATTTATTTTTCATTAAAAAATATAGTAATCGGGCGACATGTCAAGCACGATTTATCTTTCCCGTTTTCTGCATGAAACCACTGCTGCTCCGATGATCGCAAAGTCCGCCCTTATCGGTGACGCAACGCTCCCTGAAAATCTTCGCGCCACCGCCGCATTTTAAACCGTGGAAAATCAGAAAATCCTGAAGCCAAATCACGTAAATATATTTTATTTTCCTTATCGTTCAGGGGTCCGCGCGAATCGGACGCCTTATAAAATAGGAATATTGCACCAAAACGAAAAATTGCATGCACCAAAACGTAACTCGAAAATGTAGCGTTGAATCAGCGCTTCGTTTTTTGCCTTTTTTTCCCGAATTTTCCTTGGCATGTCGTTTGCCGATTAATGGGAGCACAGAGTTTATCCGCATTCGGTAAACTTAGGCCCGCATGCGGCGTCGATTTACCTTTCACCATCCGGAGGCGCAGGTATGCGCAATAAATGTATCGCTCTTTTCATCGGCCTGTGTGCATTATGCGCGACGGCGCAGGATTCGACAAGCCCGGTCCGCGTCGGCATCAACGTAACCACCAATGCGTTGACGACCCTGAACAACTCCAGTTACAACGCCAAGGGACTCCGGAATACCGGCATGCTCGGCGCACGCCTTTTTGTAATGCCGATGCTTGCCATTGACGGCGCCATCGGTTTCGGCTTGAATACGGCAACCAACGCGGATACCGCCTCGCTCACGCCGAAGGACCCGGGCATCTCCGAGGTGAGCGGACAGCTCGGATTGTTCTGGAAATTCACACCCGCATCATGGAAATCGTATCTCGGCGTGATGGCCAACGGCGGCATCGCCTATCAAAAATGGTACGACGCCGTACAGCTCAAAGACACGACGCGCGTGTACCCCGCCCCGCCGGCAAAAAATTATGTGACCTACACCATAACGGAACCCTATTCGGTGATCGTCCCGTTCTTCTTCGTGGGACTCGAACCCGGATTCGCGTTCGACAACCATTTTTCTCTGTTTGCAAACTTCGGCATCAACGGGATCTTCTATCCCGATTCCAAGGCGATCGACCAGCGCTCGGTGAGCACGAACACGGGGTATATCACCTCGCTGCCGCTCGTTGAACGCAAGGACGCGAGCTTCGAGATGTCGGTATCGTCGGTGGGGCTCGGCGTCCGTTTTCTTTTCTGAACGTTCGTGAACGTATCATAAAAACCTTTTGAAAAAAGGACATGCCTATGCGTACCACAACCGTTTTTCGTACGGCACTTGTTTCTGGCCTCGTGCTTTGCGCAGCCTCCCTCTGTGCGGCCGCCATCGCGGTGGACGTTTCCATCCGTGTGGGACCGCCGCCGCTTCCCGTCTATTCCCAGCCGGTTTGCCCGGGTCCGGGTTATCTGTGGATGCCCGGCTATTGGGCATACGGTCCGGACGGCTACTACTGGGTTCCCGGAACGTGGGTCATGGCCCCGCGGCCCGGCCTGCTCTGGACGCCCGGGTATTGGGGATGGTCCGACGGCGTGTACCTCTGGCACGAGGGTTATTGGGCCCGTCACGTCGGTTTCTACGGCGGCATCAGCTACGGGTTCGGTTACACCGGCACCGGGTTTGTTGGCGGGTATTGGCGGGAGGGAGTTTTCAGCTATAACCGCTCCGTGACAAACGTGAATGTCACCATGGTCCACAACACCTACACCAAAGTGGTTGATAAAAACGTCACGGTAAACCGCGTCAGTTTCAACGGCGGAACAGCGGGAACACACGCGCGGCCGAATGCCGCGGAACTCGCCGCCGCCCGGGAGCGCCACGTGCCGCCCACGGTGCAGCAGACGCGGCACTGCAGCGACGCGCGGGGCGACCGCACCCTGCTCGCCTCGGAAAACCATGGACAGCCGCCGGCGCCCAGCCTCGCAAAACACGCCGCATGGGGGCCGGGCGGCGAACGGGGCCGCATTGCCGCTTCCGAGCGGGAAGACCTTGACGAACGAGACGGCCATCAGAAATTCAGGCAGGAACCCCGCGCCCGCAGGAGGTAGATTTTCCAATTGTCAAGGGGAACGCCTCGCCCGCTTCTCTTGCCATGCGTAATCAACAAAGGAGGTTGAAATGTTTTGCCTGAAAAGTCGTCCGGTTTTCTGCGGCCTGTGCGTTGCGGTCTTGACCGTCGCGTATTCCGCAACCGCGGCGCCCGCCGCCCCGCCTCAGCAACCGCCGGCGCAAAAAAGCCCGGATATGAACAAGGCCAATAAAGACCTGGAGCGCCAGGCGCTGCAGGCGGTAAATGACAGCGCGAAAGCCGACATGGCAAAAATCGACACGCTCATCAAGACCACGCGCGACCAGTACCAGGGACAGATCAAACCGCTCGATGATCAGATAAAGGCCCTTCGCGACAAAATGCAGGCCGCGATCGGCGCGCTTGACACTCAAAAGATTACCCTCCAAAACAGCTACCAGACGAAACGACTGAACATCGAAAAGCAATACGAGCCCGCTCTCGCCGAATTTTACACCAGGCAGGACCAGGAGTTCAAGAAGCTGAAGGAGCAGGAGGACAAAGACCTCCAAGCCCTTGCCGAACAGGAAAAAACGGAAATACAAGGGTTGGAAAACCAGAAGAAAACGGTCCACGACAAGTACAACGAACAGAGAAAAGCGCTTTACGCGAAATATCAGGGGTTGCGAAAGGACATGACCGACATGCTCAAGAAAGAGTACAGCCCCTTAAAATGAAGGAACTGCGGCCATTGCCAAAAGCCTCCCGCAAAAAAAGCGGGGGGCTTTTTTATTGCCTTGAATCATCGCAGGACTTGCTTTTAGGGAGGCGTGAATGTTGATTTAAGGGGAAATGCCTGGCAGGTATGTTGCAGGTAGGTAACAGCATGCATGTCGAGATGGTATGCTTTATGATAGCAACATACCTGTAGTTGGGCTGCATGCCTGGCGGGAAGACAATTTGCACGGGTAGTTTTGGGTTAAGAAAATGAAAATACAAATACAAATTTATGATATGGAAAGGCCTCGCCGGCCTTTAGATCCGGTAAGGAAAATGCTTATTGTGGCCCGCCCTCCAAACCTCCCCCGCCGGGGAGGCTTTTTACAGAGGCGCTGTTTAATGGTAATTTTATGAGAATTTCAATTATCATATTAACTTTAATTGCTTTTTCTTCAATTTGCCAAGGGGAAGATAAAAGTCATCCGTATTATTGGTTTCAAGCCCATACTGATAGTATTTATTCAGTTATTATCGATACTTCAAAAAATGCAGACACTATTTTATCGCGCGCTTTTCTGTCATGGAAACGTCGAGATGGGGCAATTTTTATAGAAATCTGCTATTTCATTGGCCCTGCACTTGTTTTTCGTCCCGCTAAAATGCTTAAATATTTTGCCAAAGACACTGCTGAATTTGCAGAATTTCTTCTCGATTTGCCCGACGCGATGTTTACTGACTATAATGGAAATGAAAAAGATAAATTGGAGAATATGAGATTAAGGATTATTTCTTCACTTGATAAATTAATTGCAAATAAATCTGGTGACCGCAATATTCGCAATATTGCAAAAAAATTGTTAACTCGCATCAAGAGCATTACAGTGCACGTAGTAGACTGAAAAGAAACTCAATATTTCATATAATTCGAAAATCAAATATACGGGTCTTCTGTTTATTCTCGAACATTTGCCCGTGCAAATCAAACACCTGCCCAGTCACGACCGCCCAACAACGCCATGCAGGCTGGGCATGAATGCAGTCGGAAACGCCCGCCCAAATTTGCCGCAGACCTAGCGGTAAAAGCCGCCCGTCATATCGCGAAGCTCCGCCGAGCGGCTAAATGATAGGCGGCAAACTTCTGCATGGCGTGTGCAATGTTTTTGAATCAATTTTTATAGCTTTTTGACAATTTTCACCTTCTTTTTATTGCCAAGGAGATTCAGAAGGTTCGGAAGGGCTGATGAGGGTAATTCTTGACGCCAATGTCCTGGTTTCGGGAATCTTCTTCAAAGATCCACCCTTTCGCATTTTTCAAATGTGGAAGAGAGGACATCTTGACATTGTTATCAGCCGCGAAATTCTAAACGAATATCGGATCATCCAGCGGGTAAGCTTGCAATTTCCTTCCATCGATATCTCTGATCTCTTCGAAATGATAACCCTGAAATCCCACCTTACGCTTTCGCTCTCATTGAAATCTCAACTTTGCAAAGATCCCAACGACGATAAATTCTTCTCTACGGCGATTGCCGGCAAAACATCCGTCATGATCAGCGGCGACAGGCACCTGCGCGAAAAATCAGGGTTTTCAGGAATTGCTGTTTTGAAACCGAAAGATTTCCTTGATATTTACGGCTAAACCGGTTGGAATCATCAGCAAAAACCTAGCACCAGTTTTTTTTCTGGCTTAACTATTCCCTCCGCATATTTTAATTTACTACCATGAAACTCCCCGTCCTTCTCCCCCTTTCCGCCCTCATCCTTAGCTGCGCGTTTCCGGGCGTCAACGTCAAGAAACCGGATTTCGACAAATTCAGCCGCTATGTCAACCAATATGTTTACGACGGCCATTACATCATCTGCATCAAGGACTCGGCGCACCGGGACGACCCTAACGGCTGCAACCATTTCGACGAGATCGGCTTCGACATCACGCTGCCCCAACTGCAAAGGATGTTCGGCCGGCAGGAAGTCGCCAAAAAGAACGATGACGGAAGCGAACCCATGGTTTTCACGGTTGACTCATCGGAGGCGCCGCCCACGTACCTTATGGTCACGTTTAAAAACAGCAGGCCGGTCATATTGCAATTAACGGGACCCTATTGCACCCGGAACATTTCATTTTCCGGGATCACGCTGGGCAGCAAGAGTTCTTTGGTACTTAAAACGCTGGGGCCGCCGTTTGAAAAGAAAAAAAATAAAAACAAAAACGGCGAGCTGTGGGACTACAATCCGTTCAGGTTTTCGTTTGAGATTGTCAACGATTGCGTGTATTCGATAAAACTTGTCACCGAGGCCCAATGATTTTCAAAGCGATACAATTCTTTAATATTCTTTCTTCTGTGCGTTCTCAGCGTCTCTGCGGTGATTTTTTATTTTATTTCCGGGGAAGGCATCATGATTAAGCAAGGTATAAGTGCAGCATAACACACCGATCCGATGTAGAAGTTTATTGAAATCCCGCCGTAGATCGAGATAAACACCGCGAGCGCAGAACAAAGCACCCCGAATATTCCATTGAGCGCCCAATACCACGGCGTTTCGCCCGCCGCTGACATTTTGAGAATTTTCATTCCTGTCGGGAAAAAGAATCCCAGGACCAGGCCGAGCGGAAAAATAACGGCGATCGAGAGCAGGATCTTCGTCATCACCGGCGCCGTGATCGTGCCCGCAATCAGGCTTGTCAACCCGAACCGCACGCCGAGGATTGCCAGGGCCGAAACAACAGGAAGCGCGACAATCACCCCGCGCGAACGGTACGGCAGGCGCTCGCTTAAAAAGCTGCCGATGCCGGTGCTCGCGATGATGGTGAAGAGCAGGATTCCCAGCGCGTAAACCGGATGCCCCAGGAACACCGACAGCCGCTGGATGAGCGCGATCTCCACGCACATGAAGCCCGCGCCGATGAGCGAGAAGTAAACGGCGCCCGGCCAGATGATTTTCGTATTCACCTCCATGCCCTTCCCCAGCTTTGGCGCGACGGCAAGTGGAACAATGATGGTCGCGACCGCCAAAACGGCCAGGCAGAGTATGAGTCCGAGCAGAACGAGCGTGGCAACCGCGTTCCCCTTTGTCACCCCGGGTCCGGTCGAGAAAATGTCCTTTATCCGCGACAGCTTGAACATATTGAAGAAATAGGGCTTTTCGTCGGTTGACGGCTCGAAGTTGAACGGCATTCCGACAGTGGCGGCCTTCAATGCCTGCGGCGAACGCGCCGCGAGGATATCCCGGAGGATCGCGTTTTCCGGTGTTTTGCCGGGTTCTACCGCAAGGGTGAAACGCAGCGCACCGGAGGTTTTTTCCAGCGTGTCAAGGTCGGCGGCGGAGAACGGCCGCTTGCTCAGCAGCAGCGTTGAAATTTTGTCGGCGGTCACAAGCGCGATATGGCGCGAAGGATCGGTTACGCCGTTTCCGAACAGCGTGGCCATGGCGAGGCTTATCACCCTGCCCGTTTCGCCGAGATTGTCCGGGTTGTGCCAGCGCGACACCATGAAAACGCCGTTTTCGTCGAG
This sequence comes from Chitinivibrionales bacterium, assembly GCA_035516255.1. Lineage (NCBI taxonomy): Bacteria > Pseudomonadati > Fibrobacterota > Chitinivibrionia > Chitinivibrionales > Chitinivibrionales bacterium. The sequence continues at coordinate 240,365 of DATJAL010000002.1, read as the reverse complement.
GCGGCTGAGAAAGACCTGCCACGCCTCCACGGTGTACAGCGCGTTTTCGGAAAGCGAATACGCGCCCGCGCCTGTTGACGCCCAGGTGTCTATCAGGGACATCTGGATGGTGGTGAACGTTTCTTTGTTCCTGGTGAGATAGCTGCGCGCTTCATCCGCCACGAGCGTGACGCCCGGCCGGCCGGCAATCCCCGCGAATTCCCTGAACCTGTTTTTGACAAGGTCGATGAAAACGGGGTTCACGTCGATGCCGGTCACTTTTTCATGGCCGAAAAGTATCGCGCCCTGCACGTCCCTGCCGCCGCCCACGCCGATCACGCAGGCGTTTCCGGCCGGTCTGAGGTAGTAGCCGATGTTGGTCACGTCGTAGCGGAGATGCGCGATGTCATTGACAGACGAGAAACCGCGCAGCGTGGTCGCTGCGTCGCCGTCTATGTTCATGTAATATTGGAATATTTTCTCGTCCCTGGGCGCCGCCGGGCTCGCGCCCCAGTACTGCGGCGCGTCCATGTCGCCTTTGTAAATCGCCACCCGCGAAAGGGTGTTCCACCGTTCCATGAGCAATACCCGCGGGTTCTGGATCACGTTTTTCGCCACGAACGGCCGTATGCCGTAGATGGTGGTCGAATTGACCGCCGCGACAAGCGCAAGCACGATGATGCCGGCCGTGCAGAGCCGGCGGCGCCTGAACAGCGGATCTCCCCAAGCAAACGCCAGCGCGGCAATGCCGCCCGCGGCGCCGCAGCATAGGATGAGGCTGGTGGCGTCCATGACCTGCAGCCCCGCGAGCACGAACAGACATCCCAGCGAAGCTCCCGCGAGGTCGCTCGCGTACAGTTTACCAACGGGCAGGCTGCTCTTGGTAAGGACCGCGCTCACCGCGATGCCGGAAAAATAAAACGGCAGAGAGCAGGCGATGCTCGCGAAAAGAAGCACGAAGAGGCTCATCACCGACCTTATAAACGTTATCGGCAGAACGCAGAGCACAATAAGCGAGAAAGGCGTGATGAGCATGTACCACAGCGAAGATTTTGCCAGGGTTCTGTTCAGTTTTCCCGCGGCGAACCAGCCGGGCCGTAGATACACCATTACCGCGCCGGCGGTCATGCCCAGCATCGCGGTCGACACCGCGAAAAACGCCAGGTGGTACCACGTGATCACACTGAGTAGTCTTGAGAGTGTGACTTCCAGCGCAAGGGTGGAGAATGCGATGAGAAAGGTTCCTATATAAATAGGCATCGTTATAATTTTCCGGATAAAAATCCGATTTTGCCGTTGGAGTAATCATGGAAAATACCGCTTTCTGGATAAACAGTCAACACGATATTTCCGGCTTGATTTGAATTTTTCGCGAAACCTCCGCCCCGACATTTCTTTCTTAGAATAAAAATATGGCGAAATTGTCGCAAAAACGATATATTTAATGAGGTGTGACGGGTATAACCTGTGTTTATCCAATAATTTATTTCAACCTTTTAAACATTTTTTAAGCGTTTCATTAAAAAAAGGGGGGAGACGATGGTTAGGCGAATCGGTATTTTTATATTGGCCGTTGTTCTTGTTGCCGCCATTTCGGGTATCGCTCAGACGTACACACCCGATTCGAGCAACAGGGTGGTATTCAATCTCGGCGGAACGTCTTGGAAGATAAGCAAGTCTGATGTAACAGGCGCCCAGGCCACCTCCTTCAACGACGCCGGATGGAGCGACATTGGCGTTCCGCACTGCATGGCGGAAGACCAGACGTTTGTCAACAACACTTCCGGCGGCGGCAATCTTCCGGGCGGTCCCTACTGGTACCGCAAGCACTTCACGCTTGACCCGAAATATGCGGGCAAAAAGGTTTTCCTGGAGTGCGAAGGCGTGCACCTCGGCTGCCAGGTGTATGTCAACGGAACCATGCTTCCCACCTCCAGCTCAATAAACACGACGGCCACGCATGTTGTCGGGTTTACCGGATTTACTAATGATATCACCAGTCTTGTCACTACCGACGGTTCCGACAACGTCATCGCCATCCGCGTGGCCATGAACGCTTCATGGTTCGCAGACCCAGGATTTGCCACAGTGTTCAGGTTCGGACAAGGCTCGGGCGGGCCTTTCCGGCCGGTGTGGCTGATACTGACCGACAAGGTCCACGTGCCCACCAATGAATATTCCGGCACAAAGCAATGGGGCACCTATGTCGCCACCACGAACGTCGCCGCCGACGGATCACAGGCGACCGTGCGCATGCTCACTAACGTGCTCAATGACGGCACTGCCGCCCAGAGCGTCACGGTCACCACAAAAGTGGTTGACGCCTCCAATAATAACGTGGTGCTCTCGAAAGACCAGACGCAGTCCATCCCGGCAGGGTCAAGCTTCGTGTTCGACCAGTCGGGCACCATCGCGAACCCGAAACTCTGGTACCCGAACAACAGCCCGTGGGGCAAGCCGAACCTCCACACTGTTTATCACATTGTTAAGTTGGGAACGACCGTGGTGGACCTCGTGCAGAGCCCGCTGGGCATCCGCACCATCACGTGGGACAAGAATTTTCCTTACATCAACGGCCACGTGCACCATCTGTACGGCGCGGCCTCGCGCTATGACTACCCGGCGCTCGGCACCGCGGTGCCGCCCGCGGTTGAATGGCGCGACGCGAAACTGCTCGCCGACGTCGGCGGCAACCTGTGGCGGCCCGGCCATTCGTCGTGCAGCAGAACCTTTGTCGAGGCCTGCGACGCGTTCGGCATCATGATCGTGCAGCCGTCCGGCGAAGGCGAAGGAGCGTTCAGCGACCCGGCCATCGACCAGACGCCTTCCAAACGGCCCCTCAAGAAAGAAATTCACCGGGACGTGATCATCCGCGACCGCAGCCACCCGTGCATCCTCGCGTGGGAGGCTTCCAACGGCGACATGGATTCGCTCTATGCCGACACCTTGCGCGCGCTCAGCACGGTGTGGGACTCGCTTGCGCCGCGCGCGACCGCGCTGCGCGGAAAGCCGTTCACCCAAGGCCAACTCGACCTGCACGGCTGCACGCTCACGGGCTGCGACGCGCAGCAGAAGCCCCTCGGCAACAACATCAACTTCCCGTGGTGGGGGTCCGAATACTGGGGCAGGCACTCGCAGCGGTTCGCCTACGACTGGGAGGTCATGCAGTCGGGTGAATTCTTGCGTGACTGGGCCGCGGGCATCAAGAACAATTGCTTCGGCATGGCGCAATGGTACTTTATGGAAACGCCTGGAGAAACCGGCCCGTACCTCGACGGCACGAACTCGAACAATGCGCGCTCGTTCGGTTCTTCCATGACCGATTTCAGCCGCATCCCGAAGTTTCTCTATTATCAATACGGCGTGTGCTGGATCCCCTACACCACCCAGCCGAGGATCGCGATCTCCAACCACTGGAACCGCTCGGGCACGGTCCGGGTTGACGTATGGAGCAACTGCCCGCAGGTGCGTCTCAGCGTCAACGGAAACGTTATAGGAACGCAGGCGCCCAACGGCCAGCAGGGAGCTGCCGGCGGCATCAATGACGTGAGCAACACCACCACGCAGCTGCCCTTCCAATGCACATTTACCAATGTCGCCTGGCAGGCCGGCACGCTCAAGGCGGAGGGCCTCAACGCGAGCGGCGCCGTTGTGTGCTCCGACCAGAAGGTGACGGCCGGCGCGCCCCACCACATCGTGCTCACACAGGAGCAGAACACCACCAAGCCGGACGGCTCGACGTTCCAGGTCACCGCAAATGGCTATGATGTCGCGCTCATCAAGGCCACGATCGTTGATGCAAACAACAACTGGTGTCCCACCGATTCCGGCAAGATCACCTGGAGCGTTTCGGGACCGGCAACGTACCGCGGCGGCAGCGACCAATTCGTCACCACGGGCCAGGCCTACGGGTATCACGCGCCCCTCGATCCCGAACTCAACATCGAAGGCGGCATGGCCATGGTAGCGGTGCGGTCGCAGTTTACCACAGGCACCGTCACGGTGACCGCGACCGTGGCCGGGCTCCCCACTCCCACGGCGACCACCACGTATGATATCAAGCCGGTGACCGACCAGGTGGTGGTCGCGGGAAAACCGTCATTGTCCCCGCAGAATTTCAAGGAAGCGCTGATAACGGAGGTCGCCGCGTCCGGCGACAAGATACGGTATTTCATCAGCGTGCCCGCGAACGTTTCGGTTGAAATCATGAATGCGAGCGGCAGAGTGGTGCGTACCATTCCAGCCTTAAAGCAGCCGGCCGGATGGCATCCTGTCGCATTAAGTCAATCAGCGGACAACGGCATGGCGCGCACCGGGGTGTATTTTGTGAAGCTGATCGTGGACGGAAAGGCCATGATGGCGAAAAAACTGGTGCTGCTCAGGTGATTTCGGTTTTGTAAAGGAGTTGTTCCCGTATTTCGGCGGAGGGGACCGTCTCAGGGTCCCCTCCTTTTTTTATCCCGCTACCGCGAAGGATTCCGCACTTCCTTCATGTACCCCGCCCTCGCCCCCTCCAAAAACTCCAGAAACGAGGGCTCCTTGTAATCCGGATAGGTCCACGAAAAATACCGGTAACTCCCCTTCCGATAATGCAGCGTTACCTCGGCAAAAATCCCCTGCGAAAGGTACACCCGGTGGTAAAAATCCTTGGTGCTGGCTAGCACGAGCTTGTCGGGCGCAAGATAGCCGGGATCGAGATTGAGCCTGCGCCCGCCGTTTGACCTATAACGCCGTTCAATGTCGTTGGTGAATATCTTGATGGCCGCCAGCGCGTCGCGCTGAATGAGCGGTTCGAACGTGAGGTACATTTTTTTCAGGTCATCGCCCATTTCGTCTTTATAATATTCGGTGAAATTGAACGTAATTGGTCCAAGGGTGGCGTCAATGCCGCCGAATTTTTGCGCGAGGACACTCTGGACCTCACGGTGATCCACCGATGCGTCGAACATTTCCGCGATAAACAGTTTTACCGGCGGCGGGACGGTTGCGATGCCCATGATATCCCCGTTGGGATGAACAAGATTTGGCTTTGCTAATGCTTGTCCAAATATAATTTTATACACAGAGAAAAACACCGGCCGGGAGAACCGATGCAGTTTCTGCTCAATACCCAAAAGAAAAACGGCTTTGTCGTTTTTAACCTTGCAGGCAACCTCAACTGGGAAGGCGCCCGCAAGCTCAGCGAGGTCTTCAACGAAGAGCTCGGCAGAGGAGAAAAGCATTTTCTGCTCAACCTCGAAGCGCTCAAGACGATCGCGAGCTATTCACTTTCAACCATCCTCAAACTTTCTTACCTTGCCAAGAAACAGGACGGCAGCATCGCCATCGTCTGCCCCGAAGGAAATGTATGGGACGTGTTTTACGTACTTGAAATCGGCAAGGTGGTGCCGCTCTTCCCGTCCGAAGAAAAATTCTGGGAGCAGGGGAAAAACGCCATTGCCAAGTAAAGGACCCACGACGTGCTGCGGATATTAGGCTTTCGCGGGGGGATCCATCCGCCAAACGGCAAGCTCACCACGGCGCATTTGGCCATCGAAGAACTTCCTCCGCCCTCAAGAATAATTGTGCCGATGCTGCAGCATGCGGGTATCCTCGCCACCCCGGTGGTAAAACGCGGCGACAGGGTTTTACGGGGGCAGGTCATTGCCGAGCCCGCCGGCCTTGATTCCGCCGCAGTGCATTCGCCGGTTTCAGGGAGCGTGCTTTCCGTTTCCAAGTTTCCTCATCCAAACGGCGAGCGCGTGCTCGCGGCTGAAATCGAAAACGACGGCCAGGACAGGGCGGCCGACGCAAAGCCGCTGCAGAAGCCGTGGCGCGACGCCGCGCCTGAGGAAATCATTCAAAAGGTCCGCGAATGCGGCATTGTCGGAATGGGCGGAGACGGCGTTCCCGCGCACGTCAAGCTTGCCTCGTCCGGCAAACAAATTGACACCTTCATACTGAACTGCACCGAATGCGAACCCCTCATGACCGCGGACGCCCGGCTGGTGGTCGAAAAGTGCGGCGACGTGCTGACCGGCGCGCTGATGGTAAAAAAAATCCTGGGCGCTAAAAAAGCGGTGATTGCGGTTTCCGCCGAGACGCCCGGCGTCCTGAAAGCCGTGTCGCAAGCCGTAAAGGACCCGCAATTGAGCGATTTCTTGTTGGTGTCCACGAAAACAAAATATCCGCAAAGCGAAGAGAAAATACTGGTCAAGACGCTTACCAAAAGGGAAACGCCTTACAGAGGCAGCCCTGCGGACGTGGGCTGCGTGGTGCACAACGCCGCCACGGTCTACGCCATTGCGCAGGCCGTCGCGACCGGCGTTCCGCTTTACCAGCGCGTCATCACGGTTGCCGGCCCGTGCGTGGCGTCGCCGAAAAACTTGCTGGTGCGCGTCGGCACCCCCGTCAGGCATGTGCTTGAACATTGCGGCGCCGACATGAAAGCGGTGAAAAAAATAATCATGGGCGGGCCCATGCGCGGCCTCGCGCAGGCCGAGCTCGATGCGCCGATCATCAAAACCACGCGGGGCGTGGTCGCACTTTCGGCGCTTTTCCCCGGCATTCGGAAGTACGACTGCATCGGCTGCGGAAGGTGCATGCAGGCATGTCCCATGAAATTGAACCCATCTTTTCTCATGAAATTCATTGACAAGGGAAAAACGGCTGAACCGATTGAATGGGGTGTCATGGCGTGCGTAGAATGCGGGTCGTGCGCGTACGTTTGCCCCGCAAAAATAAACCTTGTGCATTTCATGAAACTTGGAAAATACATGGCCAGCAGCGCCAGCCTGCCGTCTGCCGCCGCAACACCGGGCGGAACGGCATCATGAACGATACCGCTTCCGCCCGCCTGCAACCGCTCTTGTATGTCTCGGCGCCGCCCCATATCCGGCAGGGCGAGTCGGTGCCTTCCATCATGCTGGCGGTCATTATCGCGCTTGCGCCGGCGCTCGCCGCGTCGGCGGTGTTTTACGGCGTTTACGCGCTGCTGCTCGTCGCCCTGTGCGTTGTGGCATCCGTCGGCTCCGAGGCGCTGCTGTGCGCCTTCTTCCGCAGGCCGCTCACCACCGGCGACCTGAGCGCGGTGCTCACCGGCCTGCTGCTCGGCCTCTCGCTCCCTCCCCGCCTGCCCCTGTGGATTGCCGCCTGCGGCGCCGTGTTCGCAATAGCAGTTGTCAAGATGGCGTTCGGCGGGCTCGGACACAACTTTGTCAATCCCGCGCTCGCGGCACGCGCGTTCCTCATGGTGTCGTTCCCCGCCGCCATGTCGTCGTGGACGGTTCCGGCCCACGGCACATTGTGCGGCCTCCAGCGGGGACTCGACGGGATCAGCGCCGCCACGCCGCTGGCGTATTTCAAATCGGCCATGGCCTCCGGCGTTTTCACGTCCCTTGACCTTCAGGATGCGATTCCCAGCCTTTTCTGGGGAAACGTGGGCGGGAGTTTGGGCGCCACAAGCGCGGCCGCCGTCGGTGCGGGCGCGATTTTTCTTTTTTACCGGGGCATTATAAGGTTCAGGACGCCGTTATTTTTCCTGGGCACACTGTTCGTGCTGTTCTGGATTTTCAGCGGCGTCGGCGATTTGTTTTCGGCGGACTCACTGATTGCCGCCCTCTACCAGGTGCTCTGCGGCGGCACGATGCTCGGCGCGTTTTTTTTCGCGGCCGACCCGGTCACCTCGCCCATGAGCGGCTTGGGCCGCATCCTGTTCGGCATCGGCTGCGGCGGCCTTACCTTTGTCATCAGAAAATTCGGCGGATATCCCGACGGTGTCTGCTGGGCCGTGCTCCTCATGAACCTTGCGGTCCCGATTCTTGACCGATATACCAGACGGCGGTATTTCGGTGAGGTGAGAAAACATGGGTAGCGCGTTTGTCAAATCCGTGTTTGCCATAACCCTCACCGCGTTTTTATGCGGTCTTCTCGTGGCCATGATCCATGCGGCAAATCCCGGCGTCGCAAGGGCCGGCGCAACGGCTGAACCGGCCCATCAAAATATGCCGGCTCATCCGCCGGCGCCCGATTCAGCCCGAACTCCCGCGTTGGAGGCCAGATGATGAAAGGCGAATTGAACCGCGGCATTGTTGATCAGAATCCCCTGTTCAGGCTCGGCCTCGGCCTCTGCCCCGCGCTGGCCGTCACAGCCACCGTGGGCGACGCGGTTGGAATGGGACTTTGTGTTTGGGGAGTTCTTGTCGCCTCTGCCGCCGCGGTATCTTTCACGCGTAACCTGATTCCCCGGAATGTCGCCGCGCTCTGCCGCCTCATGATGATCGCGTGCTTTGCAACCATCGCCGACATGCTTCTGCAGGCGCATGCCCCCGGTCTGAGGGGCAGACTCGGCATTTACGTGCCGCTCATCGCCGTTAACTGCCTCATCCTCGAACGGACAGATTCTTTCGCGGCAAAAAACAGGCTTGTACCGTCGGTGATCGACGGCGCGGCCATGGGAGCCGGATTTATCGCCGCGTTATTTTTTTGTTCCGTTGTCCGTGAGATCCTCGGAAGCTTCCGGCTTTTCGGACAGCGGGTGGTGCCGTCGGAAAATCCCCTGCTCGTTTTTGCGAGTCCCTGCGGCGGATTCTTCGCCCTTGCGCTGGTGCTCGGACTTTATAATTTTCTCCGTTTGAGAAAAAGAGAGAGGCCGCGATGAACCTGCACGCGCTGCTCGATCTTTGCATCGCCTCGATTCTGATCAACAACATCGTGCTGTCGCGCCTGATCGGCGTTTGCCCCTGCTTCGGCAGGACTAAAAAGCTTTCGGACGGGTTCGGCATGGGGATCGCGGTGACGTTCGTCATGGGTTTCACCTCGGTGTTCACCTGGGCTGTCCGAAGATACGTGCTGGTGCCCGCCTCCATGGAATACATGCAGACCATGGTGTTCATCCTCGTGATTGTCTCGCTTTCGCTCCTCGCGGAAACAGGAATTTCCAAACTGTGGCCCGCGCTCCATGAAAAAGCGGGCGTCTACATCCCTTCCATCGCGGCAAACTGCGCCGTGATCGCGTTGGCGCTCATCAATGCGCAAACCAACCCTTTCACCCGCCAGCCGTTCACGCTGCTTGAAGCATTTGTCAATGGGCTGGCCACCGGTGGCGGTTTCACGCTCGCGCTCGTGCTCATGACGGGCATACAGCAGCGCCTGGAATACGCGAGAATCCCAAAAGCACTCTCGGGATTTCCCATTTCTCTGCTGAGCGCCGGACTCATGTCCCTTGCGTTTCTCGGCTTTTGGGGCCTTCATTTCACCCGCGTCACAGGAGGATAAGCCGTGACCGTTGTTCTGCCCGCGTTGTTTCTCGGAATGCTCGGCCTGTTTTTCGGCCTGCTGTACGGGCTTGCATCCCGCACCTTTCTTCTGCGAAACGACGAAACCGCCGAAAAAATCCACAACGCACTCCCCAACGTTGACTGCGGGGCGTGCGGTTTTTCCACGTGCCGCGCCTTTGCAAAGGCAATTGCAAACCATACGGCGGCGTCCACCGGCTGCGTGCCCGGCGGCTCCCCGGTTTCGCACGCAATCGGCGATATTCTTGGCGTCTCCATCTCCATGCCGGAACCGCTCATGGCCATTGTCCATTGTAAAGGAGGAGCAAAGGAAACCTCGCAGCGCTTCGTCTACCAGGGTATTGCCGACTGCCGGGCGGCGCTCATCGCGCAAAACGGGCCCAAAACATGCCGAGACGCCTGTCTCGGCCTGGGAAGCTGCGCTGCCGCATGCCCGTTCAACGCCGTCGCCGTCACCGCCGACCTTATTGCGGTTGTCAACCCTGACGCGTGCACCGGGTGCGGCCTGTGCGTCAAGGCGTGCCCCCGCGGCCTCATCGAGCTCATACCCCGCGTGCACAAGATATTCCTCGCGTGCGCCAACCGCGACCGCGGCGGCAGGGTGCTGCAGTACTGCGCCGTTGGCTGCACCGCATGCACCCAGTGCGTCAGGGCAACGCCTTCGGGCGCCATCACCATGGAAAACAGCCTGCCCGTTCTCGATTATTCATCGGGCGAAAATTTCATCGTGGCCGCGCACACCTGCCCTTCAGACAGCTTTATGGATCTTGTCAAGGTCAGGCCCAAGGTGAACATCGACGTCAAATGCGACGGCTGCGCCGAATGCGTGGGATCGTGCCCCACCGCAGCCATCACGGGAATCAAGGGCCAGCGTCATGTGGTCAACAAGGACAAGTGCATCGGATGCGGCCTCTGCCTCAACACCTGCCCCGTCCACGCAATTGCCATGTGGGGCGGCCTTGGGTATGTGGAAGACAGCAGGAGGAGAATATCAAAACAGTAGCTTTAGAATCAATCCGCCCATCAAATCATCCTATTCGTCCTTCCCGCAAAGCATTTACGGTCTTTTCAAATTCGCATTTTGGGAAACGTATAGCCAAAAACTCCCTTGCGTGAGTCATTGATTTTTCCATTTTAATTTGAAATTTAATGTCAGCTTGGAAAAAAGCCTGTCCATGAACCGTTTTAATGCAATCAAGCGTAATGGCATGAAGGTTGCAAGCTTAAAATCGCGTATAGCCAAAAAAGGGTATTGTAAGGTTCTTTTGGACGTAACTAAAATGTAACTTGATGGCGATCAACAAGACATTTAGATTGAAAGCTTGATTACATCGAAATTTTCTCTGCCAGTGGAGGGTACCTATATGAAATCATCAATAACAAACCTCGGATTTATTGCCTTGTTGCTGGGCGCCACCTGGGTCGCGGCCGATGTCATCCAATTGACCGGCGTTGCAGACGGAACGACTAAAAATTTTTCCATCTACATGGATCCGTCACAGCTAATGTCCGGCCCTCAATTGGTGAATGCAACCGTCTATACCGGATTGTATGATGCCACGGACGTCACCACCGGTCAATCATGGGAAACCTTCTGCATTGACCCCATCGGCGATATCAAAATCGGCGATTCATGGGCGAGCCAGCTGCTCACCACCACGAACTTGACGGGCGGAACGCAGGGCATTCTGTCCCAGCCGTCATATACTCAAACCAATGCCGTCCCGATCAACAACACCATTACCGCCGAAAAATATGCCATGATCGGCTATCTCGCCGACCAGTACTATTATAATACCGATGCCTCTTTCAATGCCGCAGACCGAAGCGACCTGAGCCTTGCATTTTGGGAAATTTCGAGGGATTATACCGGTTCCCGCGCATCAATGAACCTGAACAACGGAAATTTCCAGAGCGTCAACTCTCTCAGCGACCAGAATTTCATCGGCAACCTGCTTGACGCCGCTTTCAGTCACCGTGATGACAACACGTATTCATTGGCCGTTTTCAGCCCCACCCAAAGGCCTTCCCAGGAATTTCTAGCATTCCGCGTGCCTGAGCCGGCTTTGTTCTGCATGCTTCTTACCGGGTTGTGCGCGCTGGGCGGCTTGGGAATAGCCCGTCGTCGAAAAGTGGCATAACAAAAAATCTTCCCGATAAAAAAACGGAGCATGTTTGCTCCGTTTTTTTTGGTGCGCCGTTCCATGAAAAGCAAATCAAGTCTGCTCCTTCTCCCGGGAATTCTCGTCTGCATGGTTTCCGGCGCTTCGGCCGATAATGCGCAATCCGCCCGGGACATTTACCAACAAGGCCTCGAAAAGCTGAACGAACATAAACGCGCCGAAGCATATGAATATTTCAACCAGGCTTGTAAAAAAGACCCTGCGAACCCGCAGTACAGCTGGGCTGCTGCAACCAGCGCCGACAACCGGGAAGACGCTTTTACCCATGCTGAAGACGCCTGGGCAAAGGGATTCAAGCGGCCCGAAGCCCTGTTTTTCCGCACCGCCCTGTCGTTTCATGGAAACCGTGAGGAGGCGCTGTCGTTTGCCTTGAAAGCCTTTGCGGATCTGCCCGACTCCTTTCGCACCGCGGAGCTCCGGGGAGACATTTTTTTCAGATTTGAGCAATTCGATTCCGCGCTCGCAAAATGGAAACCGCTGAATGCCCTCACGCCGTCGGCCAGGTTGTACCGGCAGATCGCCCTCGCCCACAGCGGAAAAGGTGATTTTGAAAAAGCCCGCGCCGTCCTCACCGAGGCGCGCGGGAAAAACATGCTTGACAGGACAGGAATGAGCGCGCTCGCGACCCTTGATGCGTATTCCTTTGACTATGCGGCCGTTGATTCGCTGTTCAAGTTCATGCAGGTTCTGGGGCTTTTCAACGACACCTCCCGCGTGGAATACGCCGATCTGCTTGTGGCGCAGGAACGGTACGGCGAGGCCGTGAAATTGCTCAGCGGCGTCCACAATACCCTGCTTGCGAAAGGCGCCGTCGATCTGGCGTTCAGGATCCGTGCCGTGATGTACCTTATTTACTACACGGAAAACCAGCCTGACGGAATCAGGCGCATCGAGGCGATCATCCCGCGGGATTTCCCCTTCTTCAACGCGGAAAAAGCGTTTGCCGGCGCCTTGACCGGTGCGGCGCGCGATTCGGCTGGTGCGCTTCCGTTGATGGAGGTGAACCGGAAAGCGCTTCCTGCCTGCCCCGCCATCGACCTGATTGTGGCGCGTGAAAACGGAAAGCGCGGCAATTACGAGAAATCGGCCGCCGGCCTCGGTTCACTCCCGCCTATTTTCAGCCATTCCCCGCGCGTGCTGGTCGAGCGCGCGACGGCCTATGCCGACGCGGGCGCCGACAGCGCCGCACTCGCGCTGATAGCCGTTCTTCATGACCGCAAATGGTTCACCAAACAGTCCCTGGAATTGTTCAGGGACATCATGTTCAGGAAAAACATGGCCGATAAAGGCATGGCGGCCCAGGCGTTGCTGGAAAAACAGTTCCCCCGTGACCCGGGAGTGCTTTACAAAAAAGGAATGCTTGCGCTGGCCGCGGGAAAAACCGATTCCGCGTTCGGCGTTTTTGCCGCGCTTTCGAAAGAATATCCCGAGAATGAAGGTTTTGAAATCGCGATGCTGTCGACCCTGCTTTCGCAAAGAAAATACGACGCCGTGCTCGCGGCATGCGGTAATAGCAGCGTTTCGCCGCAGGCACTCGCTTCTTTCCAAGCGCGGGCGCTCCATTTCGGCGGCAATCCCCGAGAAGCCCGCGCCGTTTATGAAAAATTGCTGAATAGAAATAAATCGCGGGACCTTCTGGCCGCCTACAGCTCCTTCTTGATAGAGACAGCGCAATTCGGAGCAGCGGCGTCCGTTTTCAAGGACCTTATCGCGGCATGTAAAAAAGACGGGGGTACCCGTGACAAGGAATTGGGCCTTTTATATAATAACCTTGCATGGTCGTATTTAAAGGCCGATTCATGCCCGCCTGCTGAACTGCTCATCGCGGCAAAACGCGCCTATGCGCTGGCTTCGGACAATCCCCATGTTCTTGACACCTACGCAGAGGCGCTGTTGAAGACCGGCCGGCACGACGAGTGCATCCGGCTCCTCAAAGACCACCCGCTCGCCGTCAGGGAACCCCAGCTCCTTTTCCTTCTCGGCACCGCGTTCGAAAAGAACAATCAAAAGTATGAAGCAGGCCAGAGCTTTGCCTCCGCCGTTTCGGCGGTGCGTGCCGGCCGGCAGCAGGTGCCGGTGACGTTTGACACGTCGGAAATTTCCGAGCGTGTCAAGTTCCTTGAATCCTCACGGTGACGGCGGCTCCGGCCCTTGGGCAGCCTCGCGGCGGGCCCCACTTTTTTGCAGTGCGCCTGGACTCTTTCGGGCGTGCATTCTCGTCCGCTCCACACGTTCGATGAGCAGCAGGCAGGCGATGAGAAGCACCAAAGCGATGCCGAAAAATATGAACCCTCCGTGATGATGAAGGTTGCTGTTGGTGATAAAATGAGGATTGACCTTTTCGGCCAAAAGCGCAAGCGTGGCCACTCGGATGCCGTTTTTAACCATTGCGAGGGGGATGCTGGCAACGACAAGAGCAATCTTGCCGGTCCGCGTGGCGAGAAAAAGCCTGGCGCCGACAACGCTCGTGATAATGAGCGCCGAGCTGGACCGTATTCCGCTGCACTCGTCTGCGATGATGATGCTGATGGAGGAAAAATAAAAACAAAGTCCGTCGCGCGCATATGCCACACCCGAGATTTTCAAGATAATGTCGGCAACCGCCGCACTTCCCCATTGGAGGGCGGCCACGCATGCGGCGCGCAACGCATCGGGAAGAGGGATGCCGAACACCACGAGCAACACGAGAGGAAACCTCGCCTGCAACACCACGCGCCCGCCGAAAAGCGCGACACAACCGCCGACAAAAAAAATAATCATTGAAGCTGTCATCCATGTTCCAGGCGGATCCGCTAAAAATCCGAGGCCGGGCAGAAAAGGCAGAAAGCGGGTGACAACGGCAAATCCAATTAAGATACTTCCGCGTGCCATCGAATAGCGTACATCGGGGACCAGGGTTTTTCGCATCTGGAACACAAAAAAAGCGCTGATGAACGGCGTCAGAAGAATATAGGAATAGGCGTCATTTTGGAAGGCAAGTTGAACGAGGGCTTTTAATGGAATAAAATAGAGCGCAAGGGTAAAAGCGCACAGGACGAAAAATGCGGTAATGCGTTGCATTTTTTTCTCACACGGGTAACAGCAAAATAAATACGGCCTTGATCCTTCGTGACAATATCCTCATATTTACTTTCTTGACTTTATGCATGCAATACATGATTTTATATATTCGTTTTTATCCATTCTCTTTTGGCATTCCTTTTACCGTTAATAAATACAATGATTCTGCAGACCTTCCTGCCAAAAAACACGCCTCATATTTCTTGTTGTCCCCCCGTGCTTGTCCAGAGCGATCTCCTCAAATACCTCTATGCCGGAATGCTCATCCAGCTGCCACAGGAAAAAATCAGGGAATTCTGGAATAAATGTCCGCCGCCCGTGCTTCCGTTTGGCTTTGAAGAGGCCGATCTTTTTAATTTCCTGTGGACAGGCGGCCATCCGCTGCCCCTTGAATATGTCGCTCATGTTTTAAACGGGCTTGAGCAGATGCTCGATGCGTGCGGCGTCAGCGACATTGATTTCGTCGCCACGCTGTCGCGGGAAGTCTCACGCGGCTCCGTTGTCCCCG
The DNA here is from genome assembly GCA_035516255.1 of Chitinivibrionales bacterium. NCBI lineage: Bacteria > Pseudomonadati > Fibrobacterota > Chitinivibrionia > Chitinivibrionales > Chitinivibrionales bacterium. The sequence continues at coordinate 225,360 of DATJAL010000002.1, read as the reverse complement.
CCTCAATGATGCTTTCCTGGATGAAACCGTTTTTAAAACTCTTCTTTGTCAATACCGACATACGCCTCATGCTTTTGCGCATTTTTAATCATCTTGCGTCGAAAATCCTCAAGGATATCACCTTTCGCATCTCATTCCACGATTCCAACGAAAAGAGAAATACCACCACGCTTATGGTAATGCACTCGTCGGTGGTTAAGAGGCGGCGTTCATTGAAAAGGGCGTTTGCCGGCCGGCTGCCTGCGGTGAACGGCGAATTGTGGATATCGAAGCTCGTCCAGATGATGCCGATACGATTCGACCTTCCCTCTTTCGAGGAGGGTTTTATCTTGGCTGACAGCCGCGGCCTGCAGGACATCCTCAGCGGTCGCTTGGTTGTTAATAAAAACGGTAAAATTTACATTAATGAAACTCTTTACGGCATTACCATCGATTTTCATGCCTTTTGCAAAAAGAATTCGATAGACCTCACAACCTTCGATGTGCCTGATTGTCAAATAATCATGTGGATAAAAGATTATTTCTGTCCCAAGAAAAAGCGCGTCATTCTTCATAAAGGATGCGCTTACGGGTCTCCGGTCATCCTGTTTGGATTCAATTACAAGAAAAACATACCCGTGCCTCCCGGATTCCTGTCCTCATTTCTCGATGAGGCCGTCTCATCCCCTGGATCATCGTGGAAAGAGGCCGAACAGCGCCATAAGCAACTCTTGGAAACTGTGTCCTTCAAAGCGAAGTTTGTCTATCATGTCGCAGACGGAAGCATTTCCCTCAACGGAGAGCATTTCGTGAAAAACGTCCCGGCAAAAATTCTCCGGAAAATGCTTTTGGCTCACACCGTTTCGGGGCAAACCGTTTTTTCTCATCGTGAATTCGCCACGGACAGCTCCATCGCCAGCGATCCAAAAGCGCCCAATATCATCATACGCATCAGGAGATTGTCGCGAGCCATCGAGGAACGGCTTCCCAAAATAAAAATAACCAGAGTGTCGCGGGGAAAAATCGCATTGGTTCCCTCTTGTAAAATAGAATTTTCTGAGAAATAACAGCTGTTTGTTTCCCGCTTCCGCGTCGTCTGTTTTTTCCTACCGGCCCATTAAGCGCTAAAGCAGTTTTTGATATTTTTCCCCTCATGTAACAGAAATGTATCTTGTCATACCAGATTATTTAATCCATTTTGTATGTTCTTAAATAGTAAGTGGCATGTGTCAATAAGCCCCTTTTCATCAAAGCAACGGACTTTGTAGGACTGGATTGTGTTAAGCGGTAAAACGGCAATCGTTTTTGATGCGTGTTTCGGATTTTATTCCGAGGATTATTTTCGCGAAATGCTCGTGATGGAACGCAAACGGAGCGAGCGCTCGCGAAAACCGTTTTTATTTGTCATGGTCACCATTGATCCCTCTTTCAAAATTCCCCGCGACAGCCAGTTTTCAAAAAAAATAAAGCTGTTTATCAATACTTCAACAAGGGAAGTTGACATAAAGGGATGGTACGATCGCCATCGGACCATCGGCATCATCTACACCGACTACAACTCGCAGGCCAAAGAGACGATCCTTGCGAAAATACAGCCGGGGCTCGACGCAGCCTTCGGCCCTGACGCGGCACGCGGTATGACCATTTCATGCACCTCTTTTCCCGAGGATAAAAAAGAAGTAGAAAAAAAAAAATAGCGTCGCCGACTCAAGGTTCTACCCTTCTCCCCTCAAACGCATCGAACCAATAAAAGCCGCGCTGCTGGCAAAACGCTGCATGGACGTTGTGGGCGGCCTTTTGGGACTTCTCATTTTATCTCCCTTGTTTCTTGCCGTTTCGATAGCCATCCGGCTCACCTCGCCGGGTCCTGTTTTCTTCATCCAGAAACGGGTCGGTCAGGGAGGCAAACTTTTCACGTTCATTAAATTCAGGTCCATGCGCGTTCAGCATGACTGCTCCATCCACAGGGAATTCGTAAAGAATTTCATACAAAACAACGGCACGTGCAAGGCCGGCGAATTTAAAATGAAAGATGATCCCCGCATAACCCCCGTCGGCAGGTTCCTCAGAAAAACAAGCATCGACGAGCTGCCGCAGCTTTTCAACGTGCTGAAGGGCGATATGTCCCTCGTGGGGCCGAGGCCCGCCATCCCTTACGAGATTGACGAATACGAAACATGGCACAAGCGCCGCGTCTGCGAGGTAAAGCCGGGCATCACCGGATACTGGCAGGTGAAGGGGCGCAGCTCTACTTCCTTTGAGAATATGGTACGGATGGATATTCAATATATCTCGCAATGGTCTCTTCTGTGGGACATCATCATTCTCCTTCAGACGCCGTTTGCGTTATTTAAAGGCGCATACTGACTTCTGTTTTTTTTTAATGGCGCCGAGTTCTTTACTTTCACAACCGCACTACCGTAAAGGAAACACCATGCTGAGAATCGGCGTTTTAGGATACGGCTATTGGGGACCGAACATCGTCCGCAACTTTAATGCAGCAGGCGGCGCAACCGTCGCTGCCGTATGCGATAAAAATCAGCAAACCTACGCGACCCTTGCCAAAACCAACCCCGGAATCCGCTGTACCTCCAATCCCAAGGAAATCATAAAGGCAAAGGACATCGATGCCGTCGCCATAGTGACTCCTGTTTCCACCCATTACGATCTTGCGCGGCAGGCCCTCCTCAACGGCAAGCACGTATTCGTGGAGAAACCCTTCACCGCCACGGTCGCCCATGCCGAGACGCTTGTCGAGACCGCGGAGAAACGAAAGCTCACCATTATGGTGGATCACACTTTTCTGTTCACCGGAGCGGTCCGCAAGATCAAATCGTTAATTGATGAAAAAGTATTGGGCAAGATATATTACTACGATTCGACACGCGTCAACCTCGGACTGTTTCAGCACGACGTCAACGTGGTCTGGGACCTTGCCCCGCATGATTTTTCGATCATGAATTACGTCATCAAAGATCGCCCGGTCGCGGTATCGGCGTGCGGTAAAAACCACGTAAGTAATTTTGAAAATATCGCCTACATCACGGTGTTTTTCGCCTCAGACCTTATCGCCCATTTCAATGTCAACTGGCTGTCGCCGGTCAAAGTCCGCACCACGCTCATTGGCGGAAAGAAAAAAATGCTGGTGTGGAACGATGTGGATCCAGACGAAAAAATCAAGGTTTATGACAGGGGCATCGAGGTCAAAAACCGCGAAAGCATCTATAATCTGCTTGTCAACTACCGGTCGGGCGACATGTGGGCGCCGAACGTCGGACAGACCGAGGCCTTGAAGCTGGAGAGCAACTATTTTGTGGAATGTGTGACAAAACGGAAAACGCCGTGCAACGACGGCGTCGCCGGCCTTCAGGTAGTGCGGCTCCTTACGGCGTGCGATAAATCCCTCAAGCAAAACGGAAAAATGATCGCGCTTTAGTTTTTACCAAATCCTGTTTCCTGTTGCTGTAAATAGTCCGCATCCGAATGTATTTTTTTTCCATGAATAGGGACGTCCGCCGCACCATACGACTGCAAAAGTCCGCTGCTATCCTATTAGCATGCACGGTCTTCGTCATGCTTGCGGTCGGGCTTAATCCCCGCGGCTACCGGCTCTTTAACAAAGTCGAATTGGCTGCCGGCGGAAAGGGGATGCGATTCAGTCAGTCGGGCATGGTATTCTCAAAAGAAAAGTGGCCGTTCGGCCGTCCGGAAGTCTCCGATTCCACGTTCACGGTTTTAATGAATCTTACGCCCTCGCGTTTCTGTGACTGCGCCACAGCCAGGATTATTTCGTTTTGCGATACCGCAAATAATGAAAAGGTGGCGGTTGGTCAGTACAACCATAGATTTATTATCCTGAGCAATCACAACGGGATAAAGAAGAATTTATATTGCGACAGCATATTTTTCCTTCAGAACGAAACGACCATTTCCATCACCGGTAATCCGAGGGGAACGGAACTATGTGCCGATGGAACTCGCAGAAAGATAGTGCAAGGATTTATTATTGACGGACGCGATATACTGCATCCTGGAAGAATCGTGATCGGCAATTCTCCCGACGGAACCGGCTCATGGGAAGGCACGATGAAGAAGATAATGATTTTTAGGGATGCATTCTTACCCGAGGTGGTACCCGGAGGAAAAGGTTGCGCTTCGACCCGCCGGCCGGAAATTCCCGCCTATAGCGAGACCGGCATTGCGTCGTATGATTTTTCTCTGGAAAAGGATTTTCGGGTTGCAAACCTGTTTGGCAAAGGCAATGGATTATTTGTGCCTAAATTTTTTACGCCTTTGAAATTAAATATCCTAACCTTGCCGGATATGGAACATGTATGGGCAAAAGGCTCCCTGCAGGATACGGCCGTAAATTTTTTCGGTTTTATTCCGTTTGGCTTCATCCTGTCGTTGGTTTTGTATTTAAAAAAAAGGGACAGGATATTTGCCACTTTGCTTACCACCGGCATCGGTTTTCTTTTCAGTTTATTCATCGAGTTGGCACAAGTTTATATCCCGACCCGCAGTTCGCAATTAAGCGATTTATTTTTAAACACGGTGGGCGCCCTGGCAGGCGCTTATATCATGGGGGTTATCTTTAAAAACCGGTTGCAAAATGACTAAAATACCAACCGTATGTCGTCCCTTGGCATCATATATGCTGCTCCTAATGATATCCGTGATGACCCGCAAAACGGCCCAATAATTATTACAAATTGAAACAAAGGAATACGCAATGCGATCAAGCATTCCCTCAAGTGAACATCGAACAGTCGAACAACTAAAAGAACATTATGAAGTTGAAAAAGAATTGTCATCACGTCTGCGAAACGCTTCCAAAGAGGAGCGCAGGCATTTGTACCAAAGCCAGTATGATGAATTATATAAAAGAATTAAACATCATCCTTCCCTGATGCGGAAAAATTCCCCTGACGATATGAAGAAGGCGGTTCATTCACAAATGCTATTTTTAAAAAACTTCCTGCATCCTCAAACTGTATTTATGGAAATCGGCGCAGGAAACTGCGGTTTGTCTTTTACCGTTGCTAAACTGGTAAAAAAGGTATTCGGCATCGAGGTATCAACGGTGATCACCGAATGTGCGGATAAGCCGGAGAACTTCGAATTAATCCTGTACAACGGAACCGATATCCCCCTCCCTGAAAACAGCGTCTCTCTCGCTTACAGCCACCAAGTAATGGAACATCTGCATCCTGATGACGCCTATGAACAACTCCAAAATATCTATAGAGTTTTATTACCGGGAGGTTCCTATGTCTGTATAACGGTGAACAGGCTTAACGGCCCTCATGATATTTCAAGATATTTCGACACGGAAGCAACCGGTTTTCATCTTAAAGAATACACTGTCACGGAGCTTGCGAATCTGTTTAAAAAGATCGGCTTCGCCAAAACAACCGCGTATGTCGGGTCCCACGGATTATATGTAAAAATCCCCCTGACCTTGATCCGCGTTTTTGAATTCGTCTTGGAAGTGTTTCCCTATTCCCTCCGGAAATTTATGGCGAGCAACAAGGTTTTTAAAGCGCTGCTTGCCGTTCGATTAACAGGCACAAAATAAGGCCGTTCCGTCACTCGTCATGCGCGATAGGCGGATAATAATACCTTTGGGAAATAGGGCGAAACTCTTTTACGCCTTACTTCCCCATTTGGGGAACAAAAATATAAAGGCCTCCCTCGGCCGATTTGGGCATTTGGCCTTCCCGCTTTGTTTGGCTGGGGTCCCATTTGCCGATCAATTCGCCCCGCACGGAATAAATTTCATATCCGGATGTCAATGATGTCAACTGCCGAGGATGAATAATGCCCTTAAACATCACAATTTTTTCGGCAAAACTGCTGCTCCTTTGAATGTGCTCGGCAAACCTGCTCATTTTAACATCCGCGCCAAGAGCCGTTACTCCGAATACCATCGGCGCGCTCATCGCCTCCTGGGCCCCGCAATCGGGGCCTTTATTATAATACCCATCATTGAAATCCGGGAGGATCAATCCGGCGTCATACCCCGGACTTTTGGAATCCAATTGAAACATTCCGATATTTCCCGCTATTTTTCCGTTGCCCGGGGCAAAAACAGGAACGCCTTTTATTCCGTGGGACTCTTGTCCAACATATCCCGTTTTCAAATTGCCGCTGCAGAGATCGTAGTCAAAAATATTTGCCGTGCTCGAGTTGCCCGGATCAATGCTGTTGCCGGCGTTCCAAATGTTGTTGTAGCTTACCAGCATCGTAACCGACTGCGCTCCTGATCCTGATACTCCCTCCCCCGCGCCCCCGGGTTGTAAAACGGTATTATGAAACCAGTATTGCCTGCCAACGCCAACGCTAGTGATGTCTCCGGTTTTTGCAAAGACCCCTACTTCGGAAGAAGTGGGAGCCATTCTGCTGTGCGCCATGACATTGCGGAAAAAATAACCCGGCCCCACGGACATTGCGCACGCCGAGATGCCGCAATACGTGGTATCCAGATAGTTTTTAAACACCCTGATGTTACACCCGCCACCATCAGCCTCAATCGCGTCATCATTGGTGTTCTTGATCATATTACCGTAAATATCGGAATTTGGTCCGGGAAAACCCTGTGTGCTGCTGTTGTCACTTCCGCTTATGCCATCGTTGAAGCAATGGCTTTCGTCGGAATACACTTCGTTATACCGGAAAACATTATTTCCCGCCGAATTGAGGAACACAATCGCCTCCGGACCGTCAGGATGTGTGCCTTCATTGTAGATGGTCCGGCTTTCGGTCCAGTTATTTGCGTTTGAGCGCGGATGGTGTATTTTATTCCCCTGCACAACGATCCTCGTGATCGACGGAAACCAGCCCTTGACGCCCGCATCCTGTTCAACACCCCAACCGTCGCTTGCAATCCGTCCCCACCCGCTTATGTCACACTGTTCAATGACCACATCATGAACATTATTCTCCAGGTTTACGCCATCACGTGCAGCGCCTTTAAGGATCGCTCCGTTCACAATAATATAGGAACCTTTTATATCAATGCAATAATCCGCAGCATTATTCACGTCAATAGTTGAACCGAGGGCCGTTGCAGGCGCATAAAGAATATATCCGGTAGATGTTCCTGATTCTGAAATAGTTATGGTCTGATTCGACGTCCCCGAAGGAAAATTAACTGTTTTTGCAATCGGAAAATTTTCATTCCATGTTGTGGCGGTAAAAGTGGTGGATGAAATGGTACCCTGAAGGGTAAGATGTATTTCATAGGTAGTATTCGGCTTGAGATTGACGATGCTGCCGCGGTATTCGGTATTTCTGGCATCGTACCACAGTGGCATTGCCTGTTGCCAGGCGATTGTGTTTTTCTCGCGATATGATGTCGTACAGGATATTGCGGCCGATCCATTGCCCGGCGACCAGTAAAGGCCAATACATTCAAAGGTAGGAACCGCATTTTGTGCCCCGTATGCGAACATCACAAAAATAGAAACGGTAAGGATTGCAGCCGATAGCAACAGACCCCTATTACAATGAAACAATAAATTATTCAACATAAAAATAAACTCCTGTTAAAACTTCAGCTTTCGTAAAAATGACAAATCTTTCTAAATTATCGCCCCTTTCTTATTAAACCATAATTTTATAAAAATTTCAATTTTATTCGCCTTCCTTCCGGCGAAAAATTTAATCTATCTTAAACAATTGCTAAATTTAATAATTGTTTTTATTTACGTCTCAGAAAAGTAAATGTTTGATAAACTTTGTAAAAAATCAATAAAAATAAGGCCGTAAAGAAGAGGCAGGATATCAGGAAGGATGGACCGTGGGGAATTGATCAATTGAGTAAATAATGCCGCTCACGTGATTCTTATTCATTAATTTTTCAATCTTGAAATATTTTGTCAATTAATCCGTTGGGGTATAAATATTTTTAATAGAGATTTTAAAAGGTCCCATACCCCGCTCGTTCTTACCATTAGTTCATTGATATCCTCATGGTCGGTAAGGCAAATTCTTTTAAGCATAAAGCGGTCTGTTCCATGCGTGTTATAACCCGGATCAATAGTGAGTGCGCATTCATACCCCGCCTCACAAGCATATTGGACATCCCGTATTGAATAATCTCCGTTCGGATACGAGAATGCAAAAACAGAAAAGCCAAATTCATTTTCCAGCATCCGTTTAGAAAGGGCGATTTCATCGCGCGCCTTTTGATCGCCGCATTGCGGAAGTATCGGATGGAAGATTGTATGGGACTGGAAATTTGTTCCGCAATCTCTTAACAAATAAATTTCCTGTTTTGTCAGCGCCTGCCGATGCGAGTGTTCTTGTGCATCATCGAACCCCATTGCTCGCAAAGCAGATACCCTTGTTTCATCCGGCTTCCTCTTTAATTTTTGAACCGTATCAGGCGGCAGGCTCTTGAACCAGAAATGGCGGTTCGTTCCCGCAATGCCGCTGCACAAAAAAATGGTGATGGGAATTCCATACTTTTTAAGTACGTCCAATAATAAAAAATTCCCCTGGTGTCCGTCATCAAAAGTGATTATTAAAGATTTATGGGGAAGCGCGCCTTCGGCGCCGTCTTTCACCGAAGAAACGAAATCGGACAATTTGATAATAGAATATTTTTTTGTTAATTGACGTATATGCCGTTCAAACAGGACCGGAGAAATGTCGTGATACAGTATGATCGTTACCCTCTTTCGCTGCCACAATTCACGGATTAAAAAAGGAATCAATGAAATCCGGATTATAAAAAAAATCAATTTTTTCATTCTGTTTGATGGTGGGAATATGGGTAATACAATTTCCTCAAACTGCTCTGCCGTGTTTTCGCAACACCCCCCGGTACACATCAACAATTGCTGAACAGGTCGTCAGGAGATCATAGCGCTTCATTGCAGGTCTGCCGTTGAAACCAACCAGCGCCGCCCTCTTGATTGCGGCTTCGATGCCACGCGCGAAATCCTCCGGTTCGGCCCTGCAGATGAACGTTCCCTCAATCTTGTCGATGATGTCCCGGATGTCCCCGACATCGGTTGATACCACCGGCGTATTGCAGCAGATCGATTCCTTGATCGCCGTCGGCGAGCCTTCCGAATACGAACTGAGCACGGTGACATCCACCGCCGAATAATACCACGGCATCATTTCGTTTTGGACATTAGAAAGCACGACCATCTCGACGTTTATCCCTTTTTTAACGAGAATGTCTACGGCTTGTTTCGCTAGGTCGAAACGCTTGACCGGCCGTTTCGGGTTATACGGAAACAATACCAGGTTTTTTTCTAACGGAAGGTGCAATCTTGCTCGCGCTTCGCGTTTGTCGTAAGGCCTGAACATAGTCATGTCAATACCGCTTGGAATGACATGGCCCGGAATCCTCTTCGCCATTTTCGCCGATACGATAATGACGTCGTCGGCAAAAAGGCTGCCGATTTTACTGATGAACGGATCCCGAAACCCCAGGAGCACATCACTGCCATGGTAAGTGACGACCAGCGGCGTCCGATGGCGGAACAAAGCGGTGATGCTCGACAATCCGTAATGAGCGTGAACGATGTCGAACTTGCCTGCTCTTGTCTTTTGGTAAATGGTCCATATGCAGGTGATGTACGTCCGCCGTAAGCGGTATCCCTCGATAAAAAACACCTCGACGGAATGCCCGAGAGCGCGTAAACCCTCGACCTGCTGTTTTATAAACGTCCCGTAATTTGGATTTTCCCGGTGCGGATACATATTGGTGACGACGAGGATATTCATGGGGCATGGAAAAGGCATTAATGAGACTTTGCAGTTCTTTCATAGAGCGCGATGGTTTTCTCAGCGAGTGAGGAAAGCGAAAAATCTTTTTTAATCCTTTGTCTTCCCCTCTCGCCCATGACTTCAGCCAGTTCTTTATGGCTCAAGAGAAACAATATCTTGTCGGCCAAGGCAACCGGGTCCCGGGGAGGAACCAGATAGCCGGTTTCGCCGTCGATAATGAGTTCCTTAGTTCCGCCGCCGTCTGAGGCGACAACGGGTTTTCCAAGCGCCATGTATTCCATGATCGAATTGGAGATACCTTCCTTGAACGTCGCTAAAACTCCGATGGTGAACCGGCTCACTATCTCTTCAATATTCCGCCGACTGCCCATGAAGTGCATGCGCGGCTGGAAATCCGCCAATTTCCTGCATTCGTCCAAGGTAACGCCGTCGCCGACGGCAAGAAATACGACATCGTTCCGTTTGCCGACAACCACCTTGGCGGCGGCGATGTAAGTGGCCCAGTCTTTGTTATAATTAAATTCCGCCACCATTCCTACCACGCTGCCAGAACTTAATTGCCTGGGAAATGGCATTTCCTCCGATGGGTGCGCTGCAGGCAGCCGGGAAAAATCAAAACCGTTGTGGATGACAACATTTCTATCTGACGGTTCATATCCTCTGCTTTGAAGGCCGGCAAGTGAATTTGCAAGCCGGATATCCGAACGGTCCAGGAGCCACTTTTCGATCCACCATTTGATCCCGGTGCGGGTGAATGCGTTGCGTATCGATCCGTTGATAAGTCGGACTCCGCACGCCCGCGCGACCGGCAGCGCATAAAAGGACGTCAGCATCGCGTTCGTATGAATGATATCGGGACCGATCTTTTTTATTATCCTGTAAAGCTTAAAAAATAGCAGGGGATCCCACCGTATCTTCCTGACAAGGTAGATGATGTTGTTTTGAATACCAGAAATATCATTCCGATAGAAGTCCTCCCTCCCCATGCACACGATAAAATTCTCTATAGCGGTCTTGCCTCGCATGCCGTTGATCAATTCGACGAATTGCCGCTCTTTCCCGCCGACGCGCAGGCTGTCGATAAAATGGACTACCCTGATCACACCGTCAACTCGATAAAAGAAGTTTTTTCAGGCACGGTTAACGAGAAGCACGAGTCTTCCCCGCGCGCGCCAACCGATCCAACGGTTAAGGGGAATGATTTTCCGGCAACCTCGCAGGAGGCTTTTTGCGGCAGGGGATGATCATGGATGGCAAGGGTAACGTCGGGCTCGCCGTACCGAGCGCGGTCGAGGGTGCTCTTGAAATATATTTTCGTAACACCGTCATCCCGGCGTATATCAAGATGCAGGCGTTCTCTCGCCTCGCAATACGACGCGATGTCCGCCATCGTTGCAATCCAGAGCCCCCTTTCACGGCGGACATCGGCGGCATATTCGATTATTCTTTTAAATTCATCGGCGAAGATTTCATGCGGATCCGAGGGATGGAACCATAAATGAAGGACCGCTGAGGTCTTAAACGCTTGTTCAAGAAATATTCTCACTTTTTCGAAATAATCATAATAACGGGCCCTTCGCGTGTTGAGGGACTCGAATATTTTATAAACACCCTCCTTCGTTCGCACCGGATACGAGAGAAAAACATTCCGGTCGCGATGGCGCACCGCGGTAATATTTTTTTCCGCAAGAATATCCAGGTATGAATAGCCGAGATTCCCGTGCGGGAAGACGAGCGATGTCGGCCTCATGCCAAAGGGTTTCATTACTTTTATGCATTCGTCGAGTTCGGCCGCCACCAATTCCCTGTTCGAAAATCCAGTGGAAAAATCAATATGACTGAAGGTATGGGTGCCGATTTCATGATTTACACCGCTGCGGATGATTTGCGTTATCAGATCAGGACAATACCAGTAGGGGGCCTGGCCGACATTGCTGCAGGGATCCTGAATATACCAGTCGCCTTTGCAGCGGCCGTTTTTAGGAGGACGAGGCATATCGGCATGGGCGAGGCCGCTTGAGGAACGACTGCATCGCTCCAAAAATAAATGCCCCACCGTCGCCCATGTAATCGGCACCTGGCGCTCTTTGAACAATTGGATGAGAAACGGCAGGTTTTCCCTGGTCCTTCTTCCTTGTTCGTTCCGCACATGTTCCGGACTTGAACGAAACGCCCAATTAAGCTCAAAATCCGCTGAAATGCACAAGGCCGCCTTGGCGGCATGTTTGAAAGGCGCGATTTCAACAAAACCAAATTTTTTTTCCGAGGGAAGCGTTCCGGGTCGGAAATTCATTTTTGCCGTGAAAATCGTTTTTAAAATAGTTCTATTGGAAATCTTGATCTGCATGGTTACTTCCCATTTGGGTGCGCTACGGTTTTGGCATTGCGTCTAACCAGTTCCGTCCAAAGTCATGTGCTGTTCCTTCTTAAACGGACCAAGGCAAGTCGCTTGGTTATGAACGACCAATCGGCGATTTTTAACACGGCTGTGATGCAGGCGAAAATGACAAATCCGACAACGGTAGGAATAGTAAAGATGTTTATTTTACTTACCGTTGTTTGAATCTTAAAGAATTGTTCCCCCGACAGCAATAGCGCGAGCAGCAGCCCAAATGCCGCTGTTGCGATACTCAAACGCAGAATAAATCCATTAAATTCCTTCCAATCAATGGCTCCAAAGTGCCGAACAAATATAACTACCATTACAACGGTGGCAAGCAACGTGGAGACCGAATGCGCAAGAGGAAAGCAAAAGACTCCCGCCGTTTTTATAAACGCCAAGGCGATTGCCACGTAGACGCCGAAGCTAACGATCATGCTGTAGAGGGGCTTTTTCATCTCTCCGATTGCAAAAAACGGCGTCTGGAATATGCTGATAGCCCTGGAAAATAGGATATAGGGACTCATGACGGCGATGATCATACTTAACAATACGGAGTCATGGCGGGTAAACATTCCCCGCTCAAACAGAAGAACCAGCATCCATTTCGAGGTAAGGACAAGCCATACTGCGAGCGGAAAGGCGCCGAAGCACAACAGTTTTGCGCACTGGAAAATGCTGGTTTTCATTTCTTTTATTTTGTTCTCGGCTGCATAGTGTGAGGCAAGGGGCAAGGTGGTGGTAACGAACCCGCCCAATAATACGCCGGAAATAGACGATACTATCCTGTTGGCGTACCGCAACAGGGACAAGTATCCACTGCTCAGGAAGGAGCAGAGAAAATTTTCAATCAAATCCTTGCTTTCGCTGAGAAAATGACCCGAGAGCGGGTAGAGAAAGCGCCGATAGGTGGTTCGCAGGTGGGGATCGTTCGGCCGGAAGGTCAATGAAATGCCTATTCCCTTGTAAACGGTGGTCAGTACCATGGTCATTAACGAAACAAGGCTTCCCGCGATATACCCCACGGCGACTGCAAAAATGCCAATTTGCTTTTGCAAGACAAGAATACTGACAACGACGAACAAATTATAAATGACTTTATAGGATGACGGGATAAAGAAGTGATGGTTTGAAAGCAGCAGGCATTTGAAAATGGTGTCGATTCCCTGGATAAAAATAAGCCAGAAAAGAATCCGGTTCAGGGAAACGGCCACGCGCTGAATGTCTCCATTAAAACCGGGCACCTGCAACGGTATAAGAAGGGAAGCAATCAACATCCCAATGAGAGCGACAAAAAAGAGGACAATCGATGAGCAAACAATAAAATTGCCCAGGGCCTTCTCGCGCTCTTTTTTATTGAGATTCGTGAAGGAGCTTGCGAAAACCGGAACCAGAACATTGGGGGCCTGCACTTCAAATATACGGCAAATGAACAATGGAATAGCAAGAGACGTGAAAAGAGCGTCCGTCGTCGTCCCCGCTCCGTAGGTTTTCAGAATGATGGCATCCATCACTACGCCGAGGACAACGCCGACAGTCCGGCATAACGAAACGATACTAACGTTCTTTAAAAAATAATCCCTTTTTTCAATATTCATCGTTCAAAACAGCCGGATGTACTCCTAAAAAACGAATTTGTATATTTTATTGACAAGAATGCTTTGTCGCCGCGTGCTGTTTACCGTAAAGCATAAGCCCCATACTATTACGGTCGTAATAAGAATTGAGTACAAAATACCGTTTTGCCCGTTGAACACATTCCCCCACACCCTAAACAGTATCTGAAGAAAGAATATTTGCATGAGATAACCAAGAAGCGAGTATTCGCCCATGATAATAATTGTTTTTCGGACTATTGAATATGGTGACACAACCGTTCCCCACAGATATGTTGCTCCTAAAACAGCCACCGTTCCAAGGAAATAAACGATCATAGCGTCTTTTTTAAAAAGAAAAATCACCAAAAAATAAAGCCCCACGGGAAAAATGCTAAGCCATTTTCTACGGTAAAAGACCTTGTAGAAAGGGAATCCGTTTGATAGAAGTCCTAACACAAATCCGCTTAAACCAAAATTTAAATAGAACAAATTGAATATGCGGTCGTTAATAATCATGCACCAAACAAAAATGGCGGCAACAATGATCGGGATAATCTTTTTATCAACGAATTTCAACAAAATCGCCGAGAACACCAAGGTATATGCTATGGGCAAGAGCAGTTCAAATGCCGACAACCGGCGATCGCCCGGAACAAGCACGTACCAAATATTCCTATAAAATTCAACAAGCCCCAGATGGACGCCGTTATAATTCGTCGCTATAAGTAAATGAACTGCGGTATTGATGACAAGGAACAGGCCGGCAATTTTTATGCCCCGAACAATCAATCGATTGAAAATCGCATCTATATTATTGTCATATTTCTTTAAATAAAGCGCGGGAATAATAAATCCAGATAAAAAAACAAATCCTGATGTTACAAAATCGATATAGGACAATAAAAAATGATGCGCCCCATAAAAATAGTTGATGCTGTGATATACGATCATTGCCTCAACCAGAAGCCCTTTGACGAAATCAAGCGGATAGTTGCGCATGCAAATGAATCATTTTACCAATTGCAATATGGCATGATTAAGATGGGAACGCATTGGAAGGTATTGCCGCTTCGATGTTCCCGTTGGTTTGGGCCTTTATTGCCTCCACCGTTCCCCAAAACAAAAAGGTGACATTATTCTGCAGCAAGCTCCATCGAAGATCGGAAAAAGTTCCCGTCACAACGTACATCACAGCAATCGCCAGCGAAAGCAGAACGACATTTCTTTCAAAAGAACTGGTTTCGTCAAGCCTCCTGAACAGTGAATACGTTTTCCGCAGCATAACAAAAATGATCGAGAAATAAAAAAGTGAGCCGATGAGGCCGAGTTCACAGAGCATAGTTAGCCAGGTATTATGGCTTCCATCAAAATCCATGGGAGTATAACCGGAAAAGTATTTAAACCATGCGTCCTTGAACTTGCCAAACCCTATGCCGACGACCGGCTTGCTGAGGAATATCTTATAGGTGGTTGAATAGCTGATTTCCCGCTCGACCACGGTATTCTGACGCTGCGAAAACAGCGTCCCTTCAAATAGGGAGAATTTCTTCGTCACCCCAAAAACAGCGATAACCGCAATGACGGCCGCCAGCGTCATCGCATACCGCCTCATTTTAGTTTTGGCGATCAAAATGGTGATGAGCGCGAGGCCGAATCCAATCCACGGCCCGCGGGTTTCGGTGTAATAAACGGCCACGGTGGCAATAAATATGAAAAAGAAAAAAAATGTCTTAAGCGACCGGGGCACCTCGGTGCTCATCATCACAAAACACAAAAAACATACCGTCAATATTCTGCCCATGGCAACCGCGTCCAAAAAGGGTCCGCGGGCCCTCCCGAAATGGGTTCCCTGACTCGGGTCCATGATTGCATCGGGCCATACAAATCGCTCAAGACCAAAATGTTCGAAACAGGCGGTAAGAGAAAGATAGCACCCGAGAAGGCAAAAGGTGTATAAGATGAAGGTGAAATCCTCTTTTTTAAAAGGAATATTTTTCTGGATAAAATATATGGCAAAGGGATACAATGATATATTCATCAGGGCGTTGAGCCATTTGTTTTTTCCATATTCTAGATCTGCATTGGCGCCTCCTAAAACCATCGAGGCATAGGCGAAAACAAAAAATAATATCATTACTATTTCAATTTTCGAGACGGGCGCGAGGACGATTTTGCGTCTGATCACATTGAATGTAAATAATAAAATGATACCGACAAAAAATATACGGTCTAGCCGAATCTGGTTGAGAAAATGAATGCCTATCCCCGGACTGCTCGGCCCCCAAAAAAACGGCTGGAGGGCCAGCCAAATGCAAATGAACCGGTTGAGCAATTTCATAAGACCATTTTTCCTTCAACAATCCCTTCCGTCAATTACGGAAGAGCATGCCCTTTATCGGGATTCATAGGCACCGATGCCGACCGGCGGCTTTCGTTTATTGCCGAGAATATCCAACGAGTCTTCAGCCACCGCAATGCCCTTGCGGACCTCCGGCGCATTGGGCTTCAGCCAGAAACGAGATTTTTGAGCATCCGCAAAGTCTGGCATCGAACACTCGGGCACACAATGAGCGCACGCCCCTTTGCCCCAGGTATTTGAAAACCCGTTATTTGAATTTTTACATGCGCCGCAGAGGAACACCTGGGCAGATTTATTGTTGTTTTCTATAAGGAGATTATTGCGTATTTCCACCGGGCCGCTCGAAACCACAATGCCAAAGGACCGATTACTGACTATCGTGTTGCCTACTATTTTTATTGATTGGCCGTCATACACTTTTATTCCAGCCGCATCATTACTTTCAATGACATTGTTTCGAATGATTACGCCGTTGGGGGTCCCCCAGCTGTTGGCAAGCGTCAGTGCGGCGTCTTCCAGATGGGTGCAATGATGGATGTGGTTATTTTCGATGACGATGTCCTGAACCGGACCATTGGTACTCTGCCCTTCCAAAACAATGCCCCGCGCGGTAGGGCTGTTAAGGTTGAAAATCTCGTTCCCGCCTATGACAAGGTCGCGTATCCCCGCCTTGCAGTCTATACCATCGCCTTGACCGCCAAATATGCCGCCGTTAAACAGTTTATTGTTTTTTATCAGTATTCCAGTGTGCGATAAAAATCCCTGGCACACGGCCATGCCGGTCGGATCGCTTTTCGAGCAGCCGCCGCCGCCGATGTAAATCAATTCGCCGTAGCTGTCATGAATGACATTGTTTTCAATGCGAATATTATGGCAGTCAGGAGCATAGGATGAACTTCCCTCAAAATGCTGATCCGCCGTGGGCACTATCAGAAAAAGAGGCCCGTCTTTTACGGATTTGCCGTGCGATATGTCACAATTGGTCACAACCCAGTTGTCGCCGCATATCGAAATCGCCTTGCCGTCAACGTCTTTCCTTATTGTAAAGCCTTCGATGATTATGTTGCTGTATTTCTGATGCCGTTCGTTCTGCGAGTTAAAACCGGCGACACTGCATCGCGATAATCCCGTGTTCACGTCCCATCGCGGAGCAGCTTGGTTCGAGTTGTAATATTTTCTTCCATTAAAGCTGAGCGTGTTGGCCGTTTTCGGATCTCTATGGCACAGGTCGATTTCGCGGGGCATTCCATCAGATCCTTTGTCGTATATTTTGTTCTGATCGGTTAAGGCCTTCCGGGAAGCGAAATAAACCACCGTGTTCTCATGGGCCAACGATGCGTTGATGGCGTTCCAGGCATTACCGTCCAAATATTTGAACGGGGCGTACGCAGATCCGATTTCCGATGCGCCGAGATATTCCGGATCGACATAAAACTGTTTCTCGGAAAACACCGTTTGAATCCAGAAGGCAAGCACGAACACGCCTGCAGTCCGTAATTCTTTCGAGGCAGCAAAAAAAGCCGTGGCACAAAATGAAACGGCGCGATTTTTCACCACGCCACCCCGCTGTAATTGTTCATTTCCTTCTTTCCTGTAAAATCGAGATTTGCCAGATCAAGAAGAAGGGCGTCCTTAGGCAGGCCTTCGAGGATTTTTTTGAATTCTTCATCTTTATTAACAATGACCACCAAATCGGAATTATCAACGACCTCCGAAGCAATTTGCGTTATAAACCGCGCTATAAAAGGGATCCGGCGCAGGATATATTCACGGTTGGCGCCAACTAATTTTGACAAATGAACATTTTTATCATAGACACGGATATCGAATCCCTTGCCGAGAAGTTTTTCCATAATGTCAACTATCGGGCTGCTCCGCAGATCATCGGTGCCAGCCTTGAAGCTCAACCCCAAAAAGCCTATTCTCTGTTTTTCATAGCTCAGTATCCTTTCAAGGACCGATTCCTTGAGCGCTTCGTTACTCACATGAATGTTTTCGAGAATCGGGCACTTCAGGTAATGATCATGGGCGATGGTGCAAAACGCCTTGAGGTCCTTGGGCAGGCATGACCCCCCGTAGGCAAAACCTGGCTTAAGATAATGGGGGGAAATGTTTAACTTTGTGTCACGGCAGAATATCTCCATGAGCTCATGGGAATTGACTCCCAGACTCTTGCAGATCGCGCCGACTTCATTGGCAAAGGCGATTTTAAGGGCATGAAACGAATTATTGACGTATTTGATCATTTCCGCGGTGCGTATCGCGGTTTCTATAAGCGGCGCTTCAAGGTTTTTATACACCTCTCTCATGATATTGACTGCCTTTTTTTCCGACGCGCCGATAAGGGTATAGGGCGGATTGAAGTAATCGTAAACCGCAGTGCCTTCGCGGAGGAATTCAGGGTTTGACACAACCGAAAAATCTTCGGACCGTTTCTTTCCAGAGGCCTGTTCAATAATTTCGGTTACCGTTTCATTGGTTCCCGGCATTACGGTCGAACGGATGGCGATAACATGGAAACCCCTTTTTTCAGTTATGCCCGAACCGATATCGCGGGCAACGCGGAAAATGCCGTCGAGATTCAGGTGCCCCTGAGCGGTCGAAGGTGTTCCGACGCAGATAAAAGTGACATCGGTATTCAGGATCGCCTCCTTAATGGTGGCCGTTGCCGAGACCGCGCCCTTTTTCCGCTGCTCATGGATTATTTCGGAAATCTCGGTTTCGACGATCGGCGACTTTCCCTCGTTGATGAAATCCACCTTGAGGGGGTTGACATCCACACCGACCACGGTATGTCCCATCCGGGCCAGGCAACCGAGGCTCACGCTGCCAACATAGCCAAGGCCAAAAACGCTGATTTTCATGCCATTTTCCTTTTCAGAAACATGCAAAAAAGGTATTTAGTGAAGTTCCGGTGACGCAGGGGAAACAATGGTCATGGGACCCTGGGTCCCAGGACCCGTTCATAGGCGATTTTAAGGTTTAATTTCTGCCGGGGCCAGCCGAGGTCCGTGTCGATGCGATCCTGGCCGATTTTGCCCATCGTGGCGCGGCGCTCCCCATCGTCAAGAAGTTCGAGCAGGGCTTCGGCAAACAGGACCGGTGAATTCTCGCGGACATAACACGCCGACTCCCCGGCGGTCACTTCCCCCTCCTTGGTGTAAAACTGGACGATGGGCTTTCCAAAGGTCATGTACTCCATGATCTTGATCATGGTTGATTTGTCGGTAAACTCATTATCGAACTCCGGATTCACGCAGACATCCACCGAGGAGAGGATTTCGTACAGATCATGGTCTGAAATGTAGCCGGTGAATTGCACATAACGGTCGATCCCCATCTCCCCGCACAGTTTCACCACCGAACGCCAATGCGGCCCCGTGCCCACCACGATGAATTTGATGTCGGTACGGTTGACTTTGCGGACAATATGATCGGCCGCCGCCAACAGATTCTCGATGCCTTCCTGCTGCCCGATAACGCCCACGTATCCCACCAGATACCGGAACCCGTTGCGAAGATCGCCGTTCGGCCTTACGCTGCGCATGATATCGGCATCGGGACCGTTCCGAACCACAATGATATCTTTCTCGTTGCGCTTTCCGCGGTCCAGGGCGATCTGCTTGTAGCTCTGGTTGGTGGATATCACGAGATCGGCGCAAAGAAAGGATATCCGTTCCATGAGAAAAAGCGCCTTGACAAAAAATCCCTTGCGTCCGAATTTGGCTTCAAAATTTTCCGGCGTAATGTCATGATGGTCGAAAATGAACTTGACGCCGAATATTTTATACGGCAGAAAAACCAGGAAAAGATGATCAGGCGGGTTCGCCACATGCACAACGTCGAAGCGGTCGGTGAGAAAAATACGGAACGCGAGCAGCATTTCCCAAACGAGCGAATTCGCGTACTCGAGGAGAAGCCCCGCTATCCCGCTGCCCTCAATGTTGGGATGGCGGTAAATCCGAATGCCCTCGATGACGTGCTCCTGGTTCTGTATTTTTTTGTCATAAGGGCAGATTGCCGAAACCCGATATCCCAATTCCCGCGCCGCAAGCGCCTCATGCCACACGCGCCGGTCGTAAGGAAGCGTGTTGTTCTCAACAATCATCAGAATGTGTTTAGGTTTTTTCATCGGGGCGTTTTACGATTTTCTTGATTACGCCGGCCTTTTTCCTTTTCGTCCTAGATAGAACGCAAGGTTTTCGAATGAAGGCGGGCAACCGGGAATGCAATCATCGCATTCGCCTCCCAATGCTTTCTTCGCGCACTCACCGAAGCAAATGATCCGCTTTGCTCCCTGCACCTGCCTTTGTTCAGACCCCACAATGATGTCTCCGCCGCCCGCCATCAGGGCGGCAAGCTTGATCGCGGTAGTCAGGCCAAAACGCCGGAACGGCAGCCCCGGCGATTTCATCTCCGTCAAGCGCCGCCGGCACAGGGAGCATGCGCCGGCCCCCGACCAGATGCGGAGCCGCAAAAATCGCTTGAAGGGACGGTATAGGTTTTTATACGAGCTCCGCGGCCGAAAGGGTGTATCGCCCAGAACAACCGGGGGGGGCGCACCGGCGCGGGCAAGCCGGATGTTTTCCGGCGGCGCAATGCCGAGCAGATTGACGATATAAGAATCAAGCTCCGCCGTGCCGAGGCCGGCGAGAAAAAGCGGGCCCGTGAAATGCCGGGCACAATCGACGATCGACAGATGTGGCTGGATGACGTTGTTCAGTTCAGCCAGCGGCTCGTGCAACCCCATCCGGTGAAACTGTTTTTTCATCGCCGCGCTCACCAGACCTTTCTGGTTTTTCATGGCGCCTGAAATTCCCGCGGCGCTGTTCAGCTTGAGAATCGGCAGGCTGATGTACAAACGCGTCAGCGCAATTGACGGAAGGGATATCCGCCCGTACTTCCATTCGACATCGGTCCTCTCGGCGGTCTCAAGGTCAACAAGCGGCACGCCGAGGTCGCGGCACAGATCGGCATATCCCGACACCCTAAAATTCTCCCTGGCGTCCGCGCCCGCAGCAACGCCTTCGCCGATGACGATATCCGCGTCCCGCTTCATGGCGCGCAGAATTAAAACGACTTGTTCGACAACTGCCCTTCTCGTTATTTCCATGCCCCGGTCCGTGACCGGAAACACAATGTTTGGCTTGATTAAAACGCCGCGGTCGAGGTCGGCGGGCTTCAGGAAATGCCTGATGACCTTGTCGAGCGAACCACGGATTCCTTTTTCAATTCTGGCGATATAGACGGCCATCAGTCATTCCTTTAGTGCGCTAAAAACACATCAGCCGACTGCGGTGAAAGATTAAGGAATTTAAAGACGTCCCTGACGCATTTTGTCAATAATTGCCCGTCTTCGCTGCGGGCGCGGATGCCCTCCGCCTCATCCCTGTTCATGATGCCGCTGCGGATGAGCCCGCACAGGTAAAGGCCCGTCGATGAGATCCCGAATTCCTTCTTGTACGTATAGTCCAGCAGCGGTTCGAGAATGCAGTCGTACCGCCAGCTGATCGCCTTGTCCGGCTTCCGCCATCCGGCCTCCCGCATCAGCGTCTCCTCGATTTCTTTCTGATCCCATGCGACGTAGTCGAACATTCTGATTGCCCGGGGCCCGCTTTGCGGCAGCGCGGGCCTGCGGTAGGCGCTCAATGCGCTATTGCCGGGTATTGGAAACTGCCGTCGCTGTTCCACCAGGCATGCATACGCGCGTGATTGACGCCATGCGAATCCTGCCTTTTCAAGAAGCGTGAGGCGCTTTACCCGGTCGAAAAGGAATTTTGTCCTGTTGCCGGGATCCCACCACAGTTCGTTGGAAGTGGTCCCGCTTAACATCACGGGGATTCCCTCTTCCATCGCAACCTTGCGCAAAATGGCCTCGATTCCATAATGGCAGAACATGCACTGACCCCAGGTGGTGCCGGTTTTCAAGAGCGACATAAGATGATTGCGGAGCAAGCGGTATTCGAGATTGCGCTTGGTCCTGACAATGCGGTATTCGACGGCCAGACTTTCGCAGACGGCGCGGATGTTGCTGCGCGCCAGGTCGACCATGAAGGGGAAATCATAGCTCACGGCGAGCACCCGGAGGTTCAGCTCCCGTTTGGCAAAGTAGGCGACATAACAGCTGTCTTTGCCGCCGCTGATGCCAATAAGAACGTCGTAGTTCCTTCCGCGGCCCGGGTTGATTGCTTCAAGGAGTTTTTGCCTTCCGAGAGGTTCTTGTTTGACAAATTTCCGGCAGTGATTGCAGACGCCGTTGGCATCAAAGGCGATGCCGGGATACGTCGAAGGCATCAGACAGCGGGTGCAAGCCTGAACAGATATTTTGGATTCCGGTAGTAGCGGCGTTTTCACTTTATTTTTCCTTCTGGGTGGCCGGGGCATTTTCTTTTTCCCGCCACGGGACTTCCACGTTTTTGATTTTTACGGCGGGTACGCCGCCCACCACCGTAAAGGGAGGGACCGGACGCGTGACCACGGCGTTTGCGCCGACAACGGCGCCCTGACCGATGGTGACATCGGGCAGAATCACCGCGCCCGTGCCGATCCAGGCATCCTGCCCGACGGCAATCGGGCCCTTCCTGGAATTGACATAGGGTACTATGCGGGAATTGTTGGGCTGCGTGTGCAATACGAACGTCACCCGCGGCGAGACCGCCGCGCGGTCGCCGATGGAAAGGTTTGCCGAGGCATCGCCAAGGTCATCGATGATGATGATGTCCTCTCCGACATACGCCATTCTGCCGATGCGGTAACCGCACATCCGCAACAAAAAAATCCTGAGACCGTTCCCCGGAATATGTTTGGCCGTCAACTTCAGCAATTTCTTGCGAAATGCGATTATTTTGGCAAAAGGCATGGTTCCTCTTTTTTCATCATCCCTTGAATTGGTTTATCATCCGTGCGATGCGGTCGATATCGCGGCCGCGCAGGTAATAATGAATCGGCACGAGGAGCACGGTTTTGGAAAGTACCTCGGTGTTCGGGCACGACCCCATGGCATATCCGAACCGCTGCCTTGCCTCTTCGACCACGGTGTCAAGATACCGCGCGGAATCGATGCCGTTTGCAAAAAGGAAATCTGCCATGGCATCGCGTTTCTGCCTGCTTGCAAACCTGAGGGCGAACTGATGCCAGTTACTGGTGCAGTGCCTGTTTTCGGTAGGCAGCGAAAGGTTGTTGACGTTGATTTTGCTGAGAAGCCGTTGCGCGTTCATTCGTTGCCGTTCGATTTTTTCCCCGAATGCAGCCACCCTTTTGTCGGCGAGCGCACGTTCGCCGGGCGCAATTTTGAACGTTGAAAAGCCGTCTTTTGCGGTAAGATTGAATTTTTTATCAAGCCGTGAGCCGAGGGGATATCCGATGGTCCCGTAGAGCGGGCGACGGTAGAGCGCGGCCTTTGCAAGAGTCGTAAAACTGCGGGCAATATTTTGCGGAAGGGTCCGCTCCTCGAAGGATCCGACCTGATGCTCCACCCTTTTCCGAAAATCATCGTCCCGGCAAAATATCGCGCTCCCTTCCCCGGCGGAAATATATTTGCCGCAGCGGAACGAAAAAAAAGAGGCCGCCGACAGCGTGCCCGTCTTTCGCCCTTTATACATGCTGTACATTGATTGCGCGCAATCCTCGATGACCGGAATGCCGTTTGCGACTGCATCCACGCCGTCCATGTCGCAGGGATTGCCGAACATGTGCACCGCGACGACTGCGGAGCAGGTACGCCGCTTGCGTTCAAGATCACGGGGACTCAGATTGCAATCATGAAAGTCGGAATCGACAAATTTGGGCATGAGGCCCGCCCTGATGATGGCGTCGAAGACCACGGTGCAGCAAAACAGAGGGACCGCGACCTTCGCTTGAGGCGGCAGGTCGAGGGACTTCAGCAGGGCATAGAGCGAGGCCCTGCCCGAACCGGTGAAAACCGGAACCGCGTTAAAATATTTTTTAATATTCGGAGCGGCATCGTCGCTGGAAAAGGTGTCCGAGACCGTTTTCACCAGGTCAACCACGTCGTAGTCCCAATTGTTACGCGGAATAAGGTTGATTTTCGTCATAATACTCATTGGTCTTTTTTTTTGATTAAAGGGTTCAGGCGAGAAAACGGAAGACGACGGAGCTGGCGAGCTCGGCGACGGGATCGGGCAGCATCCGCCATCCCGCCGTATAGATTCGATACGGCAGGCTCTTTTCATTGACGGATGAGGCACCGACGACTTTGGGAAAGTAGTAATAGGGGATGGCGATGGCTTGGGTTCCCCACATTTCCTTGTACCGCATCAGTCCCTCGTTGTCGGATGAGGTGCGGCCGAAATCGAGCCTCCGGAATCCGTGCTCTATTCCCCATTTGATGCCGGTCCAGGTGATGAGGTGATTGGGAGAAACGGTGTGCAAAATTGACGGATCGGAGGCGTTATACTTATAATGCAACGAATTTCCGCAAATCAGAAATATCGACGCGCCGATGATGCGCGAATCGAGTGCCGCCAGCAGGATAAACCCATCGCCGCGAACAATAATCTTTTCCACGAGATGGTCGAACCATTTACGCGGCTGCGACGGAACACCGTGTTTTTTTCTTGTAAGACTGTTGAGCCGAACAAATTCTTCCATGCCGGCTGCGTCGCGCCGCTCGGTCACGGTGACTCCCGCTTTCTCCGCCTTCCGAATGGAATACTGGATGGTGCGCTTATTGATGTTTTTATAGACCGTTTCTACGTCTCTCTGCAGGTCGAGAACATGCCGGGTATAACATGCATTGCTGACAAACGATGTGCTGAACGGGAGGCCGCCGCGCAGCTCAACCTGTTTGAAAAGATTCGGATTTTTATTGCAGATCCCTGAAAAAACGTCCTCATTTTTGCAGGCCTCTCCCAGGAGCTGACCTCCGTAATCCGAAAACGGCAGCGACACCGAGCGTTTGCCATTCATGATATTTTTAATGATGAAGAAGGGCAGCACCGCGGCCACCTCATCTGCGGCGTCTTTCGCCGCATACAGCAGCGGCTTGAATCCGTAGGTTGCGGCAATGGTTTTCATCCAGCCTGAAAGATGATACGGCGTCCCTTCGGCATGCGACTTGACAAAAGAATCCCATTGGGCCATTGCGGCGGCATCGTCCAAGGACAACGGGGTTGGCTCAATATTTTTTTTCATAAAATTGTCCTCTGAAGGCCGCAGAATTCGTTACTCCGCATCTCCTCGCAAAACGCCAAGAGTAGTCATCCGGCCCGTCCCATTTCGCGCATCCAAAATTCGGCAATTTCGTCAGGCGTTGCGTGCCAGACTACGTTGCGGTAGGTAGTTGAAACGTGATGGAGAAATTCTTGATAGCGTTCCGCGGGATACTCTTCACGACCGCATTTTACATTCTCGAAATTCATGTAATCAGGATGAGTGTTGAGAAGCGCCATGCCGCCGTTCATCGATATCCATTCCAGCTTCCGTTTCCACACATCAATGGTTTTTGCGCGCATGATGACGAAAAGGGTGAAATCCTGCACAAGCGTGTAAGGCAGCTCGACAAAACCTCTTCCGTTAAGCGGGTCTCCAACAAAAAAAGGGAATATGGTCCCCACTCCTTCAGGCTGCGGTTCGAACGGATCGGTGTCGAACGACGACGTCGAGAACCCTATATGCAACGCCAACATCCATTCGAGATTTCTGAGCATGGAGGGAGTGCTGAACCCGCGGACTCCCCACTCATGCAAATACCGATTGACTTTCGGAGCTTGTTCCTCAAAAAGTTTTTTTGAGGCAAACAGCTTGCCGTCGTGTTTTAATCCGTGGACCCCGATCCCGAATTTATTTGCGGCAAGTATCTTATGTATCTCCTTGTTCACCGTGTAACGCTCGGGGACGAAATTGAATGACGATCGAAATCCCAATTGTTTTTCATTTTCCATTAAGCGGATGCATTTGGCCTGTCCTTTTGCCGTGTCCACGTCATGGATGAGAACCAAGGCGAATTTCTTCTTGTCGGGCCACCCTTTCCACACCGCCGGCGGCGTGGAAGCCTTCGGATCAATCGGCCAGACCGCACCGTATTGCAAGAGTTTTCGGGACACAATGGCCCTGCGGATGGCCAATTGGATTGGTCGAGGAATGCATGGTTTCAGAGTGTAAAAAATCGCATTGATGATTGCATTAGATTTCACGAGCCCAGTCCCCGAGCTTGTGCCGCAGCCTAATCCGTGGAGCTATAGACCAAGAAACATTTTCATCGCTATCGGACCAGCTCCCGAACCACCGATTCCTGTTGCTCCTTTGTCAATCCTGGAAACATCGGCAGCGACAGTATCTCCGCCGCCGCTTTTTCGGTGACCGGAAAATCACCTTTACCGTATCCGAGGTGCCCATAGGCCTTCTGCAGGTGCAGTGGAACGGGATAATGCATGCCGGAGCCGATTCCCGTTTCAGCAAGCCTTTGCTGGACTGCATCCCGGTTTTTCACCCGGACTATGTAAAGGTGATATACCGCCCGGCTCCAATCCGGCTCAAAAGGAGCAATCACGCCGTCGGCTGATTTTAACAGTTCGTTATATCGGTTGGCATTTCGGCGGCGGGCTGCAGTCCATTCGGGCAGATGCCTGAGCTTGACGCTTAAGAACCCGCATTGGATTGCGTCAAGGCGGCCGTTATAGCCTTCCATATCATGATAGTACTTCCGCGCCTGACCGTGGTCGCGCAGGCAGCGGCATATGCGGGCGGTTTCATCATCGTTCGTGGTTATAGCGCCGCCTTCTCCGAGGGCACCAAGATTCTTGCCCGGATAAAAACTAAACCCGGTGGCCTTGCCGAGGGAACCGGCTCTGCGCCATTCCCCGTTCCGTTTCGAGTGATATTCGGCGCCGTGTGCCTGGCAGGCATCCTCAAAGACCATGAGATGCCACTCTTCGGCAATGCCGATAATCGCGTCCATATCGGCCATTTGTCCATATAAGTGGACCGGAACCACGGCGGCAACCCTGCGTCCAGTTTGTTTATTGATTGTTTTTTTATTTTGCCGGTCCTTTGCGCAAGTTTTTTCAAGGAACGCCCTTAATTGCTGCGGATCAAGATTATACGTTTTTTCGCTGATGTCAACAAAAAGGATGTGCGCACCTGCCTGCGTAATTGATTCCGTGGTTGCGATGAAGGTGTTCGGTACGGTGATCACTTCGTCGCCCGGTCGTATTCCTCCGGCGATATAGGCAAATCTGAGGGCGTCGGTTCCACTGTTGACCGCCACACAGTGTTTCACATTGCAAAAGCGGGCGAACTCTTCCTCAAAGCCCTTTACCATGGGACCGCCGATGTACCCGGCGGAATCAATTGCCTTTTCAAGCACGCTGAGCAATTCGCTTTTCAGATCCCTGTGCGGGGTGACAAGATCAAGAAACGGGATTTGTTGCGGCATGGATTCTCCTGTTTGAAGATACTGACAGCATTAGTTTGTTTTTTTCTTGATCTGACGCGCGGGGACGCCGGCGACCACGGCGCCGGCTGCGACGTCACTGGTGACGACGGCGCCCGCGCCGACCATGGCGCCCTCGCCCACGGTCACTCCGCAGAGAATGGTTGCGTTGGATCCTATTGAAGCTCCCCGCTTAACCAGCGTCGGGACCACCCTCCAATCGACTTCGGTCTGAAGGGCGCCGCCGGCCGAGGTTGACCGGGGATATTTATCGTTTGTAAAAATCACGCCGTGCCCGATAAACGCTTCATCTTCAATCGTCACACCTTCGCAGATAAAAGAATGGCTTTGTATTTTGCAGTTTCTGCCAATCAGGGCATTCTTTTGAATCTCGACAAACGCCCCGATTTTCGTGTTATCGCCAACGGCGCATCCGTACATGTTGATGAACTTCGAAAGTTTTACATTTTTTCCGAGTTTGACGTCGGCAGCAATTGAATTGTACTCCATGCGCTTTTTCCTTCCGATGGCATCTTACCGAGACGAGGATACACCTTTCCCCCGTCGGCGGCACCTCCGCTTGAGCGCCACGCCTCGCGATTATATTTCGCGATAAATTATTATAAAATCAATTACCGGATGACTTAGGCTGTTTTTCGCCTTAAGCAACCGTGGCACCCGAAAATGCAACGAACTTCTCTGATCATGCCCATCGCACTGCGGGGATGGCGCACGAGCATGATCATCTTGTGCATCACTAAAAAATTTCTATAAAACATTTATGCAATTCCTATACCAAAGACGGGATTGAAAGACCCCCAGCAAGCTGCGAAAAATCTTTTTTCATTCCTAAGGAACAAAAACACAGTTATCGTCGCTCGCCAACTCCGAAGCAAGCTTCCAGGAATGCGCTCGCTGTGGGATTCAAACGTCGTTACCGCTGTTTTATTCACCTTTTTTCTTGGCGATCAAAGTTGCGCAAGGCCGCTGCGGTTGCGGCTCAGTCATGAACCGGCGCTGACCTTATCGGCACTCGTTATGGTTCTTCGGGAGCTGCTGTCAACGACATCCAACGAAGACTGGACACCCCGGGGTCATGACGCCTCTTTAAGAACGTTGTACTTTGATTGGTTATAATAGTTGTCGATCTGCTTCCCGGTGGTATAATTCAGGATATATCCCATGAGCCGTTTGCCTATCATCGGATATTCCGAGATTTTTTTCTCAAGATCATGCACGTTGGTCCTGCCGGCCTTGACAATAAGGAGATACTGCGAGGCAATAGGCGCGATGACCGCCGCATCAGGCACGGCGCCCATCGGCGGCGTATCGATGACCACAACGGTGAATTTTTGTTTGAGCGCCTCGATAATCGACGTGAACTTCTTTGAAGCGAGCAGTTCGGAAGAGCCGCGCGCCGGTTCACCGCTCGCCACGCACGACAAAAAGGGGGTCAAGCTCTTTTGGACAAAGCCGTCATCTGCGGTATCGACCATGCCCGGTGACATCAAGACATCGGAGAGGCCGGGCGTCTTTGAGCAACCAAACGATTTATAAAGCGTACCGCACCTGAGATCCGCATCAACAAGGACAACGGGGATTTCCTGCCTCGCGATGAGGGAGGCAAGATTTGCGGCAACGAACGACTTTCCGCATTCGCTGTCGAGGCTTGAAATACAAATCACCTTTTGCCCGGTCTGCTCGAGCGTAAGCATCACCTTCGTGCGCAAAATCCTGATCGATTCATGAAAAAAAGTATTGGGAAGAAGGTCGGCGACGAGCATTTGCGCCCCATCGACCGATGGCTTGCCGGCATTCGCATTCGACAACAAACGCTTGCTGATATGAGGCATCTTCGGGATTTTTTCAAAAATCTGTTTCCCCACCTTCTTTTTGAAATCATAATCGGTTCGCACCGTTGGATCAAAATAATCAAACACCAGGGGCGGCCCGAATGCGATCATCGCGCCGAAAAGTAGGACTATCGCGAGCAGCTTGACCGGCTCCGGAGGCAGAGGAATGGGCGGCACCGCCGAATCCATGACGTATGCCTCGGCGATTTCGGCGGCATCCGCCGCCTTCGCTTGGTTGTACCGGGAGAGAACGGTGGAATAGATGTCCGCCGCGATCTGCTGCTTCCGCTGCAGTTCCGCCAGCTGCAGCTCTCTGCTCGGCAGCCGCTGCAATTCTACGGACAGGTTTTGGATGTCGGAGGTCCGGTTGGCGAGACCGGCCCGCGCGCCGGCAATATACCCTTTAAGCGCCGCCTCAATGTCTTTTTCCAACGCGTCAATTTTTCTCTGGTTCTCGGTCCGCATCGGATGATCGGCCGCATAATTCCGCTGCAATTCTCGCTGCTCCGCAAGCAGCTGGTTCAATTCGGTCTGGAGAACCGGCGCCGAGCTGTTGCCCTTTCCCGCAAGAAAAACCAGTATCTCGGAGGAAAACCGCACTTTGTCGTCCGAGACCGCGGAGGATATCTTGTCCATGAGTTCGGAGGCATCGTCGATCGCCCGCTGTCCATTGTACATTCCGCTTTCCATTTGAGACAGGTTGGTGACCCGCTGCCGGACATCCTCGCTGAGACCGACCGTCGGGTAGGAGGTGCGATAGCTTCTGAGTATTTCCTCGGACCCCGCATAATCCTGTTTGACGGTCTCGAGCTGTTTCTCCAAAGCGGCAAGGACACTTTGCGCCCTCCTCTTCCGGAACGAAGCGCTTTTCTCGACAAAGGCGTCGGCGATAGCGTTGGCGATCTCGGCGATCAACGGATAATCGTGTCCATCCACCGAGACGGCGATGTTGAACTGGCGACGCGATGGATCAGCCTCTTTTACGGAGAGGCGTTTGAGCAGCATCTCCACGGCATTGCTGTTGTCGACCACCTGGAAGACGAAGTCGTGCGGCGAATGCAGGAACCTTCGTGAAAATATGCAGCACAGACCGCCGAGATTGATCCGCGACACGTCGGCAACATTTCCCTGCAGGATACAAACGGGCTTGCCCAGGAACGTCCTTATGACGGGGACGCTGTTCTTCTTTCGCGGAAGAAACAAAAGGCGGAACTTCGCTTTTTCGTTCTCATTGACAGAATAATAATAAGATCCTTCCGGGGTGATGGTATCAACCGAAACCGAGTCGAAAATGTCGGAGCGGAAATACTTATCCAGCACAAGCCGAAGCGAGAGCCGTTTGACGATATCTTCTAAAAATGTTCTGCTCTGAATAAGATCGGACTGCGCCTGAACCATGCCGCCCATATCGTGTACCGCGGTAAGATCTTCGGTATGTTCCAACCCGATCAGCGCCTTTGCGGAAAGCAACGGTTCCTTGACGGCCGCCGTAGCAACGATGGTGCCGGTGATCAAAACCGCGATCAGCCCCGAGATTACGACATACCATTTCCAGCGCCAAAACAAATCCCAATAATGCCGCACCTGCTGGATGACGTCGGCATGCGAGTTATTTTTTATGCCAGCGGAATTCATCTTCTGCTCAAATAGGTTTCATAGGAGAAAAACATCGTCGCCACGGCGGACGCGGCGGTTACCGTAATCTCTAAAATGGGCAAAATATCCGTCTGGAAAATTTCCCATCCGTCGCGCCTCACTTCATGCGTTACCCAAAGCTGATCGCCGGACCTGATGCCGAGAGTCGAAAGCGACATGCCCGTCTGAATTTCAGGAAGCAGGTTTTTCTTTATCACCGCGCCATCACGTTCCCAGCGGATTAATTTCAGCCCGTCTTCACGGACGGGGCCTCCGGCAAGGACAAGCGCGTCCCAAAGCGAGGCCGAGGGGCTTATATAGAAAAGGCCCGGGGACCGGAAGCCGCCGAGAAGAGAAACGCGAATCAGCGGTTCAACCCTGAGCGTCGGGTACCGCAGGTACGGCAGGTAAATCGTGTCGAGCAATGCAGTGAGGTTTTTTTCATTCAAGTTGTCTATTTTTACCGGACCGGCAACGGGAAGAAACGCTTTTCCGTTGTCGTCCACGTGATAGGTGCCGTTAAGAAAATGCACGGTGTCAGGGAAAACGCTGATCCGGAATGCATCTCCTTTTTTAATGGGAAACTGGGCTTGAGACTGTTCATCGTTCGATGCAGCCGGTTGCACTTTATTCTCATTCGCCTTGTTCTTCTCTATTGGAATGTCGGAAGATTGAGCGCGATGCTGTGCGTAGAGCGGGTGATTACAGACGAGAATTAAAAAATTGAGGATTAAACTTATATACCAGCACCTTAAAAGCGGGCGTTCCATATGCCTTCTCGACAATAAGTTATATTGTTTAAAAACATTAAGTAAATGCAACCCAGCAGACGAGGGTCAAAAAATAAATAAATTGCCGTTACTTGCGAAGTATTATCATGATTTTCCATTTCCGTTTGTTACAAAATTAGTACGTAAAAAATAAGGTATATTCATTGAAGCAAATAAGATACCTGATCGATCGTGCCATGCAACCGGTTGAAACAGCAGAAAAAAGGTCGTAATCTCATTTTTTTTCTTTACTTTTATAGTGATCGGATACACTTTATATTAAAAATCGGAATAATTTTTCTCATAACTGAAAACGCATGAAAAACCGGTATGTTCAACCTCTCCCCTGACCAGATCATCGACTATTTTAAAAAAAGCTATGCCGCTGTTGACGGCCTGTGGTTCATGAAAACCGAGGATGCCGACGGCTTCGACAAGGCGCTCGACGTTGATGAGAAAGTCTGGCAGATCATGCCGAAAATCCAGGCGAGAAAAATGAAGTCCTTTTCCAAGATGGACTGGGGAATCGACGCACTGCGTGAATGCTTTGAAGCGAAACTCTCACTCGACGGATTTGTCTTTACGACAGTCAACAACGGATCTTTTTTCGATATCAATGTATCCGAGTGCCCCTGGTACGACAAACTCGTACAATCAAACAGAGCCAACCTTGCAGAAAAGATCGGAAGCAGGATATGTACCGCCGAATATTCTGGATGGGCAAATGAGTTCGGGTGCTCATTTTCGTTTCTTGGCGAGGACAGGATCTGCAGAGAATGCAAATCCTGTTCGATGCGATTCAGCGAAAAGTGAAGCAGTAATCCGGCCATTTGAGCGATGACACCCATCAGCTCTGAGCCTGTCGAAGCGTGAGCGCTCATAGCTCGACAAGCTCACCACGATCGGCGTAAGTCTCAATCAATAAATAGCGTCCCACATTCTTGCCAAACGATCCAATGGCGTTGTGGGGCCAGTGCAATGCGGTAAGAAGGACCTGCCTGCCATCATGACTTTTTCCTCAACAAGTCTCCCTTTACCAGTTCCTCTTTGACGTCCACAATCACCAACCTGTTTGTCAACGCCCGTTTAACATTTACGCCGTCCAGTCCGGTTATCCCCCGAATGACGACCTCGAACGGCATTTTTTCCTTTCTTACCGGCAGCACGTTTAGGACATCGCCTTCACAGAATGGATTTTTAACGTCAATAACGATGCCTTTGCCGTCAAGTTTCTCGCGAACATGGCCGACGATCCGCTCATCGGGCGCCGGCCTGCTGTCGGCAATGTCCTGAAGTTCGTATTCTCCCGCGTAAAACCCGGTGGTGTAGGGCCGGTGGTCGAGACGGTCGAGCTCCTCGCGCCACTCCGGCCTCACGTCATAGGGTTCACCCGCCGCAAGACTGTCGAGCGCGGCGCGGTATATCTTGACAACAGAAGAAACGTAATGCACGCTCCGGTGCCGGCCCTCGATTTTAAGCGCGGCCGGTCCCGCCGCGATGATGCGGTCGAGAATGGGCAGGCAGCACAGGTCTTTTGAATTGAGGATAAACGCCTGCGACGGCACAGCGCCCTCGCCCGGTTCT
The DNA here is from genome assembly GCA_035516255.1 of Chitinivibrionales bacterium. NCBI lineage: Bacteria > Pseudomonadati > Fibrobacterota > Chitinivibrionia > Chitinivibrionales > Chitinivibrionales bacterium. The sequence continues at coordinate 192,063 of DATJAL010000002.1, read as the reverse complement.
TCGTTGACCGTGAGCCAATCGCCCGCATCGTTTTCATTGTCGTAAACAGGCGCGATCCGGTATTTGAAGCGGCACGGCTGGCGGCAGTCCCCGAAATTCGGGTGGCGCCTTGCCGTGTAAACGCCGAGCAGGCATCTGCCGGAAACGGACACGCACATGGCGCCGTGGATGAAAACCTCAACCTGTGCCTTTACAAAACGGCACAAACCCGCAATCTGCTCAAGCGTCAATTCTCGCGGCAGAATGATGCGGCGTATTCCCTGGGTGGCCCAAAATTCCATGGCTTTTGCGTTGAAGGTGCCGGTTTGGGTGCTCAGATGAAGCGGCACGGTGGGCGCAAATTCGTGGCAGAGGGCGATAACGCCCGGATCGCTTACGATAAAGGCATCGGGAAATATTTCCTGTTTGGCAAGAATCGCCATCTGCGCCTCCATTTCGCCGAGCGCCCTGTCGTCGGGCATGATGTTGAGCGCGGCATACACTTTTTTTCGAGACGCTTTTGCTATTTCGAGCAGAGCCTTGAGCTGGGCGGGCGTCGCGTTTGTCGTGCGGGCGCGAAGGTTATAACTCTCGAGGCCGATATATGCCGCGTCCGCGCCGTGGGCGAAAGCGGCCTCGGCGCATTCGATGTCCGCGGCGGGAGCGAGCAGTTCGGGGAGATTCATTTCTAAGTCCAAAAGAAAATTCACCACGGAGACACGGAGGACGCAAAGAGAACAAAAGGTTTAAAGTTGGAAGTTAAAAATTAAATGCATTTTTTTGTGTTGTCGCTTTCGACTTTCAACTTTCAACCTTCAACTTCCAACTCTATTTTATTTTTCTCTGCGCTCTCCGCGTCTCTGCGGTGAGGATCATTTCCCTGTCGCGGGAGATTTCGGGTCGGGCTGCGCCGGGGCCGGCTGTTTTTTCTGCGTGGTATCGGGCGGCTCCATTTTCAAGGCGAGAACTTCGGCGATTGCGGTTTCATAGTCTTCCTTGGGACGCAGCCCCGGGATATACAATACCACGGACTTTTCCTTGATAAAAAACACCGCGGGAATTGACGACACCCGGAAATAAGCCGCAATCCGCACTTGAACGTCGACGTTGATCTTCATTACTTTTATTTTCCCGGCGTATTTCTTTTTCAATTCCTCGATGGTGGGGGTCAGCATGCGGCACGGCATGCACCACGGCGCCCAGAAATCGACGAGCACCGGCACCTTTGACTTGACGATCATGTCGGCCAGGATGTCCGATGAGTCTAACGGCATTTTCTCGGGGGCGGCTTGCCGAAGGGGCTGGGCCAAGCAGAGCGCCGTTAACGCCGTGATGATCATCATGAATCGTGGAATCATTCTTCCGCCTTCTTTTTCACCGCGAGCGATTTTCGTTTTTCATTGCTGCGCACGATCTCCTCTTTCTTTCTGGCGTGCTCCGCGTTGGTCATGGAAAAATCATGGCTTCCCGAGCCGTCCCATTTGGCGACAAAATACAACATTTTCGTCTGCTCGGGGTTCAGCGCGGCGGTCAGCGAGGCGAGCCCCGGCGAACAGATGGGGCCCGGCGGCAGTCCCGCATGTAAACGGGTATTGTACGGGGACTGCACGGCAAGTTCGGACACATGCAGCGGCCCTGAGAATTTTCCTAAAATATATCTGGTGGTCGGGTCCGCGCCCAGCGGTATTCCTTTCTTGAGCCGGTTGTGAAACACGCCCGAAATCAAAGGTCTTTCGGCGGCGACGGCGGCCTCTTTTTCTATGATCGAAGCGAGAATCACCGCCTCGTGCCTCGTCAACGCTGCGCCTGCGTCCGGAGGTTGCGCGATGGCGGCGTATTTCTCGTTGAAGTGCTCTGTCATCCGCTTCACGATGTCTTCGGCGGTGATAGCGGGCGGTAAACGGTAGGTGTCGGGGAAAAGGTATCCTTCGAGCGTCGGCTCGTTGATGCCGCACGCCCGCGCAACGGCCGAGTCCTCGCACGCCTTTACAAATGCGGCCGAATCGACCTTCAATGTCCTTGCGACAATCTCCGCCGTCTGCCGCAGCGTTAGGCCTTCCGGAACGGTCAGCACAAGTTCGATGGGCTCGGCGTGCAAAAGCTGTGAGGCCGCGGCGGCAACGCCCTCCCCTTCGAAAAAAGACGCGCGCCCCGCCTGGATTTTTTTTTCGGTGCCGGCGAGCTTCATCCAGACGATCAGCGCCTTTGATGACGGTATCACGCGTTCCCGTTTAAGAGCGGCCGCGATATCGTGGAGCGGGGCGCCCTTCTCTATGGTAAACTCCACCTGCTTCCCGCGCGCATGAAGAGGGCCGAAAACATATCCCGCCGCTGCGGCGGCAACCAGCGTAAAAACGAGCAGCAGCAAAAACAGCTTTTTATACGTCAACACGAAGCGATAGAGCCACAAGGCGGCGTAAAAGGCGTAGCCCAGCGCGGCCAGAAAAAAAAGGGCGCCCGTTAACCATGTCCGGTACAGCGCCCTGAAAATGGGATTCTTCATGTCAGCTCGACCCCGGGCTCAGAATTGGTGTATTCCCCTCCGTAAATTACGCCCCGGGGGAAGCAAATGTCCTTTCCATCACGCGTCAGCCTTGCCATCATTGATCCGGCGCCTGCCCGCCCCCGCCGCTGGATTTCTGCAGCACGAAGTTGTAAAGGCTCTTTATCTTATCGTCGTCCGGTTTGAGCTTTTCAGCTTTTTCCAGCAGCGGCAGCGCGTCCGCGATCCGGTCCGTTTTGACATAACCGCGCGCAAGCTGGTACATATAGTCCGGGTTGCCCGCCTTCAGCGCGTTCGCCATTTCGAGGAAGACCATCGCGTCATTGAGCATGTGCTTGTTGAGCAGCGTGACGCCGATCTCCTCGCATGCGTCCGGGTTCGATGCGTCGCGCTGGATGAAGTTCTGGTACGCCTCGACCTCCTGCTTGATCTTCCCGAGTTTGCCGTACATCCGCCCCATCTCGAGCCACAGCTGCGGGATCGTGTCCTTGATGCTGAGGCCTTTTTTCAGGAGCGCCAGGGCCTTTTCCATGTTCGCGGGCTGCTTGGCATAGATGAGCCCCGCGCCGAAATAGTTGCGGTAGTCCTTCGGGTACTGGACGGTGTTTTCTTCATAGTATTTCGCGGCGGTCGCCGGACTTGACGCCTCGGCGAGCACCGCCTTTTCGTACGAGGCCTCGGGATCATTTACATCTGGCAATTTGGTGTAAGCCGCGAGAATGCTGGCGGCGTTCGCGTTATCGCCCGATTTTTCGTACGAATCGGCGAGCATGCGCAGCATCGCGGCCTGGTGCGGATATTTCTGCTTCTGCTCGCGGATCACCGAACGCATGCGTTCGAAGATCTCGGCGCTCTTGCGGTAATTTTTGGAGTAATAGTACGCACGGCCGTACAGATACAGGTATTCGAGGTCCTGGCTGTTGCCCTTTTCCGCCTTGTTAAGGTACTTGATCGTCTCCTCGTAGTCCTTCTTCTTGAAGGACTCGTCGGCGACGAGCAGCGCGATTTCGGGATCGGCGGACGACTTGGCCAGGTATTTTTTGTACGCCTCGATCGCGTCGTCCTTCCGCTTCTGCTTCATGTAGAGGTCGCCGAGCACTTTGCATTCCTGCGTGGCGTCCGGGTTGATGGCCACCACCTGCTGGTATGTGACGATGGCGTCCGCGGTGCTGCCCGCCTTGAGCTGGCAGCGCGCCAGCGCCGAGAGGATCGTTGTGTTGCGCTGGTCAAGCTGCAGGGCCTTGTTGTAGAACGCGATCGCCTTGGGCAGCAGCAGCTTTTTCTCGTAGATGGAGCCGAGCGTCGAATAGGTCTGCGCGTCGGCCTCGCCCGCGTTGACCGAATTGGTGAGCACCGTGAGCACTTCCTCGGGCGTTCCCCGCGAAACAACGAGCTCTGCATACCGTTTGTAAACGCCCTTAATGTTCGGATCGGCCTCGAGCGCTGCCCGGTACGCCAGAAACGCCGGGCTGAGCTCCTTCTGGTCGTACAGGTAATCGCCGAGGTCCTTCTGCGCCTCGGCGTCGCGCGGCCGCAGGGACAGATATTTCTTAAGGTTGGAAATGGCCGCGTCCTTGTCGTTGTCCTTGACCGCCATGTCGTACAGCGCCTTGAAGATGTCGGCGTTCGCCGGCTCGATCAAAACAAGCTCGTGGTACAGCTCCTTGGCCTTGGTAAAGTCTTTTCTCTGCATGCACGTCTGGGCGTACATGTTCAGGAAGGCGGTTTTCCGCGCCTCCTCGCCGCCGACCATGGCGAAATACTTCGCGGCTTCGTCGTAATTTTTCGCGTGATACTCCACTTCCCCGATCCAATACGCCACCGCATAGTCCTTGGGCTGCTTTTCAAGGTATTTCTTGTACACCGAAAGCGCCTGGTCGGTCTTTTTCTGCTGGATGTACATTTCACCGAGCATTTTGTACACGCCGATGTCCTGCGGGTTGACCTCCAGCACCTGCTCGTAGGTGACCGCGGCCTCGGTCATGCTACCGGCCTTCACCTGGCAGGAACCGAGCGCCATGAGGATGGCGGTGTTCTTGGGATCGCTCGAAAGCGCCTTCTGGAACATCTGGATGGCCTGCGGGTACATGCCCGCCTTCTGGTAGTGCATGCCCTGGATGTTGTACATGCCGGCGTCGGCCTCGCCCGCGGCGATGGCGCCCTTGAGCGCCGCGCTTATATCTTCGGTGAGCCCCTGCGCAGAGGCCATTTCGAAATACCGTTTGTAAATTCCCTTGACCGCCGGGTCAAGCGCGATCGCCTTGCGGTACGCCGCCAGCGAACCGGGGAAATCTTTTCTTTCGTACAAGAGATCGCCGAGATTTTTCTGCGCCCCGGCGTCGTTGGGCCTGAGCGCGGTGTATTTCTTGAGATAGGTCGCCGCGGCGCCCTTCTGCTCCGGGTCCTGAGAGGCGATGGTGTAAAGCGTCTTGTACACCTCGGCGTTTTGCGGCGTGAGAAGGGCGAGCTCGCCGTACAGTTCCTTCGCCTTTGCAAAGTCCTTTTTCTGGAAGCACGTCTGCCCGTACATACCGAGGAACGCCGCGGTGCGGGCCTGGTCTCCCACCACCATTCCCAGGTACCTGTACGCGTCGTCGTAATTCTTGTTTGTGTAGGCGAACTCGCCGACGATGTACGCGACCTCGTAGTCTTTCGGCTGCTTGTCGAGGTATTTTTTGTAAACGCTGATCGCCTGGTCCTTTTTGCCCTGCTTGAGATACATGTCGCCGAGCATCTTATTTACGCGTGCGTCGGCCGGGTTGAGCGCAAGCACCTGCTCGTAGGTGACCGAGGCCTCGGTCATCGCGCCGATTTTCACCTGGCAGCCGGCAAGCGCCATGAGCACGGCCGTGTTCTTCGGATCCGACTGCAGCGCTTTCTGATACATCGGAATCGCCTTGGCGCAGGCGCCCTGCCGCTCGTAATAATTCCCCTGCGCCGCGTACATGCCTGCGTCGGCCTCGCCGGCGTTGATGGCGCCGGAAAGCGCCGCGGCGATGTCGGTCTGGATTCCCAGCGCGGTCGCCAGCTCGAAATACCGCTTGTAAAGTCCTTTGACGGTCGGGTCAAGCGCGATCGCCTTGCGGTACGCCGTGAGCGCGCCGCTGGCGTCCTTCTGATCGTAGCACATGTCACCCAGAGTGCGCTGGGCGGTCGCATCGCTCGGCTTCAGCGCGACATATTTCTTGAGGTACCCGGCGGCCTGGCCCTTTTGCGTGCTGTCCTGCAGCGCGATGGTGTAAAGGGTCTTGAACACCTCGGCGTTCAGCGGTGTCAGCAGGGCAAGCTGGTTCATGAGCGCCGATGCCCGGACATAGTTCTTGGCAAAATAGCACGCCTGGCCGAAATGCATCAGGAAATCCGGCTGACGGGTGTCTTCGCCGGTCACCATGGCAAAATAGCGCGCCGCCTCGTCGTAGTTCTTCTGTTTGTAGGCGTACTCGCCCACCGCCCGGGCCACCCTCGAGTCGTCTCTCCTCTTGTCAAGGTATTTCTTGAACACGCCCACGGCATCGGCTTCCTTGTTCCGCTTCATATACAGCTCGCCGAGCGCCTTGTATTCGTCAATCGCGTTTGCGTTGAGCGCGAGCACCTGCTCGTACGACACGATGGCGCCGTCCACGTCGCCCACCCTGGCCTGGCACTGGGCCAGCCCGGAGATCACGGGCATGTTCCTCGGGTCCTTGGCAAGCGCCTTCTGATAGAGCTCTATCGCCTTGGGACAGAGACCCTGTTTCTGGTACACACCGCCGAGCATGGCATACATGTTCCCGTCGGCCTCGCCCGCGTTCACCGCGCCGGCGAGCGCGGTCGCCAGCTCCTCCTTGAGCCCTTTGGCGATCACGATGTCGGCATACGGTTTGTAAACGCCCTTGATGGTCGGATCAAGCTTGATCGCGGCACGGAACGCCATGAGCGCCGCGTCGTAGTTTTTCACCTCGTAGTAGAGGTTCCCCAGGTTGCGCTGCGCCACCGCGTCGTTGGGATTGAAGGCGATGTACTTCTTGAGATAGCCGGCCGCCATGGCCTTGTCACCGCTGTTAAGCGTGATCTCGTAGAGGCTTTTGAACACCTCGGGGTTCTGCGGGGTGAGCACCGAAAGCTCTTTGTAAATGTCGAACGCCTGCTTGTATTCCCGCTGCGCGAGCAGGTACGCGCCCAGGCGCAGGCGCGACTCGACGTTGGTCTTGTCCATCTCCACGATCTTCTTGTCGGCGTACGACATGTTGACCGGGTCGTTGAGCTGCTTGTAGCAGTACGCGAGCTGCTTCCAGTATTCCACGTCGAACGGCTTTTTCCCCACGAGAAAATCGAGCTGCTCCTTGGCCTCCTTGTAACGGTCGCTGCGTAAAAACGCCTTCGACAGCACCACCCTCGGCTCGATGAGGGACGGATCGAGCCGTATCGCCGATTCCGCCGCGTCAATGGCCTTGTCCCACTGCTCGAGGGCCGCCGCCGCCGCAGACATGCCGGCCGCCGCCTTGACGTTCTTGTCGATGATGTAGCTTTTTTCGTAGTACCTGAGCGCGTCGGTGTATTTCTTCGACTTGAGGCTGTAATCGCCGAGCGTGATGAATATCTTCGGATCGTTCGGGTTAATGGTGGTTATCTTTTCGTAAATCTGCCGCGCCTTGTCGGGCGCACCGCTTTTCTGGTACAGGTCGGCCAGCCGGGCGTACGCCTCCACGTTCTTGTTGTCGGTGGCGAGCGCCTTTTCGAGGCATGCGATCGCCTTGGGCATGTTGCCCGCACCGCTGTACGCATCGGCGAGGAGAAACTGTATTTCGGGCACCCTTGTGCCCTCGGAATCAGCGGCCGCGATGTAACGGAAATGCACGAGCGCCGACTCGTAATTCTTTTTTTCGAGGTCGGCGTTTCCCGCCTTGAGGTGCGCGGTGGTGGCTTCGGGAGACTTGTCGGGACCGAAGGCGTCGGCGGCTGCGCGGTAGGCCTTGAGCGCCGCGTCCATGCTGCCGGTTTTCTCCTGGCATATGGCGCGGTTGTACTGGTCCATGGCCGACAGCCTCACCTTGTCGGCGACCTTTTCATATTCGTTGGCCGCGGCAAGGAACTTGTCTTTAAGGAAATACGCGCGGGCCAGGTCGAGGTTGGCGGCGTAAAAGTTGGGATTGCGGGAAATGGCCTCTTTTAAATAAAAAATCGCTGAATCAATCTTGTTTGACTCAAGCAGGGAACGGCCAATCTTGTATGCGTCCTCAGGGTTCGGATTGGAGGCGTAGGCCACTTTTAAAAGGGGAATCGCCTTTTTATATTCCTTCTGCTGCCAGTAGATCTCGGCTAGCCCGCGGCTTGCCGCGGCGTTGCTGGGGTCGGACTGAATGACCTTTTCGAGGGCCTCCTGCGCATCAGCCGGCCTCTTGAGCGCCATGCACGCCTTGGCGTATTCCCAGCTTGCCTCGCCGGTCGACTGCAGGTCCATCGCCTTTTTGGCAAAAGTCAAGGCATTGTCGGGCTGGTTGAGTTTGTTGTAGACGCGCGCGATGCCGAGCTGGGCGTCGTAGCTTTTCACGTCCATACGCGAGGCGACCAGGAAGCACGCGAGCGCCTTTTCGGTGGTACCGAGTTCCTCGTTGGCGATGCCGATCTTCACCCAGACATCGGCGGTGCGCGCCGTGGAGGGAAGCTTTGCGTCGGCATAGGCGACGGCGTCGGAATACTTCTTCGACTTGATGAGTTGGTCCAGCGTCATATCGGCATACGCCGTGACTGATGCGATGCAAATTAAAAAGAAAAATGCGCGAACACCCGCCCCACTGATCTTCATAATGCTCCCCTTTTAACCTTATTTCATGGTTCCAGCGATAAGATACCTCTTCATTAAAATAAAAAAAGGCGCTCTCTTAGTAAAATTAGTTTATTATACCGGTTAACTCACACTATAAAATGAAGTGAGCGACAGATTTTCCGCCGCTTTCAGTTGCCCTTATATTTATAATCGTCCCTTATTAAATTACAAAGGGGAGAATATCTTTCATCCCAACGACGTATATGACACGGTATTGCTGCATCGATTATTTTACAGCAGGGAAAGAAGATCGGGCAATCGCTCCGGCTCTGCCGGAGAGGAAAGTCCGGGCACCGCAGGACAGGATACCCTTCGTCAAGCAGGGGGCGCGGGTCACCCGCGCACGGAAAGTGTCACAGAGAACAGACCGCCCCGCGCTTGGAGCAATCCCGGCGCGGAGTGAGACGTGAAAAGGCGGGGTAAGAGCCCACCGCATGCGGCGGCAACGCGGCATGGCTGAAAAACCCTATCCGGTGCAAGACCAAGCATGGAGGAGGCGCCCGCAAGGGCGCGGAGGCTGTCCGTCTCCCATTCCTTCGGGTAGGTCGCTCAATGCCGGCGCGCAGGCGCCGGCCAGATAAATGATTGCTAGAACAGAACCCGGCTTACGGATCTTCTTTCCCTTTTTTTACCATGTATGGACATGAATGCCGGGATTTTAACTAAGGACAATTTTCTTTTTTTAGTAAGAGCACTTTTAGCATGGACTGCCAGCGGCGATCCGCAGTGAAATCGTATTCCACCTTCCTGAGTATGCCGCCCGAGGGGCGGACCACCTTAACCACTATCAGCCGATGAACCGTTTTTCAGCAACATTTATCCCGCCGCTTGCCGCGCTGCTGCTGGTTTTTCTGTCTGTCAAAGCGGACACGGTTCCCGAACCGCCCAAGGACACCATCGGTCCGGTGCCGGAAAACGACACCATCGTTTCCATCACCATCAACGGGAACCTCATCACCCAGTCGCGGATTCTCAGGATGTATCTCCACCTCGACAGCGGCGCCGTTTTCGATTCTGCCCGCACCGCCGCCGGCCAGAAGCAGCTCATGAACACCGATCTTTTCTCCAGCGTCAAGGTGTTCAATATCCGTAAGAAAGACGGCGTGTACGTATATGTGCTTGTAAAGGAACTTCTGTCCGTCCAGCCTGACTATTCCTTTTATTACAGCAAGGGCGTTTACGGCGACACGAGCGACTATTGGTGGAAGATGAGGCTCGGGATGTCGCTGTACAATTTCAGGGGACTGTTTGAGACCCTTTCGATTCGCGGAACGTTCTGGACCGAACGGGGCATCGGCATTTCGTGGAGCAAGCCGTTTCTGCCGTCCCCCTATGGCGCCGGGGTAACCGTTGACTACAACGAATCCCCGGACCTGGGTGAGCCGCGACAGCGGAAAGTGGCAAACGGAAAAGTGTCATTTTCACGTAAACTGCCCGCGGATTCGCGCATCTACGCCGCCTTCGGCGGGTCGTACAACCGGATAGACAGCGTTCCGCAAAACAATCTCATCACATCGTTTTCGGAGGCGACGTTTGTGTTGGGGTTCACCACCGACCAGCGGAACAGGTCGTTCGACCCCACGAGTGGCTGGAACTTCCTGTCGCAGGCCTTTACCAATGCGATGTACACGCAATATCTCAGATATCTGCAGCTGTACTCCGATTTCAGGCTGTATCACCAGGGCTTTTGGCAGAGCAATGTCATGGCATACCGGCTCCAGGCCCTGCTCCGCTCCAACGACGCGGGTCCATACCGGAACCTGTACATGGGCGGCGACGGCAGCGTGAGAGGGTACCCCGCGAATTATTTCGGCCGTTCCTACGAAATGAACGATTACGTTATTCTTTCCGCGGAGTACCGGTTTCCGCTCTGGACAACGCCCACCTTTGATGCCTGGTTTTTCTCGAATCTCAACGATGCCTTCAGGAACGGGGTTTTCGGATATATCAACGACATGTTCAGGGACTTTTATTTCCGCGTTGACGGCGCGGTCATCGGCGACGCCGGACACATCTGGCACGACATACGGCATCCCATGGGCATCCGCGAAAACGGCGGCGGCGCCGGGACCGGTTTCCGCATCATAGCGCCGACCGTCCGCCGCAGCCTCTGCTTCGACATCGTCTGGAACGTTCCGGGAACCAGCGATCCGTACCACACCCCGTTTTATGCGGTGCCGTCGCTGTATTTGTATCTGGACATGTATTTCTGATTTTTGTTGAATTATAAAATTGAGTTGGGCGTTCCCCAGTCGCGTAAGGCTTGGCGTAAGTCAACCACCATTCCCTTTTTATCATCGCCCCCAGCGCCAACCCCGTAGATTTATTTTGGATTTTATAAAAGGAGGCTGTGGAAGCCCGCACCCCCAGGGGGCCTTCACCGCCATAAGGATAATTATGGACTATAGTTTGACAAAGCAGGAAAATGGTTCGTCAGACACTTACTTTAAGTGCCTTGATGAACTCCTCCTCAGACTTGAAGGTCTTCATCAGGCGGTCGATGCCCACCATCTCGAGCACCTTTCGCACCTGGTTGTCCTTGGCGATGATGTACACCGAGCCCTTGTTTTCCTGCACGTCGCACAGGCAGTGGATGAAGATGCTGATGCCCGCGCTGTCGAGGTAAGTGGTCTTCTCGAGGTTGAACACAAAATGGTGGTGCCCGGCCTTGATGCTGTTGAAGATGTCGTCGTCAAGCTTTTTCGTGTTCTCCTCGGAGTCGATGTTGCCGATGATGTGGATCATCTTGAACGGGCCCTTGTTTTCGATTTCGTACTTCATGAAAATTCCTTTCAGGGTTTTTTACGATGTTAATGAGTGGTATGATTTAATTGTATTGATGTAGAGGGGAAAAGACAAGGGAATTTTTATTATGAATTTTAAAAAAGCCAATTAAATGTTTTAGCATATCTCTCATGGCTCAATATTTTGCTCACGATATAACACCCAAAAAAAGCCGATAGCAAGTATAAAGAAGGCAGTAAACCCAATTTTTTGATATAATCCATGGCCCCATATCCATAATAAAATTCCGGCTATAGCCAATAAAGAAAATATAGCTGGAAATGATTTAAAAAGCCATCCAAGCAAATCAGCTATGTCAGAAAGTAGAGCTTCAATCCACTTCATTTTTAATTCTTCCTTTCTTCGCATGACAGCTTTTTATTGATACTTTTTTTCTTTCAATCAGCAATCCTCATTCCGCAATCTACAATTTCTTCAACCTCGCCCCGAACATACCATCCATCCTATGCTCCCACGGCGTGATCCGCAAATACCCCTTCATATCCACAAACGTTTCCGGAATCGCGGCCGGCGGCTTTTCAAGCGCGAATTCGGCATGGTCTTTCAAGAATCCTTCAACCACCTGTTCGTTTTCCTCGGGCTCCAGGGAGCAGGTCGAATACACCATCGCCCCGCCTTTTGCGACAATGGCGGCGCTCGCATCCAGAAGTTTTCTCTGGAGCGCGGCCAGCCGCGGAATGTCGCTCTCCCCTTTTATCCACCTGCCTTCGGGATGCCGGTGAAGAACGCCGGTGCCGGAGCAGGGCGCATCAAGCAGCACTTTGGAAAATGCGCCGGATTTAAACGGCAGAGACACGCCGTCGCACAAACACGGCAGCACGTTGGCAAGCCTGAGCCGCCGCACCGTTTCAATGGCCGCGTTCATGCGGTTCTTGCGCAATTCGCATGCGACAACCGCGCCGCTGCCGCCGGTCAATTCGGCCGCAAGCGCGCTTTTTCCTCCCGGCGCGCTGCACACATCCAGCATCCGGTCGTTTTGCGTAATGTCAAGCAGGGCGACCACCCATCCGGACGACGGCGCCTGCACCGTGCACGCGCCTTCCTTGAAAAGCGGGAGCGTTTCGGGCATGACCTGCCTGTTGAGCTTGTAATAGAGGTTGAGGTATCCGCCGGCGCTGTCGCAAAATTCCTTTGACTCTGTTTCGAACTGCGGCCTCGAGAGACCGTGGAGTTTTCGGCGTAAAAAGATGTCGGGTCTCTCGTTGTTGAACGACAGCAGTAGTTTTGTTTTCGTCAGGCCGAGCCTCGAAAGCCAGCGCAAGACCATCCATTTGGGATGGGAAAATTCAACGGACAGCCGCTGCCCGAGGTCTTTTTGCGGGTCAGGCAGTTTGATGCGCTTTCGGTCCTTGATCATGGCGCGCAGCGTGGCGTTCACCAGGCCCGCGCTGTGCATGGTGCGCCTTGCCAGCCGCGTGAGGTTCACCGACTCGTTGACGCTTGCGTGGTCCGGAACGCGGTCCATGTATAAAATCTGGTACGCACCGATTTCCAGAATGCGCATGATATACTGGTTTTGAAGCACGGCCGGGTCCTGCACGAATTGGCCCAGCACATGGTCGAGCGTGAGACGGCGGCGCACGACGCCGTTCACCAGTTCGAACACAAAGCGCCTGTCGCGGTGGTCAAGGGAGCTCTGTGACAGTTCGCGGTCGATCGCGTTGTCGAGAATGCCCGGCCTTTTGTCCCAAGCCTGGAGGATGCGGAGCGCTATGCCGCGGGAGTTCATGAGAACCTCGTTCCCTGGGATATTCCCCTGCCGCGAACAAAGTCCGCGGCAGGCATGGATTTTTTTCCTTCGGGTTTCACCCTAAGCACTCTGAGTCTGCCCGATCCGCATTGCACGTCAAATCCGTCGGCGCCGATCTCATACACCGTGCCGGCTTCGACGGCACGCGCGGCGCCGGTACCGACAGGAATTCCCCACTCGATGCCGATGCGCAGGTGATCGAGAAACGTGAACGTGCCGGGAAACGGCTTGAACGCCCTGATCCTGTTGAAAATTTCTGGGGCGGCCATGTCCCATGAAATCTTCCCCTCGGATTTCAATAGTTTTGGCGCGCCGCATGCCAGTGAATCATCCTGGACGATGAACTTCGTTTTCCCCTCTTTGATAAGCTCCAGCGCTTCGCCAAGCGCCTCGGCCCCGAGCTTTGAGAGGCGTCCGCTTAATTCCGGCGTCGTTTCATCATCCGCAATGGTGGTTTTTTTTAAGAGAACCATTTCGCCGGTGTCCACTCCCTGGTTGATGCGGAAAATGGTTACGCCGGTTTCTGTTTCGCCCGCGGCAATGGCGCGCTGGATCGGCGCTGGTCCCCGGTATCGCGGGAGAAGCGACGCGTGTATATTGTAGGTGCCGAGGGGCGGAATGCTGAAAACGGTTTTTGGGAGAATGCGAAATGCGACGACGATGAAAACATCAGCCTTGGTTTTTTTCAATTCCTCCGCAAAAGAGTCTGATGAGAGTTTTTCGGGAGTAAAAACGGGCGACAGTCCCTTTTGGCGGGCAAATTCAACCACCGGAGAATCCGCAAGCGCCAGTCCACGGCCCTTTTCGCGCGCAGGCGTACTCACTATTCCGGCAATGGAATGACCCTTTTTCGTTATTTCTTCGATGGCCGGAATGCCGAACTCGGACGATCCCATGAAAACAACGCGCACAAGCCCCTCCATTTTAAATCCGCTAAGAAAATATATGATAGTACCCGGTCAAGGACAGCAAGGTTATTCTTGCAATGTAAAGGTGCCATAAGTTAATTTCCATCAAGAGTTTTAAATTCAAAAAGATACAAGAAACTGGTAATAATCATCTTAAGATAAGGAGAATCCATGGCATCCCCGTCCTTTTCACCTGTTGCCGACCTTACCGCCTACTGCCGTTTTTGCCAGAAAACCCTTCCGGCACAACTCGACAGAAGCATTGCGGGCAACGGCAGATTGCTGGATAAAGAAGCGACCTTTGAATATTTTTGCACAAAATGCCGTAAAACCTTCTGCTATTCCGGGAAAGACCTTCTCGCCTCGGAAGAAGCTGTTAAAAAAGACTGTCCGACCCGGGACTATATCCCAAAAAATCATTATGTTATAGGAGAAACAATAACCCACAAGAAATTCAAGGACAAAGGCCTTGTTGTGGGAAAAGACAAAGGTGTTCCAACGCGTATTTTAGTGCAATTCGAAAAATCCGGGCTCAGGAAACTGGTTGAGGATATTTAATAAAATCAGCTTTTCCTCTTTCGTGGAAAAAGAGATTTTCCATTGATGCGGCATTGCAGGAAAATACTATTTCTTTTCTCTGTGATTTTTTTCGCTTTCCCTGCCGTTTCAACTTTTGCGGCAACCACTTCCGCCAAGCAGGACTCCTCCTCCCGCAGGGCCGCCGCCGATAAACAAATAACACCATCCTCAGATTCATTGCTCGCAATTGAAGATTCTGTGGAAAAGCCTTTGGCTCCGGCGCAGAGCAAGGCTTCGAACACGCGCCAAAAATCGTCAGCAGATTCCCTCGCCCTTTTCAAGGCCCCGTCTTCCCGCGACAGCCTCGCTCAAAACGCCCGGCAAATGTTCCGCAGTTTGGGGAATTTTCATAGGGCAATGGGAATCTACAATATTTCGGCAGGAGTCCTTGCCGTGATCGCGGGCGCTGCAATTCTGGAAAAGCAGGATATACTCCCCTTCTCCCTTTCCCTGGTCACCCTTGGCGGCATCACCGTGGGCATAGGCATATGGGAAATAACCATTGCCCGAACATTGAGCAGACAGTGAAGGATTGTAGAAGGTAAATTGAAGATTGCAGAATCGAAAAATATTGGAATTTGTCCAGCTGACCGCTGATTTCCGACCGCCGGATCCTGGCCGCTGTCTTTCAGAATCCTACCAGTAAACTCAATGAAAACGCTGGATCAATGTCGTCACGCAGCTGTAGTGCGGCGTCGATCCCCACGTCGGAAATGCCGATAGGCGCGTTGATGCCGACGCCGAAGGAAAAACCTGCCCAATTTGACTTCTGGTAATTGTCGTTGCTCTCGCCCCTGAGCACTTTGAGCTGCGCCTCGAGGTCGGGCTCGGCAAAGGAGTATCCGGCGCGGACAAGCAGATACTTTTTGTAAACCGCGAGCTCGGCGCCCAGCTTGTAGATGAGAAAACCGTCGGCAGGCTGCTGCAGATCGAGGCCGACCCTGAGGCTCGGGACATACACCGGCGAGTAGGAAACCCCGGCCGAAACCGAGAGCGGCAGCTTGAGGTCTTCAGTCTGGTCAGAGTATTCCGCGACCATCAAGCCGGCGTTGTCGAGAACGAGTCCGGCAATCACCCGCGAATTCAGCCACCGGTACTGCATTCCCGCCTGCACGGCAACGGCGTCGGCCGAGTAATGCTCGCTGGTGCTGCTCCCGATGTAATGGTGCACTCCTTTGAGCGTGCCGCCGATCGACAGGTTTTCCCACACGATTTTCGACCATGAAAGCCCACCCACGATCGCATACGAATTCCATGTAACGCCGGTTTGGAGCGGGGTGCCGTCGACGTTTTCCACTTGCTCCTTGAGCGAGCCGAAGGACACGTCCACGAGATGGATGCTGAACACCCCAAGATTTAAATAAGGCATGGCAAACCCGAGCGGCGCGCCCCAGACATCATCGACAATGGAACGGAATCCGCACGCCGCCTCTCGTTTGGTGATATAGCCGGCTGCGGCGGGGTTATAGGTAATACCGTATAAATCATTCGGCATTGCAACGGACACGCCGCCCATCGCAATGGTGCGGCTGTCGTAATCAAGATTTAGGAAGGGAAATGCCGTCGTGCCGGCCATGTCGTACTGTGAAAAGACAGGAGCGGACAGAGACAGGCCGCAGCATGCGGCACACAGGATTTTTCTTACCACGTTCAGGATGCCTTCCGGGTGCGGATGGTCAGCGTGTGATATTTAACATAAAAATAATTGCCGCTTGAAGAAACAAATTTAATTTCTTTGGCGCTCCCCTTGGAAAAACCCGAGAAAATCAATTCTTCGCACCTGTTTTTAGTTCCTTGATAAATGATTTCGGCCAAACGATATGTTTTATTATCCGCGAGCGCCGAAATATCAACCGAACGGCCGGCATAGCTTCTCCCCCGCCACAACAGCAGGATGCCTTTTTTGTCAATGTACATGGAGTCAGGCCGCGACGACAGGTCCGAACGGCAGGGAAAGCGGCTGGTGAGCGCGGCCACGAGCTCGGCCCACGTCAGCGGATATTCCAGAAAACCACTGCCCACGCGGATGTTCTGCGAGGGTGCCTGGGTATATTGCGAATCGCCGGCCTGCAATAGCCAGCGCGTGGCGGTGACGGACTTTATCGAGGCGAGGTTCATGCCCATGGGGCCGTAAAACTGCGCGCTGAACGACGCATCGCCCTGCCAGGCAAGGTCGAAACTCAGCGAAAGCTGCTCGCCGTTCTGCGCAAGAAGGATTTCGCCGCTTCCCGTCACTGACTTGATTGAGTCAGCTGAAATAACCGGCGCGAGTGTGGCACGCGCGGTGTCAAGCGTGAGCGGCGGATGGACGGTGCATGAAGCAAAGATGATGAAAATTATGCCTGTGATATGCGTTTTATTCATGCTGAAGCAACAATAAATGAAAAAAAGATAAATTGATTACCGGAAATCAATAATCACTTTAAACCCGAACAATTGCTGCTCTCGCGGGTGCGCCCGGCGGAAGGTTGAATCTTGCTGCGGCCAGCACCCGGCTGCACCCGGGAGGGGCTAGCGGAAGACACCGCAGGCTGGAGGCCGAGGAGGCTGAAGCGAGGGGGATGCTTCTCCCACCAGAAAATTACTCCGACAAAACCAACAGTGCAGTTACTGCGCCTGTTCGCTCTTTTCCTTCACCGCCTTCATTTCCTTTTCGTAAATTCCGAAGATCTCATTTTTATAATTGTCTGGAATCTTGGTCACCACGATCATCGTTTCTTCACTGGTGTTGTAGTCGATCTGGTTGATGAGGATGATGATGGTGCCGTACGTGGGGTTCTCAAGCCTGAGCATTTTGTCTTTTTCCCACTCCACCGCCTCCCACCTGCTTCTGGAGATGAACCCTTTGAATTCCGATATGGTTTCAAAAACAACGCCCTTGCCTTCCCTTGCCTTCGAAACGATGTTCACCTGCTTGTGGAATTCGGGACACAGCTTTGGGTAGTTCTCGAAATCGGTCACGACGCCGAATATTCTGGACGGCATGGCCGCGATGGCGATCCTGCTGGAGAAAACATACGTGTTCATGCAGCCGCACAGCACCAGCACAGCGGCGAGCACTGCAACAGAAAGAAATCCGATGTATTTTTTCATCCGCGACATTCTCTGTCCCTTAGTAATTATAAATTCCTTACTTTGCAAATTGCCACTAATTTCTTATGCGGCCCGTTTATCGCGTAGGCTCAAATTAAATGTAACCGAATACCTATCGGATACATACTGTTTTTAATTCGTAGGCTCATAATTAAGGTAACCCAAGCAGAAAGGGGTTATCTCCTATGGGCCACAAAGAAAAACATGCTTATCGACAGGCTATTCAAGAGCGTTATCAAAAAGCTTCCCGCAAGGACAAGAAGCACATCCTCGATGAATTCTGCGCCGTCTGTCGTTACAACCGCAAATACGCCATCAGGCTTCTGCATCAATCCCTCTGGTGCCGAAAGCGCAAACGCGGCAGAAAATCCCACTACTCTGACCCCGTTTTTCTCAAGGCCATTCTGGGCATCTGGAGAGCCACTGATTTCATGTGCTCCTACCGACTGAAAGCTGCCA
This sequence comes from Chitinivibrionales bacterium, assembly GCA_035516255.1. Classification (NCBI taxonomy): domain Bacteria; kingdom Pseudomonadati; phylum Fibrobacterota; class Chitinivibrionia; order Chitinivibrionales; species Chitinivibrionales bacterium. The sequence goes on along the minus strand of DATJAL010000002.1, from coordinate 174,181 downwards.
TACCGCTCTGGCTGCCGTTCTACGAGCAATCCTTTGGCCGCCTTGCTGCTGAGGTGCATGATAAACTGCTCGCTATCAGCAGACCAACCCTTGATCGTGTGCTTAAGCCTCTGCGTGCTCGCTACCGCAAAGGACTCAGTGGCACCAAACCAGGCTCAATGCTGCGTAACCAGATCCCCATCCGCACTGACAATTGGGACATTACCCGCCCCGGTTTCATGGAAGCCGATACGGTCGCTCACTGCGGCAACAGCCTTGCAGGTGACTTCGTCTGGAGCCTCATTATGACCGATATCCATACTGCTTGGACCGAATGTCGCGCTGTCTGGAACAAAGGCGCCGATGACGTTGTAGGGCAAGTCAAAGATATCGAGCATAACCTGCCCTTTGAATTATTCGGCTTTGACTGCGACAATGGTTCCGAATTTCTCAACTACCACCTCGTGCGCTACTTCGCTGACCGGAAAAAACCTGTTGGTCTCACTCGCTCCCGCCCCTACAAAAAAAACGACAACGCTCATGTCGAACAGAAAAACTGGGCACACCCTCGCCACCTGCTCGGCTATGACCGCATCAACAATCCTGCCCTCGTCCCACTTATCAATGACCTGTATGCCAACCAGTGGTCTCTCTACCAAAACCACTTTTGCCCTTCAGTCAAATTACTTTCCAAAACCCGTATCGGCAGCCGCTACCGAAAAGCCTACGATGATCCGCTGACTCCATTTCAACGAGTAATGAATTCTCCCGATGTTTCACAAGAAAAGAAAATGCAACTCAGCAAAATCCATACAGAACTGAATCCATTTTCTCTCAAAGATGCAATAGAACGAAAACTCAAAGCCATTTTCAAACAAGTCTTGGTTACCTCATTTGTGAGACGACGACTTTGAGCCTTCGGTTACCTTTTTAAATGAGCCGATACGGCTTGATCCCCCAGGGAAAACGCCATTGCCTGCAATGCATGCCCTAAGCGCCCGTCCGCTGTTAAACAATCCTAATACAACGGCAGCGGGGCGCTCATAAAACGTACGCCGTTGCTTTTTGCGACAACGATGACGACACCCTTGACAGACGGGCAATAAACGGCGCGAACGCCGCGCGTGCCTTGCGCATGAAGAACCGCCACCTGCTCCCCGTTGAGCCGGTAGAGACACACGGGACCGTCCAGCGCGGAACCGTCGGAGGCATCCGCGACAAAATCGTTCCCGCTCACCCGGCGAACGACGAGCGACTTCGCGGCCGAAGCCGACCGCATCGCTGCGGCGGGACTTGCCGTGCCGGTGCCGTTCCATCCCATAAATTTCATGATCGAATCGGCCATGGCCGTCCCCACGAGCGAATCCTGATACACGTTCGGGTGCCAGCACATGGAATTGCTCGCGGTGTCCCATTGCCATTGGGAATAAAAAACATCCGTTTTACCGCTGGCGCGCTCCGCGGCCGCGACCTGCCGCACGCAATTTTCCACCCGTGCGCGGGCGGTCGGAACGTTGAGCATGATCTTGACACCGCTGTAACGGCTGCGGACCGTGTCAAGAAAGCCGCAAAAGGCGTTTACAAAATTGGCGGAATCGGCAAGCTGCGTCGCGGGACTGCCCGGATTGCAGTTCGTGAAATCGTTCGTGCCGATGCCGATGCACACCAGATCGGGCTTCCATGACCCGAAATTCCAAAGCGGCGTTTTGCTGTTGACCAGCGTCCGCAGATACAGCGTGCCGATGGTGGAATCCGATGTCGCGGGCGTCCAGCAGTTCCGGACCATTCCCCATCCCGACTTCGCCACTTCGATGTATTCCGCGCTGCATGCCCGCGCTGCGCGCGGTGCCCACGACCGGTAGTTGTCCGTGACCGGGGCGACGGTGTACGTGTAGGCGCAGACGCCGCTGTTGGTCGCTTCGTTGGCATACCCGACGGTATACGAGTCGCCGATAAACTCTATTTTGCGCGCAGGACACGGGCCCGGGCTGGCCGCGGTCGCGCTATTGTCAAGCGTCAGGCCTTTAAAGGTGAGAACGCCGTCCTCCGAACGGACATACAGGACAAGCCGGTGGGTTGTGTTTGCCAGCCCTGTTGCGCACACGAGGCTGCGCTCGACGGCGGTGACCGAATCGACCTTCACCACCACGGAATCGATGATGATGTCGAGATAGACCTTGCCGTTGCTCACGACCGTTGCGGCCACGGACGTTCCGGTGAAGGCGACCTTGATATGCGACCCGGTCCACTCGCAGCGCGGCTGAAGCGGATTGGCCATGTCAAAGCGGCCGAAATACTGGATGGCGCTGTCGTTCGGGGCTATCGTGACAGAGGCTGAAACCGTGTTTGTCAATATCAAAAAAGCGGACGCAACACAGAAACAAACTGATGAAAAACGCATAAAACGGTCTCCCTTGGATGAATGGTGGTCATTTGACGCATTGACAAATACAACATTAACACATGGATTTTATTTCCTTAAAGCAATATTGATTATTACATTTTTATGTTGACGAAATAACAGTCCGGTCACCCCCTGTGCAAATTTTTAAATGGACAAGGAATTGGTTTTTCAGCAACGCAGGGCCAATTGCATGAGGCTTGAATTGATGGAAAAAATCGCGGTAAAATATGCTCACGCGTCTGTGCATGCCCTACATGTGCAACGCACCGGGAGGCGGCGGTTCTACTCGCAGAGGCTGCTGACTCCCGCACCATTTTAAGGTATTCAAATAAAAAATGCCGGGAGTCAAGTCAAGTAAGATTTCGGTAAGATTTAAAATTAAGCCTTTTCTTTTAGTATCGTTCTTTCGGGATGTGGACGAAATCGATTTCTTCGGCTTTGAAAGCACCGCGACTTTAGTGCTTGTAATAACCTGAACGGGTTTGTGGGGACACCCGCATCTTCTTGTATGCAAGCGGCTCCGTCCTTCTGTGATTGAACTCTTGACGCAAGGCAATTATCCGATCAGCCGCGATTGTCCTTGAAACCGCGGGACGTTTCGCCAGCGCAGTCCCTTCACTTTGGGAGATGAGCGCCTCTGCGACTGTGATCGCGCTCGAATCGGAAGGTATGGTGATGGCAGGAACGATCCCAACGAGGTCATATTGGGGGCCGAGTATCGGCGTAAACAGCGCGAACGTCACTTTAACAAGCGCCGAATCCGGCGTTATATTCAGCACTTGCCCCCTGGCTTTTCCGAAAGTCCGCGTGCCCACGGTCTTGATATCCGGTCTGTTGCTCATGATGCACGAAGTGAAAATCTCCGCCGCGCTCGCGGTGTTGCTGTCGACAAGCACGACAAATTTCCTTTGAAGCGCATGGTCCGGAAGCGACGACACAAGAAAGGTGTCGACCGTGGATACGGTCCACGATATTGTGTCAAGCAATTGTTCGTGGATCTTTATGATCTTAGTTCCGTTTGGAACAAACTCTCCGCACACGCCGACACATTGGTCCATATCGCCGCCGGGATTCCCTTCCAGATCAAGCACCGTGTACGGAGCCCATGCCGTTGCGGCAAGCGCACTGTCCATTTCCTCCGCGGTCCCGCCGGGCAAATCCGTTTCAGAGGAGAAAAACGACAGATAGATGTAGGCCGTGGTCGAATCCAGAGAATCCGTGAATACAGACGGGGCAAAATACGCTCCGAGAACCAACGTGATCTTCACTTCTCCGCCATTCCGCAGAAGGTCGAGTTTTCTGATGTCCCCGGCGTTGCCTTCGGCGATAGTGGTGAAACTATCGTAGCTTGCCCCTGCAACTGAAACCCCGTTGATCGAATCAATGATGTCCCCCTTTATAAGGCCAGCGCGTTGGGCGGGAGAATTGGAAAAAACCTGTTTTATCAAATACCCTTTTGACACGGAGTCCAGCATGATTCCCATGCCTACCGTTTGAGTCGTCAGGTCGTTCAGAAACATTTTTGCGCTGTCCGGCGGAAAATACAAGGTCCACCGTTCCTTGACGGAGCTATAGAGTGCCTCGGGAGAACTGAAACCAAAGGTGTCCTTGGGGAGACTATCCGGAAAAATGAAAAAAGTATAAAGAAACTCGGCGGCAAAAAGATATTCCTGCGAGATTCGTTCTTGACTCCGGAAGGTGGTGGGAGAGGTGCAGCCTTGGAGGAGACACATACTAAGAGCCAGAGAGCCTATTAAAGAAAAGTTTCGCAAGCGCATGCCAGCCGCCTTCTGTGAATTCTGCAAGTGTTGATTGCTCACGCTTGGATTAAAAATTACCCTGTCCGGAAGCCTCATGTCAAATCTTTAAAAAGACATGCTTTTAATTATTTGTTTTCTTTCATGCATGATGCGTTTCAGGGTATTCAGGAAATGAGCCACGAGCCAAGTGCCGTCAGACGTCATTAAACCATTTCAAAAATTATTTTAAGGTATTACGTTGTGAAGGATATATTATTAATGAGTTAAAAACGTAAGACATTCGAACCGCCGACCAAGTGGTAAACGTTTTAAAATCGTTTTATCACACTAAACAAACAGGAATGTAGTTATTAATTTGATTGCAAATATTCCTGGTCACAACCTTTAAAAAATACCATCTCTAGCAAATTGGGTATGGCATGATGGAATACGAAGATAAGAAAAATCTCCAGAACATTCCAGATCAAAAGCGTAAAGGCGATGCGAGGCGTCCTGAATCAAATAAGGTGACTCCCTTCCAAATCGCGGTCTTGGTACTTTCGATTTATTCCCTGATGGCCGTGTTTGTCCAAGAAGTCCTCAAGCCCCCGATCGCCGTATCCAAGCTGCTTGACGCATTCGATCTTGTGGTGTGCGCCGTATTCCTCATCGACTTCACTTTTCAAATGGTGACCAGCAAGAACCGCTTGAATTACTTCCTGAAATGGGGATGGATCGATCTCATTTCCAGCATTCCGGCGATCGGGTTCACCAGGTGGGGCAGGCTTGTACGGATGGTCCGGCTGCTGAGGATGCTCAAATCGTTCCGGATGCTGCTGCAATACCTGTTTAAAGACAAGGCCTCCGGGACGCTGGTAACGGCGGGATTGACCTCCTTTCTTATGCTCATAGTGTCAAGCACCCTGATACTGTACATTGAGACGACCCCCCAATCCCACATAAGAACATCCATCGACGCCATCTTATGGGCGTTCTCGGCGATGTCTTCGAGCGCCATAGCCGGTGACGCCTACCCGGTCACGCCACTCGGGAAGATCCTCTCGATATTTTTATTGATTTCGGGCATGGGGCTGTTCAGCACCTTCACCGCCTTTATGGCCGGGTTGTTCATAGGCCCTTCGCAGGATATCGAAGCACGCGACATCGAGGAGATAAAAGAGAAACTACGGGAGCTGAATGACAAAATTGAAAAAATGAAATAAGATCACGCAAGTTCGATTTGGTTGTTCTCGGGAATTATCGTGCAATGTGCTTAATCTTGTAGAATGCCCTCCATTTTAGGAGGTCAGAGTATTCAGATGTATGGGGAATAACTGGAATGGAGGGATTCGAAGTCCGACCCGGTTTTTTAATCCTTGCCGCACCTACCGCAGTTCGAAAAGCTCCGACGCGTTGTCGCCCTCCTTGAAAACCATGTTGACCTTGAACGATTTGTCGCCTTTCACAATTTTAATTGAATGCCTGCCGGAGGTCACCTTTATTTTCTGAATGTTTGTCTTGCCCACAAAAGTGCTGTCCATGTACACCTCGGCCACAGGCGGAATGGAAGCAATGAAAATCCAAGCAGGTTGACCTGGCGTGATCAAAGACGGATCGATCCCTTTGGGGTAAATCACGGATTCTCCGGGTTCCTCCGTTCTCCCAAAACGGGTGTAGCAGGACAGGGAAGCAATAAAAAGGGAAAGCACGGCAAGGCGGGTGAAAAAATGTGGACGCACCGCGAATGTCCTTTAGCTGGGTTACCTACTTCTTTGCTCATTATGCGGTCTTTGTTACTGTTTTGTCAATACTGCGGTTTGCGCACGCAGGCATAGGCGCGTAGGAAGAGTAAGAAAGGCCATGTTGCAAATGTGCTAATTGTATATCGACAAAATCGATTTCGCCGGTTTTGTCAGGACACTACCTGAACTGTTTTCACACCTATTTTCAATTTTTTGAAGATTGCTTCAGTCGCAAGGGATGCTGGCACAACCTGATTACGGAGACGGAACACCTTCCCCGTCCTCTTGACAAAGTTCCACAAGCCTATTCATGGGACTTTGCCGTCGGTTGCGAGCCTCATCTCCATAGCCTCCGGACCGTTGAATTTTGGCCTTTTCCTATTTATATTATGATCATTACATAAACAAAAGGGGGGATCATGAAGCCTTTTTCTGTTTCAAAGCGGCCCGTGGTTGGATTGTCGCTTCTGGTCGTGCTTTCTGTTTGGTCTTCCGCCAATGCGGCGATCCCGGCGGGATATGCCGGCAAACCCTATTGCTGCGACACGCTCAAGGGACACTACCAGCAAATTCCGGGGAGGGTCCTGTGCGTATTTTTCGACTCGGGCGGCGAGGGAGTGGGATTCCATTACCCGGGAAATTCCAATTCGGGCGGATCAATGCGTTTGAACGCAGCCGGTCAGCAGATCCAGGCCGATTTTATCGTAAGCATGCAGGCGTTCGGAGGCAATGACTTCATTTTCGGGTCAAACCCGGGTCAGCACGAGACAGGCTTCTGGCATCTGGCCTGGATCCTTCCATCCACCTACTATACCAACGGCGATCCGGGTGAGTGGGAGAAATATTCCGTTCATGTCAACACCGCCGGCATGTATTACGTCAGTTTTCACGAGGCAAACGCCTATTTACCGAATCTCCAGACGCTCACCTATTATGACGGCCAGCAGGTTAAAATTGATTCGATAAGAAATATGCCGGTTGACACGCCGCTCCCCTCCGGATGTCCCGAAGTCTGGCATTCCTGGAGCGTGACCAAAAATGTCGATTCCGTGATGCTCGATACCGGATTGCAGGTTATACAGCTGACCTTCAAAGACGGAAGCTGGAACATGGACTGGATGCAATTCGATCTCCAGGCCCCGGCAAATGTCATGCAGACCGTGGCGGGACATGGGGAACAGGGCCTTAAGATCAGGTTCGCGCAGAACATGCTTGTTGCCCTTTTCGCCTTGACACAGCCTGGGAGAACGTCCTTTTCCATAATCGATTGCAGGGGGAAACTGGTGGGTAAAACCTTAACAAAAATCCTGGCCTCAGGGACGCAATCGCAATCCTTCCCTCTTCGCAAGTTGTCTCCCGGCGTTTATTTCCTGCAAATGGAGCATAACGGGATCATTTCGGAATCGCGGTTTCTTGTCGGACGGTAGTTTGGTCCGGCTTTCAATTTTTAGATGAACGCTGTGGATTCATCAACCTGAATCCGCAGCGCGCCTTTTCACGCGTTTAATCGGTATCCCACGCGGGCGCTGACGGAATCTGCGTAGAGCCGCAAAATGACTTCTGTACCTCTTGTTGGTGGACGCACCGTAAGTAACACACATTCATCAATCCATGCAGTGTATTTCTCACTTTGTCAATATGAATCGCCCAGTGAGCCGCCCGGTCTTTCCAGTAACCGACAACAAATACGCTCCTTCCGGCAATTTCCTCACCGGTATCCGCACCTGTTCTTTTTTCGCTTCAAAAAGGCTTTGATAAACCAACCTTCCCTGAATGTCCAACACTTCCATCTTCACGATTCCACAAAAACGCGCTACCGGGAATTCCGCTATGACACCGCTGTTAACAATGCGGATTGTGAGTTCGCTATTCTCAGTCCTCAACAGGTCATGCCGCATCGTCCCGGTGGCGTCACTGCTGGATGTGAGCACCGTGCCGCTGTCACCCACCGCAACGAACATGGTGTCCCCGAACGTGACGCTGCGGAGCATCTGGTACGTGCCCGTGGAATGTTGTGTCCATGTCTGTCCGTCGGGCGAAGTGATGATGGTACCGAAGTATCCGGCCGCCACGAACAGGCTGTCGGCAAAGGTGAGGCCGCGCAGCGGGGTTGACGTGCCGGACGCGAGTTTGGTCCAAGTCGACCCATCGGGCGAGGTGAACGTGCTGCCGGTGCCGACCACCACATAGGCATTGCTGCCGTATGCTGGCGTGAGGAGCCGGTTGGTGACCGGGATGCTCTGCCCGAACCAAATTGAGTCGTCATGTGATGTGTAAATAATGCCTTCACCCGATTGCACATCGTTGCCGACTGCAACGTAGAGGCCGCCTCCGAAGGTGATTCCATACAGCCAGTCGATGGCTTGCAAGACTTTCATCGTCCATGCCGAGCCGTCTGCCGAGGACAGAATCGTGCATAAACCGGTGTCCGTGCCTCCCACGGCCACGAACCGGCCGTTGCAAAAGTCCACCGCGCTCAGGTTCTCGGTTATCCCGGAAGCTTGCTGGGTCCAGGTCAATCCGTCGGAGGAAGAATAGATTACTCCGCCCGCCCCCACCACCGTAAAACAGTTGCTTCCGTAGGCCACGCCGTCAAACAGTGTGGCGGTCTTCAGCGTTTGCGTCCACGTGGAAGCGTCCGTGGAGGTATAGATGATGCCGGATGAGACGCTGTCCTGCCCCACAGCCACGAAGCAGTTTTTCCCGTATGTCACGGCGAAAAGATTGCTGCTCGCGGGAACAGGTTTCTTAAGCGTCCAATGCGACTGGCCGAAGGAAGTGCAGATCAATGCAAGGATACACAGGCAGATTGCCCGTTTTTGGAAATCGTTCATGGAATCTTCCTTTCCATGGTTACCTATTTCTTTGCTTATTATCCAATGTTTGTTACTATTTTGTCAATACTGCAAAGCCTTCTTCCCTCCTTATGTTGTTGGGAACAGTGGATTCTTTGCCTTTGGCTTTAAACGGCATACATGGCCTCACATATATTGTTATCAAGGGAGAAATTCATGAATTTGGGGAATCCGTGCGTATCCGTCGATCCCGAGGCCAGTGTGGTTTTTCCGGAAAGCGACCTGCCTTTCGATAATTTGGTCAAGGCCTGGCTGTCTGATAACCCCAGGTATCACGAGGTATTAAAAGATGAAGCGCATAGATCGGCGACGTTTCGAAATTTCAGCGTCACCGGCACGGGCACCGGTCCGGACCTTGAATTGCTGGCGGCCCTTGCCTCACGAATATTGAAATGCCCCGTATGCGGCGGCTCGGTCAGCGCTACGGAGAACTACAAGGCAAGATTTACCGATAGTCCACAGGCGGTAGGACAACCGATCAGGCGGTTTGTCAGCGATGAGGTGACCTTGATTTGTTACAAATGCGGTTCCGAGAGCAGGGTCGGTAATTGGAGAAACCATAAAAGGGAATAAAACATGCGTTCCCCGTAAAATTGATCGGGGCGCTTTTCTAAACACAATAGAACATTTTCATCTTCTTATAGCCTCATGCCGCCCCCCGGCACGGCAAGATCGGACGCCATGAAGAAAAGCCAGGTCCTTTTGGAAGAAAATTCCCTTGCCTTCTATTTCAAGGAAATCGGCAAGAACAAGACCCTTTCCGCCGAAGAGGAGGCGCAGACGGCCCGCCGCATCCATAAAGGAGACAGCGAGGCGCTCGAAAAACTGGTGAAGGCGAATCTCAGGTTCGCCGTTTCTGTGGCCCGCAATTATCAGAACCAGGGCCTGCCCCTTTCCGACCTTATCCACGAGGGGAACCTCGGCCTTATCCGGGCCGCCAAGCGGTTTGACGAAAAGAAGAATTTCAAGTTCATATCCTACGCGGTGTGGTGGATACGCCAGGGGATTCTGCAGGCGCTGGCCCAACAGTCGCGTATTGTCAAGCTTCCCCTCAATCGCGTGGGCACCTTCTATAAGATCAGCAAGGCGCAGAGCAAGCTCGAACAGAAGTCCCGCAGGATGCCCAACGTCGAGGAAATCGCGCGCGAGCTTAACATCGGCGAAAAAGAAGTCTGGGAAACCATGAGGATCGGCAACACCCATTTGTCGCTCGACGCCCCGCTCCAGGTGGGTGAAGACAGCAACCGTCTCGACCTGCTTCAGTACGAAACCCCGGAGCTTACCGACGACAGCGCCATGGAGGTTTCGCTGCATAAGGAGATCAACATAGCCCTCGACACCCTCACGTGCCGCGAGAAAGAGATCATCAGCCTCTATTTCGGCATCGGCGTGGAAATTCCGCTCACCCTTGACCAGATCGGCCAGCGGTTGAACCTCACGCGCGAACGGATTCGTCAGATCAAGCAAAAAGCGCTCCGCAGGCTCAGGCATTCCTCCCGCTCCCGCCGGCTTAAAATGCACAGGGTATTGCAGTAATAATTCTATCCGCCGTAAATTACCCGCCATGATTAAAGCCGCCTTATTTAAAACCATCTCTTGATTTAGACGACCACCTGTCCATAACCTTTTGAAGACATACATTATTATATCGCCAGGGTTAAATCAAAAGCCCTGTTTTTCGGGAGCCTGCTTCTTCCCAATTCCACCCAAGTGAGTGAAATTCCCGCAACAGGGGCAGCACACTTGGAAGCCACACCGCCAGTCTTACCAACGTTGACAAGGTAGTGTGCGGAATCGTATACTCTCAACGGAGGTAGGTCGCCGGAAGACAGCTGGACCAGAAAAACGGTGGGAAAGTGAGCGTCTGTACAGAAATTCTCCTTATACGCCCACCCGCTCGCTAAAAAAGCAATTACCTATCAGTTAAATTGACAATAAAAATTAACAAAAGGGGTGGCATATGAAAAAGTCACTTCTATTCTGCTTGGTGTGGTCCGCGTCTGTACTATGCAGCGCAGCAGATTACTTTCCAATCGAAACGGGAAATAGCTGGACTTTTTCTTTTCAATCGGTATATGAGCCGGCGGTATTAAATGCTCCTGTAACCCGGGACAGCGGTACTGTAATATGGGAAATGGCGGGAGTTTATGCGACAATGTCAACCGTGGCGGTGGCCGTCAAACAGACACGAAGTCTTGCCCGCCGTTCCCTGACCTCGATTACTACACCCGGGTACGATAGCGTTTTTGCTCCACCCCGGATCACGATAGATACGGTTCTCCTTATTCAGAAAGGAAATGATATCTCATTTCTCAATGATACGAGTCCAATTGCAGTGCACGATCCGAATTTGCCGTTGCCCGCAGGATTGTCCCTGATAGATACAACCATCACGTTCCAGAGCAAGGACCTTGCGGCGAAGAAAACGGTTCCCTCTATGGAAATGAATACTGTATCGCCTTCACCTATATCGACCAGCTTTTCAGAAAAACTCCCAACGTATATATCCTTTATATTGGGCGATTCAATAGGACCTATTGAGGCGTATATTGCAATCAGCAAAGGTTGGTTCGGGTTCGGTTATCAAGAAACTTGGAAATTAGTCAGCCGTGAATACCCCGCGGCAGTGCTTAAAGGGAATGCCCAGACGCTTTTCTCCGGGTCCGGTATTACCGTTTCGAGGAATTCCTCATGCATAACTTCCTCGTTTTGCTTGCCGTGCCCATTGCCGGTTTATGTCGTGCTTACCGATCTACAGGGGCGCATGGTTCAAAAAGTTTTTGCCGGTACTCTTGACAAAGGAATGCATTCGTTTGCATTGAACGCGCCCTTGCGCCAGAGTGGTATTCTGGTTCTCTGCGTTCAAACCGGGGATGTTACTATCAGTCGCAGAATCATAATGACAAAATGAATATTCCTTGCCGCAGGAAGCAACTCTGGCGTCCTGTGGGTCAAGCATTCAACCGTGTTCCTGAACAGGTTGACGTTACCGATTAAATCTTGCAGCTTATTTTCTATGTGGTACTGCAACCCCACCTTGCAGTCTCTCTCAGCGAAACGCTGGTGGTTTCGGCAATTACGATGTGATCGAGCAGCGGTATTTCCAGCAGCTTCCCGGCCTCTTTCAGGCGTTCGGTGATGTTCCAGTCGGCCTCGCTTGCTGTGCGCCGTCAGCGGAAAGTGGACCAGTCAATAGAATAAATCAAAAGATGGTTTTGGGTATATTTGATTACCAAAGGGAGGTAATGAATGGAACCCAAGACTAAGCAGGAACCGGAAGCAGTTGTAAGAGAGATTCGTCGTCAAACCCGCCGAAAGTTTTCCTCAGATGACAAGATTCGGATCATTCTGGAAGGCCTCAAAGGCGAAGACAGCATCGCGTCGATAGCGCGTCGAGAAGGCATCATCCTTCTATGCCTAGCTGTCCCCTACTTCCCGATATTTTCACATATGTTTGCACATTTTCGTAGTTCTCAGTAGTCCGAAGAGGTAGTGGCAGAATTTTCCTAGAAGTGTAAAATTTCTTTTAGACCCTATTTAACCATTTCAGGGAGTATTTCGGGGTATTCAGGAATGTTGGGGAGATATAATAAATTGGCTGGAGTGGAGGGATTCGAACCCCCGACCCGGTGGTTAACAGACCTCAGAGAATATATCTAAAATCTGTCTTTCTTATATTTCCTTGAATATTTAAATATTTAAATCTGTGTGTGATATTTTCACATTCCTTTCACATTTTGCGCTCGAAATAATTGTTTAAACATTTCAAAAGCCCAATTCTGGTAAGTCTATCCTTAAATAATACTACCAAGAAATTTAAAGGTTATAATCCACCTTACCTCCTGTTGATAATCTGTATGAACCGTTCTTTTCAAAATATAAATACTGACTTGACTTTTTTTGTCAAACATATTATATTATTACTATACCATCAATATTGCATCAATCGTATTATTAAATGAAGGAGAAATATATGCGAACTACTGTAACCCTTTCACCAGAGGCCGAGGATTTACTTCAGCAATACGTTACCTATCTGGCAACACGTCTAGGGCCACGCGCCTCAATGTCTTCCGTGATCGAGGAGGCACTGAACATTGCTCTGCCTATATTGTTCGATCGGGTGCCCGAAAAAGGCGAGAGCCCCCGCGAGTTTTTAGATCGTCGTGCGAAAAACTTGATGAATAGGATCTCGCAGGCCAATATGACGGAGACAGAGGTGCTCACACTTATGCGAGAAGCAACCCGTTGTCAGGATGAATGTAGGGGTTTGCTCCTTTCTAAAGACAAGTCCAACACGATGAATCAGGTAAAAGAATATCAAGAGTGTCTGCAGTCATTCTTGAATGTGTACAATGCCGGGGCAGAGAGGCTTAACAAAGGCGAAATTCTCCCCAGAAGAAGGGCGGGTAAATAAACATTAAGGACAGTTACTAATTTCGAAAAGGTTCTTTCATAACAAAACAGGAGGCTTTTATGCCAATGACCGTGAAACACAAACTGTATGCGGATGGGACCGAATCCGGTATTATTCACCCCACCGATCTCCTTTCTGACAACGATGTTCCAACTCCTTCGCCAGGAAAAAGAATTGTTGGGGAAATTGTAGTTGAAATTATGGACGACAACAGGTCGATTTCTGTGGCCGATCTTCTGTGTGAAATAGCAGATCAAATTAGGTCTGGAAGACGGTTCAGTTAAGTTGGATTACATCATTTTGCTAAGATACCTAAAAATTGTAATTGCAGGTAGAGTTCTGCATTCGTCCCCGGTGAGGCAGAATGAAGAGTAAAAGTCAAGCCGAACTTGACCCCGATCTTCTCGAAAAATTTACTATCGCCGTTCAAGAAGAAGTCGCGTATTGTGATACTTGCCAACCATGGGATGGTGGGGACACAATCTGGATTCATGGGGTTGAAGTAGATTGGGAAGATGTTTTCAACGATTGCGAAGTTCCTAAAGAATATAGGGAAGAAGTAGCTTCTCGTATTCAATGCCCCTTCTGTGGTTCTTCACTTGACATATTTTGCACAATCGGAGTAAAGTCCAAATGGGAGAGAAACTTTGAAATGCAATCTGACCAATGGCAAGAGAAAAACAAATCTCGATTTGATGATTTTTATGCCTTTTTACAAAAATTTCCCTATTTGGGGTGCTCTCATGAACTGGGCAAGACAATCATTAACTCCATAAATAATTTTCCAAAGAGCAAAATATTAGATGAAAAATGGTATCGTTCTCGAAAGGTAAATTCCAGTGTAATATTCAGTCCATCTGATATGATGCCTCCCGATCCAGATAAGGTAGAAATTCCAGAGGGTAGGTTTAACCATTTTGGTCAGCCGGTTTTCTACTTGTCCCGGTCAAAAGAATGCGCGGCGACAGAAGCGTTGGACTCTGACGAGGGAATGGTGTGGACTCAGGAATTCAGAATAAAAGGAATAAAGGATATTCTCGATTTAGCTCCTGATGGAACCTGGCCAGAAGTACCTGACGGATTTGATGAAATTGCTTTTGGTTTGGTCCATTGCGACACCATAAATAAAACACCACTCTCCAGCGGATGGAAACCAGAATACTTTATTCCAAGGTTTATTGCAGATGTCGCTAAGATGATGGGATATGACGGAATAAAATTTAAAAGCTCCAAGACCTATCACGAAAATCTTGTCCTTTTCAAATGGGATATTAACAATATTGAGGCAGTGGGAACGCCAGTTGTCTATCAGCATCGGAAGACTTTATTGAACAGCCTGTAAGATAAAATACCATTCTTTTTCACCATTTTTAAAAGCCAGCTAATTTATACACTCGCCGCTATTCTTTCGATTGTTTTTTCGCTCGCGGGTGCCGGGTTGAATTTTATCAGTTTCAACGACTGAATTGGCTCCCTGTGATAGTATTTCCTCAGCATATTAGTCTTCCAGTTCGCCACATCCATCACGACCTGTTCCGGAGTACCGTTATTAATTAATGCAGACGCACTGCAATGGCGCGTGTCATGAAACCGGAAGTTATCCAGCTTAGCTAACCTTAAGCAACGCCGCCATGCTCTGTGAAAGTCCCCAAGACCCGTTAGAATCGTAGTCCCAGGAGTCGTGTTTTCATCTTTCCGATAAAAAAGGTAGTCGGTTTCATTGGGTAGGTTTCTGAAGTAGTCTATCATGTCTGGTGGAATCGGTTTCCAGCAGCCCTTGTCATTCTTGGAGTTCTCAGCCTTAACCCGGATAGCGTTGTGAATGAGGTCGAGGTCTTCCTTCCGCATCTTGACGAGCTCTGACCTGCGGCATGGCACCTGAAGGGCAAACCTTACTATGGCTGACAGATGAGGTGCTTCTTTGTCAATGACGTTCAGGAGGTTTTGTTTATCCAGTTCACTCAGAATGACATCCCTGGGTAACTCCTTAAGGCGTGGAAACCTGATTTTTGTAATCGGGTTGGTTTCAATTAATCCAAGAGCTATACCGGTATTGTACACGGCTCTGACAATTTCAATCACCCTATTGATCGTCGCATTCGATCGCATTTTATGGGTTCGCTGTGATTTAGTCCCCCTGAGATTATGTAGGTAGTTTTCGAATCTATCCGGAAAGAACCGGATGTCGATCTCCCCCAGCTCATCGGCCACATGTCTTATCTTTGCCAGATATGTAGGTGAACACTGATCGTGTTTATCCAAGTGAATTTTCAGGAGGTCTCCAAATTTCTGAATGGTCGTCGGAAGAAAGGGAGATGGGTCACTTTTTCCTTCCCGGAGTTCCTTTTTAAGCAAGGCGTGGAGATCCCTGGCCTGTTCCTTTGTTCCCTTGAAGGTAGTTTGCCTCTGTCTGATTTTCCTATTTACACGAATCCGGGCAGTAACCCTCCAGCGGTCAGCACCAACGGGCCTAACTCCAGCTTCACTCTTTCTGATACCCATAATATTTCCTTACTAAAAATTCACTTTCAAAAAAAATCTTTGAAATACTTTTTGTCAAGTATTTATTCCTTTTCTGACAGTAACCTCCCTGTCAGTAACCGCTTCTCTATTTCCGGCCAGTAATACCTAACCAACCTACCCATTTTGACGTACATCAACCTGCCGGAAAGGCTCCATTTCCGGATTGCCTTGAGGGAGACATTAAGCTTCCGGGCAAGCTGGGGGGCGGTCAGGAAATCTCCATCCACTACCTCGCTTGAGGTTGGAGCAGGTTTCGGTGACTCTACCACCCTATTTTCTGCAGAGATAGGCTCCTTACAGGCCGATGTCTCACCAACTTTGGCGGCTTCCTCTTTTGGGCTTTCGGGCTGACTTGCAGTACTTTTGGGGATAAGTGTTGATTCGCTTTCCATAAAAAACTCCTTTGTGATTTGTGAAGGCTCTCTTTATTATTTATAATTTGACAAGGGATGAGGATTCTTGAGGAGCCTACGGGATGGTCATAAAGGTTTTGATGTGTGTTTGAAAGGGGTGTTCCTGTTCCGTTCCATTTAAATTTATGGAACACGGAACGGTACTCACTTCAGGGAGCGTTTAGAGGACACTCCCTGTAAGTTTTATTGTACCTAAGGGTTGTTCCGGAACGTTCCGGAACGGTGTAATTGGTTTTTTACGTGATTGTGGAAATAGTTGGTTTTGGAGGTTGCTTGTTGCATTTTCCAGATGGATGGGTATAATCTTATTTCTGGAAACTTTTAAGTTTGGGGGTTACAATGGACAACGAAAAAGATAAACCTATTAAAGACTCGACCACTGATAAAGACGAGGGGGAATTTATTTCCCGCGTGAGAAACAAAAATCGATTTAATGATAATTGGCAATTTTATCGCGCTCTTACTGCTATTGCTTTGGGAATATTTCGGAAGGATTTGGACTGTTGTTGTAAAGGGCTTAAAGGAATGTTTTATTATTTTCGCAACGAACTTGAAGAAATTTCTACCAGACATGGATATGATATCACACGAGACGCTCCCACAGCCCTACAATCTTTTCTAAATTTGCAAGGGAAATTTCAGGAAAAAATCTTATGTATCTACCGAATAGATTCCAAAAAAAACAAAAATCAATACCCTGATGGTTTTCTTGGGTTCCCGGCTGAATGGAAATTCAAGGAAGACAATTTCAAGTATATCGCCGATCTGCTAAAGGACAAGCACAGTCCATATCAACTAAAAGTATTAAAAAGAGACGGAATTCTCAAAATTGCACACCACAAACGTCTCATTGGAGAGGCATTTCTTCGAGCTTTTCCAAAAATTCGAGAAATTAGTCTTGACGTTCCGGAAATTGTTGCATCCAGTGGTATTTCCCCAATTGATGAAATATTTTCGGGAATGATTAAGAAGAACACTTGGTTTAATCTGGAAGTTCTTTGCAGGAAATGGAACATGGAAAATAATTCAAGAGATGGTGAGCCAAGAATCAGAGAGTGGGATGAAGTGGCTCTTGTCGAGTGTATTCCCAGGGCCATTGGCGAGCAAGTTCAGCATCAAAAATTTAAAACTCACGATGATACCTATCTTCGATTTCATCTTAAAAATTCAGGAAAAACTATTGATGTCACCTATAGGGACCTCCCGCAATGTTCTAATCCCAAAAAAACTATACCAACAACAAGATGGTACAAGGTGTTGGCTGCATTTTGTGGTAAGGAATTAAACACAGGACAGAGGTCTGATGTTAATGAGGCATTTACCAGAAAATTTGGTATAGATTCAGCAATTATTGATAGAAAAGGAAAATTGATTTTTCGTGTTGATTCATCTAAAATAAATCAATCTTTTTGGGACTCTCCAAAAGGATATCGAAAGCACTCTCGTAATCTTTATTCTCATTGTGTCACTAAAATTAACTCTTCAAATAAGAAAGAAAGCGACAAGGATTTCATTAAACAGGAATTCGAGAACTATTCTAATTGGGAAAATGATGACAATCATACCCAAAAAAACATTAGTCAAAAATTCCACGAAGATTCCACGGAATAATTAGTCACCTCCATAAAACCCTTTAAAATGCCCCGAAAAGGGCATTTTTTGTTTCTAATACATCCTTTTATTCCACACACCCCCTACCTCCTCATTGGTTGTATGCGCAATTCCGCACATACTAACAGATTTGCAGGAGGTTTTATGAAGCAAAAGTTTCAGGATTGCGTTGACTGGGGTCTTTTCTGGTCTCAGCAACTCAATGGATGTCGGCTTGTCAAAAGCCGTGATACTTTTCGGGCAGATTCACCCTTTACAGGGCGTCACAAGAGCAAACCCTTTGTAGCGCAGGGTCCTGTGTGGTACGACCATTCTATTCTGGATGGGAGCGAGCGAGGTGGAAGTGCCATCAGTTTTCTCATGAAATTACATTGCCTCACCTACCGGCAAGCGTTACGGCGTCTATTAGAATTTTCTCTTCCGGGGGGAACAAGCGTTTCCCTCCCATGGAAGAAAAATTCACCTTTAATGAACCAAGCAAACCCTACTTGGTTTATATACCGGGAAATTGTGGAAGGCGGGCTGTACAACCGCATAAGCCTGTCCCGTTTCAAGGCATTCAGGCAGACCCCGGATTACTATGGTGATCCAAGTGCTGTTGACTGTTTTTACTCCCACTATTTACACTCTACCGAGTTACTTGCCTACGTGACGAAGAGCGGTGGTAAGGTTGCCGGGTACACAGGCCCAGTTGATTTAAAGCATCCGACCATTGACATTGATTATAGTGAAAACCTGAACAAGGCCCAGGAAATAGCGTGCCGGGTTTACAACCAACTGATCGAATTTGGAATTCCCCGTTATCACATACATCCCTTTTTTAGCGGGAACAAGGGATTCCACATCATGTTCTACACACCGGAACTCAAGAAGCTGGGGCGTTACCAGAACACGCCCTGTCTGATCCGGAATTTTGTTAAAAAAATTACGGAGCCGGTAGTACCTGATTCGGACAATACCTACCTTGACAAACAGGGTCGGTCGCACAAGATTATTGACGATGCGATTTACTCCTGTACGAGTCTTGTTCGTTCCCCAAACAGCCGCCACGGGTCTTCGGGACTTTATAAAATCCCGCTCTCGGAACCCGAGCTTATGTCTCTTTCCATCGAGGCAATCAAGGATTTAGCTAGGACGCAAAGACCGATAGGTCTTCGCCTATCTCAGGAAAGGAGTGCCGCATGAGTACTCTCGAAAAAATCACAGATTCCGTGCTCGATCAACAGGCAGGAGCAGACAACCAACTATTGGTTGAACCATGGAATCCTACAGAATTGCGTGTCGATACCCTCTTGACCACCGAGCCCGATCCTGTCCAGTATCTAATTGACGGTGTTTTACCCAAAGGGATTGTGGGTGTGTTTGCAGGGGAGGGAGGAATCGCCAAATCGCTTGCAGCCCTTGACCTCAGTATCCGGCTGGCTTGCTTTAGTGTCATTGGCCCAACCAATTGGCTCGGAACTCTTCCCATAATGCAATGCCGGAAAGTTCTCTATTGTAATCTCGAAGACGATATGCCCGACCTGCATCGCCGGTTACTCTCATTAATCAGGCGCAGTATTACAGGTAATGACGCGCCTGATGTGGCGAAGCAGAGGATATTGACCGCGATCACCGAAGGGTTGTTTGTGCTGCCACGTGAGAGGGCGCTGACCGGTTCAAATGAAACTTTTATCAATGGTGACGGCAATGGAACCGTCCTTTTTCAGCGCTTACAGGCAACATGTGACCTGATTAGGCCCGAGCTCATTGTCATGGACACCCGCACAAAGGCGAGTAAAGCGGATGAAAACGACAATGCTATTGGCGGTGCGGAGATGGAAACATGGTCGAAATTGCGCGACCAGACAGGTGCAAGTATTCTTATAATCTCCCACACCAACAAACTCTCCCGGATGACCTCTGGGGACTTTGGAAGCTCGATGGTACGCGGGGCATCGTCGTATACCGACAATGCCCGCTGGGTCATGACCTTTAAAGGTAAAGGGCTTGATTGCAATGGAAATCGCGTTATTGAGGTTGGCAATCCCAAGAACAACCGGTGTAAGTGTTTTGAGCCCTTCTCCGTATCACTACAATATCCCCGATTCGTTCAAATTGACGAAAAGGATATAATTGGCAATGGGCCAATGGAGGCCGTGCTCCGCTATGTAAAGGAGAACCCCGGTTGCAAACAGCGTGATGCAATTGAGGCCTTGGGAGGAACGGTGCCGAAAAATGCCGTGAATAAATCTTTCCAGATTGCTGTCCGGGACAAAACCATTGTACATGAAAAACGCGAAGGGGGTGATAAAGGTTACTATATTGCCTGAATTTGAAACCCAGAACCACCATCGGAGCGTGCCCTCGGCGCTCCTGGCTGGTTCAGATTACTCTATATTTTGTAAAAATGTTATAAGCAAAATATCACAACCAAAAGAAAGGGTGGATTTTATATGGATATCCAAAACAATTCAACCGTTAATGCTAAAGTAATTGTCGATGATAGGGAAAATCCTACTATTGAAAGGAAGCCTTACATAGACGAAGTATGTGATAAAACAACCGCATATATTATAAATCATCCTGGTTGTACCCAGAAAGAGGCTATCAAGTTCTTAAAAATTACAGAAGTTTGGGTTAAAAGGGCTTTTCAGAAAATGTTGCAGAGAAATATAATTTATAGGGGTAAACTTTCAGGATCGGGGCCATTAGGATATTTTATGACCGATCATACCTCTTATTGCCCTTGTGATACCGGCGATTGTATAAAGTGGTAGGTAAATATATATGTCGAGTAAAAGTCATAAAGTCGGTGGTATTTTCTGCAAAAGGAAAGGTATCAAGAAGACACTCAAAAACAGGGGGCGGTATTTAGATAGGGTTCTGTTCCTGGCTCAAGCCGAAACACTTTAGAATGGTAAATGACACAGCAAGCCACTGGGGGTACTATTTATGTACCCCCTTTTTTTGTTCCGTGTTCCGTTCCGTATAAATCTGTGGAACACGGAATGGGTTTCCTTAGGAGGTTGAGGTATTTCGGGATATTGGGTAGGACAACCTTTACTGGCGGGCAAATTTTCAATCGAGCCTAACTACCGTTTGTTATAATTTTAATTAGGTCTGTTCGAGCCTTCAAAAATATTTCTTCACTGCCCGGCAAATTGCTATCCTGATATATTCTCCATATATATATGCGTTTTCCAAAGAATATATCCCCCCCCTCGATTCAAATCATTGTCACCCCTCAAGGCTCCTTCTTACCCTACAAGCCTCTTGATTTCTCCGTTTCATACACTCCAAAAAAACATTTCACTAGACACCGATGATATATAAAATACTAGTGTTAAAATGTCATTTCTTCCTACCCCCGCTATATTATTTCCGGCCGCTATCATTTACCCCTATTAACTTGATTGATCTGTAAAATTCATGTCCTACCTTCAAGCACAATACAAAACATCCCCTAGGTAATTTGGGTAACTGGCATGTGAAATATCCACTGTTGGCCGTAGCAATTTCTGACGATAATACCACCCTTCCGGAAAGATCGGAAATGCCAAGCTTTATCCTGTCGCCTCTGTAAATTTCCGGAATACTACAACGGATTACAGAACCGGCGATTTCCAGGCAGGGAACCGATTGTTTTCGGGATAGGTAGGATTGTGTACCTTCAGGAAGGTCGAGCGTACCCGTCAGGATAACTTTTCCTTTGCCGCGTGAAAAAGAAATACTATCTCCAATAGAAATTGTTGGAGAGGAAAATGCGATGGACAGTGTAATCAGAAGTTTCGTGCCTTGTGGATTCCAGATGGCGCTATCGATCGTACCGAACCCCGAAAGCCACGTATGACCCCCTGAGATCGGGAAAATACTGTCGATATTTGAGAATGTAATTGCCGGGGTATCTGTAAACTGATCAAACGAGAGTAATATTTGTCTTCCATTCGCCGCTGCGGAAATAAGGGTCGGCGGCGGCGTGACAAAAGCATTTTTGATTTCTGCTGGCGTCCTCACACAGCTGGAAATCCGGGCTTCATCAATTATACCTTTATAGAAATTTGTCATTGACATCCCAAAGGGGACTGCTCCAAAATAGAATGAAGACCAAGTGCGATTCACGGCCCAATCGAATTGCTTATCAACCAGGTTTCCATTTACGTAAAGACGGATGGTGTCTGAATTATCTATGGTAGCGGCAAGATAAATCCAGCTTTGTTTGTCCGGGAAAGTGCCGTGGGGATCTGTGCCTGTCGGGGAAGATGTAAAAAAATTGACCGAGTCTTTTGAAAAGAAAATTTCAAATCCTTGGTCATAACCACCGTAAGTGTTTAAAGGAAAACCGCCGGACATAGTATCCGTCGAATGAATCCATAATTCAAAGGAAATGTTTCTGATTGGGAGAGTGTGATTTATTGACACAAAATCGGATACGCCATTAAAACTTAGCGCCTTTCCAAATCTCCCGTTTACCCACGTGCACCCCGTTAGTGCTCCGTCCCAGTGATTTGACGATGCGTCCGTTGCCACAGTCCCCTGCCCCTCATCAAAATGGTAAAGCGCAAGAGTGTTGGCATCGGCATTAAATTGCGACCAGGCCGAAAATACCGTAGATAGGACCGTAATCAAAACTGAGCGTAACAGCATATTCACCTCCTATGATAAAACTAAAGGGGATTTTTTAGTGACTTTGCCGGTATTTTCTATCCATGCCTTTACAAAGGATAATGTTTCAATAGATGGAAGAGCGTTCTTTTTTAACTTTAACTGTCCAAGGATGGGATTAAATGCTGATTTTTCAGAATCCTTGTCCAGCCATATTTCCAGAGTGGCCCGTTCAGGTTTTTTCACGGCATACGTATAACACTTGTTTTGCATTATCGAATCCACATAGGATGAAACGCAGTGTTCCATTTCCATACTTTCTCTGTAGAGTTCATCCGCGTCCCTGATGGAAACTATAGATTCATTGCCCTTTATCGGCGGGGTAGGAAACATAATACTGCCGTATTTTTCAAGAACTCCGTTCAGATAATTTCCCCGGTTATTTTTCCTTACCTTAGTAATCAATTTGCCAGAAATCTTTCCTATTGCTCGAGTGCTCATTTTGTCCAGTGCGCCCGCTTCTGCGACTTTTACGTTCAGTTCTTCCGACATCCTTAGAATGTTCTTAATTTCTTGCCATCTCCAATGTAGCCTTTTAAGCTGGGCCATAGTCCCGCATTTCAAAACCCTCTCCTCGACTTCCTTCAAATCAAGTTGCTTACCAACGGTTCCGGCTTCCCGAATCAGGCGGTCGCCTTCAGATAGTATTCTGCGGAGGCTCCGAGGGGACTCCGACTCATCTGTGGAACTAAGCAAATGAAGGAATGCCGGAGAATTTTTAATCCTGGGTTTGTGGATTGCCTGTTCCAGAACAGCGCCGGGGATTTTATGCAACGGACTTAACCTCCTGATAAAATCGGGTTTTTTGAGATATGCCCGAATGGTCTTCATGGCATTTTCAGAGTATCTCGAAAATGAAATCCTGGAAATAAACGACAAGGATGTCTCGTCCCAGTCACTATTGATGGTATGTAGGATTTTCATTGGATCGGTAAGCACGGCCTTACGAAAATCCACCGGGTAAATTTCTTCTTGGGCGATTTTGTCAACAAGTAGCCATAAGAGAACGGGGTTGCTCCGGGCAAGCTCAACAGCCTCAGGGACGACGCAGAAAAACTGGAGCAGTGGAATCTGTCGGTAAATGAATGGAGCAGCAAGTTCCCTCACGATCTGTGGTATCAGGTTGACAAACATTTCTATTGGGTGTTGCCCTAAGGGGTAATCAATGGATGTGCCGGAACCGGATTTAAGGTGAATATCCGATATTTTTTTGAGTATGTGGTCATTACAAAGGGTAATAAGGGGTATGCCAGGATCGGCTTTCTCCCGAACCCATCCGTTTTTATTACTGAATCGTTCATAGATCAAACCCTTTTTCCAGGGTAAAAATCGGAGAGATGTGTTGAAGTTTTCCTGGGCGTCTACGTACAAACAGGACTCATCTCCAACAAAACGGAATCGGATTCTGTCTTCATTTTCTTTGGTATTTGTCATAATATTTTTATCCCGCAGTAAAGGTGCTGGGGACGTTCAGATTAAATCATTTTCTTGAGAATGGTTACGTTTGTCAAATAATTTTCCAGCACGAGACCGTCGCTCAGGTCTTGTTGGCTGGGCGCCAAATAATACCCCCTGGGCTTAATCGGTATTTTTATTTTATTCTCCCAAAGCTGACGGAAGTCTACCGGAAATATCCGTTTTTCTTTTCCGGATTTATCATTGGGAGTGTATTTGGATTCCCGCCGTATTTCGACAGGGGGCGTGCTGACCTTAAGAATAATGTTTGCGGTATGAACTTCAGTGTCGTTGATATCGTTCCTGGAAACGCCGAGTTTAGTAAGGTATTTGATAAATTTGTCCTGATTTGTAACATCCGGATTCAGGACGATGGAGAATGAAGACCAAACAATTTTACCACCCGCCTTCATGGCTGAAGCGCCGATGCAGACATATTTGATGCCATCTTTATGGAGACGGTCGAACAGGGCAAATGAGGATGGATGGTAATTCATGATTTTTACTCCTTCGAAACAGGTTTATATTTCCGCTTGCTGCTGACCTGCCTTCCCAAGAAACACTTCCAACTTCTCCGGTGTCATAAGTACCGCACGAGCCTTATTCTCAACCTGGGATGCAACGATACCTTCCTTTTCGAGCTGGCTGATGAGTCTTTTGGCATGGGTATGACCGATTTTCATTTTAGTCTGCAAAAGATGCGTTGACGCGTATCCAAGGCCCACGGCTAAGCGTGCGGCCTCGTTGAACATTTTGTCCCGGACGATTTTGCCTGTTTCAGGGCTCTCCGGGGGTATAACCGGGCTTGATGCCGGTGCGGGTTCCTGAATGGTGTTTGTTTCTTTGGCGGGTTTCTTGGTCGGCTCTTGGTCTACGGATTTTGGTTTTAAAAGTTTTCCAAACATGAGGCCTCCTGTTGCCACTAAGGGCTTTGAGTTGATACGGAAAGACCGGATATTTGAAAAAACAATTTCTGCATTACGTTTTGTCAAGTATTGGGGCTGGTGAAACCGGACGAACCTATGTCTGATCTGGGGATTTTCCATGGTTCTTATCTCAAGTTATAAAGGTACAGCAATGCCGCCCACCCGCTGGGCATGAAAGCTTCCGGTTTCTTCAAAATCTGTCCATATTTAATCGCCATTTCCAGGAAAAACTTAGCATGCAGGAAGGCCTCAACCATGGGCCGGGTATGCTTTGTCCAATCTTGGTTGTATTCTGTCTTGAATTCTTTCCCGGAAGCACCCTCGTTGATGATTTCCAGGAACAAGCTGTTCAACTCCACACCTTCAGGGGCTAGGTTCCTTAGCGCGTCCACGATTTCCCGTGTCTGTACGTAGCGTTCGAAAATTTTGAGGGAACCATGATAGAACCGGTAGATGAAGTCCTCATACCACCACATATCACAAACCTGTTTATGGAGCTTCCTGAGTGCCGGTAGGTTCTTCTTGATGTTCTTGAGAAGAATAACCTCATTTTGAGCCCGTTTCATTTGCTCACGGTCGAATTTGTTCATGGACTTGACTGGTTCGTTGGTCAAAATTGCACCTCCGGAAAGAAAACAATTTTTGCACTACGTTCTGTCAAGTATGGTCGCTTATTTTGTATAAGGTTTGTCGGCAAAGCAATCCATTTTTAGCTTATCTGATTGGCTTTTCACCCACATCCCTCATGGGTCTGATAAAGTAATCATTTTTTAAGGGTTTGACAAGTATCCCCCCTTCCGGCAAATTTGCCGATTTTTACGTAACTCATTATTTAATAGGCAATTAAGGTGATTTTCCGACAAGTCACTGGTTGGGCGGGTGTCGAGGGGTTCTGGCTACCTTCGACCAGACAATTTTAGGGTTATTTTTGCCACTTTTTATACTCTCTCAAGTAAAGAGATTCCTGAAAGATTCAACGGTGTTTTATGGGGCTACGGAACATTATATATTACAGGATAGGAGAAATTCTTTTCAAAGGACATTACCTAATGACATAATTTGCAATTTGACATAGTAGAATAAATTGCATCTTTTTACTTTGTTCTGTTCTTAAAACTGGCGGTTTTTTAGACACGCAGAACGAGTAGGAGGCTGCGTCCCTTGTGGGACGCGCTTTCTTTCGTCTTGCGTGTCGGGTACGCCAGTACCCTAGAACAGGGCGGAATGATTGTCGCGTCCCTTTTAATTTTCCAAGGGGGTATGGTATGGCGGCCATTTTTATTGCAGGAAAGGAAATTCCTCGTCCAGGGGAATGTATCGTTGCCGTGGATATGGGCTATTCGAGGAGGAAAAAAAGTTGTGGATTTTGCGTGACGGGAGGTGAAGGACAAAACTTAACGTTTGGTGACATGGTAAGGGAGGTTAAGAATATCCTCGAAGACGGAAAGAATCCATTGTTGGTAATTGAAGCTCCACTTAGCACCTACCACCTTCAGAAGGGGGATAGCGAAAAGGGAAATCCTGAAAGAAGATTTAAAGATGAAAAGGGGAACCATGAATGGTATTGCCATGCCGGTGCTGGAGTCTTGTTGGGTGCGCTTAGATTACTTGAGCAATTATCACTTAGTCTTGACGGGAAGGAGATTAGGATAGCAGAAGCATTTCTGACACAAAAACATCCGGTAAAGAAACACGAGGATGTAGCGAAGCTAATCGCAACAAGGTTTTATGACGCCAAGTCGGTTGATCCTTGCAAGGAGGGTGTTCAGGCAATTTGCAATCTGATTAAGGGCGTTCCGAAAATAGGTGTGTTTGATAACAGGATAACTTTACGTGAATAGTCCTGAACTTCCAGATCAGGTGGAGGCAATGAATGGCACAATGATACTAATAAGGGACTGTTATACCACGGTGGGATATCCCCTGTATTCTATAACACGTTCAACATCAATTTCCCATGTTTCTGTGCTACAACCTTCGGCAAGATCATAACCTTCCCCTGGTTCTTGCGACGCGCTGTTGACGGCCAGGGCATTAAGTGGTGGGTAACCATTTTCGAAGCACCAGGTGGCTATATCGTCAAGGTATGGGCCAATACTATAGAGGTTAATTGCAATTCCGGTTTTCTTTTGAAGTTTACCATAGGTAATTAGGAAAGTGGTAATAGGAACTTCAGAGAATTTATTACTTATACAAGTTAACTTATGGTGTTCCAAGAGGACGTTTAGAATTTTCTTTGTCTTACTAAACATTATAAATACCTCCTAATTTGTCTTTATTCCTATTTAGTAGAGGCTGCTAACAAAATTGTATCTTTTATTAATGAAAGTGCTAACGCCTTCCCGGCGTCTGTAAAAGGTGTTAAAAATCCTAAGTTTGATACATCCTCATGAAAATATAGAGCAATACTATGTATGATCCTTGATGAAATGCCCATCCGTCGGTATGGCTCATAAATCCAGATTTTATCAGCACACCAACGAGGTGTTGAATCTTTATCTCCGGAAATAAATTCCTTGCGGGAGAGTGAATAACAAAAGGTTTTCCGTTTATGAACAATCGCTATACCTGCGACATTTTCTTTGAACACTGGAATAAAGGCATACCCCAGATCATCATTCAGTTTCTTCTTTGCATACCACCCGATTTTGTCACCAGGAACTTCTTCGGAAGACCACATGGTTTTGGCAATGTGCCCACATTGATCCCGTTCTTTCTGGGGTGTGTCTGGTCCCACACAATAAATTTTTAAGTTTGATGAATCAAAAACGAGATTTTTGAAATGCAATCTACAATATTTTTGGTGGTGACGTAGATTGGGGGTCGATAATTTAATGTTTATGCTTTTTTCCAGATGTTCCCAGTGTGAAAAATATCGAAGGCACCTAATGCAGAGAAGTTCTGGAACAAGCTTGAAGGCCATCAACGTTCCCAGGAATTTCAAGGTTAATCATCGAAGGTATTTCGATGAGTTCAGGGCTTCTTTCAGCCTTTGAATGTAAAGCCCATATCTGTCATCTTCTCGGCTATCATTTTGCATTTCAGTTATTAACTGTGGAAGAAAATCACCACGATCTTTCACGAGACCGGCATCTACCTCGTCCATATACGGGATTATTTCATTGCAAAGACTTTTGACTACCTCGTTTAATATTTTATAGTTCTCTATTGAGAGAGCCCTCATTCCGGCCAAAACCATATTTTCGTATGCTCCAGAACGGTTCTTCAAATCACGGAGCGTGTATGCCGTGTTTCTAAGTATCTTACATTCCATCTCTAAAATATTCAGGTTATGTTTGGACAATTGGGAATCTACTTCAGCTAGCTTCTTTGTAACCGACTCTTGAATTACTTGCATATCCCTCTCGGTTTTTTCTCGCAAAGACCTTTCTAATTGCTTGTTGGTTTGCCTCTGAATTAAGGCAAATAATATAGGAATGCAGATAGCAATTGCGGCGCCAAAAATGCCAATAAACCAAAGTAGATTAGACCAGGCAACCTGATAAAAGTTCGAAACGCCATTTACTAATTGTATAGCGTCGAGAACCTTTAATATAGTATCATGTACCACAAGAGTATCCATCATGGCTTATGCCTCCCCCAGTTCTTTTCCTGTAAATGCGCTTTTCTCCTAATTTGCTTCTAGGCAACGGAATACAGTTCCGTTTCATTGACTAACTGTTGACGATTGGGAGGCCGCTCCAAGTAACACCAGATGTCTCTGCCACAATTACAGCATATCTTTTTCTTGTCATTACCGCAGCGCGTTGTGCACTTTCGAGCACTTGGTTTTTGGTTAATTGCGCAGTTCGGTAATACTCGGCGGTAGGCAGGATATAGGTATTTCCATCAGCTGCCAAGATGGTCCGTGTAAAGCCCTCCCTTTGCATTGCGGAGTGGAGGGACTCGTAATCCATATATGTTGCGTCATGAAGTTCAACTCGCGTCATGAATGTAGCCATTATTACTTCCCCTTTCCTGGGTGTAGAACATTTTTACCCTGAAGAACTGTATGATTTTCTTCCCACAATGATTTAAGGAAGTGTATCCCTCGCCTGCCGTAGGTATTGCAAATCGCATCGGCACCTTCACGATTGCCGTTCTTATACATTCTACCGACAATCTCTTTAATATGCTTTTCATCGTAAATTGGCGTCGTGTTTTCCAGAATCTTTAGAAGGATTTTACCGATCCTCGTAATGCTTTCCGCGTCGTCAAACTTTGTGAACCTTTCCAGCACGAATGAAGAATTATGCTCAATGTGCTCAATGTCAATGAATGGAGCACTTAGCAGCAGCCATTTTTCATTTTCGCTATCTATCTTGCTCAACACTGACGTCAGTGTTGACATTTTGCTCAGAAATGAGCTGTAGCAATCGCCGAGAGTTTCCTTCACACACTCTCTTTCATCGTATGTCCACCTCCAGAAGCTAATGATTCTATCGTTAAATTTTTCTTTGCCATTTTCCGGAAACGCGGTAATGGACCAGAAGAAACTTGGAACCTTTAACCACCGTTCTTTTTTATTGGGTGCAGCCTTATCGAGAAGCAGCTTCCAGAAAAGGCTGCCCGTATTATCAGCATTTTTCTCTTGAAGCAGCTCGCCAAAATGCAAGTATCCCAACGCTATGTGCTCAACAAGCCTCTGATCTGTCTGTTGCCCGAACAGGTTATTCTGAATCGCTTTCGCGTAATGAGGCCGCATCAAGCAATACAAATCCCCATAAACCTGCACGCCATATAAATACCCTTCCATGAACATTTGCCAATCGCGGTCACCGGCGTCCTTGCCGGCAATTTCAGCTACTTTATTCTTTGTATAATCCGGGTCGAGGTAGTTTATTTGCGGCAAGTAATCGCCGAAGCAAATATACGCATCGATCCCACTCTTAAAAAATCGCTCATATCTCCGTATGCCCCAATTTTCCTCCATTCTTTTCTTTTTCTCCCGCGATATTCTTAAGCTAAGCGAGATATAGGAAGAAATGGTCTTGCCCAAAGTGCAATTTAAAGCATGGAACAAGGCATCACCAAGCTTGACCTCTTCGGGCTTTTCATTAATGATGGGCAGTATCTTTTGGTAAAGCTGTTCGATGAGCTCAAAAAGGTTAATATCAAATGGACGCGAATCGCTTTTGCAACCGTCCTTAATTAAGTCAGCAATTTCGGTTATGAGCCAAATATTGCTAGTTTGCCCCCAGCCTTCTTTCATCTGTTCTTCACGAACTTGTTTGCGAAAAGTGTCTGGGTCAACGGAGAAATATGAGATCGCGAAATTGAGTGCTTTTTCCCATTCAATCTCTTGGTTATCGTTCCACGCGTCCTTTAGCCCATGGTAAAAACGGGTTACGAAAAGGTATTCCGAATCCTTCAGAGCGTCAATTTCAGCGGTGAATTTTTTAGGATCAGTTTTGACCGCCATTTGAAACTCATCGGCAAGGCCAACCTTATCCGGTTCATCATCGGGATTGAAATGATATGAAAACTGGCCCTTGAATTCCTTGGCGAATTTAACAAATTCGGCTACCGGCATGGAAAGAATTTCTTTGGCGTTCAGAGGCGACTTGTGGCCGAGTATTGTCCAACTGGTCACCGAACGTTCAGGCTCGTAGGGCTTGCCATTCCTCGGATTGACCTTCTGTTTTGCATCCTCGTACATCGTCTTGAATTCTGAACGCTCTCGCAAAGGAGAAAGCCATTTGAATTGCTCGTATGCGACAACTTGTTCTTCCTCCGGATATCGAGAATGAACAGCTCCTATTTGCTTCCTGATCTCAAAAATGACGTCCTCATCGAAATCTTGACAGTGGTTTGTGAACATGTCGTACAGTTCCACTTCATAATGGGGTTCTTTAAGTGCATGGGAAACAAGCTTCAGAAACCTGTCAAGATAACCTGAATAATCATTCCAGAATCTATCAACACAAAGAAGGGCAAGTCTCCGAAAGACCGGAAAGGGATATTCCTTCCCCAAGAAGTCCTCCAATATGCTCTTGCCGTCATCGCGATTGATTTCACACCGTTTTAGCACAAGATCTCTCAAAACAATTATCAGCGTTTCTTCAGCTCGATTGGAATAATTGCGCTTAATATTCGTCAAGGATTTGAAATGGATGTAAGAATAATCAGAAAAAAGGCTCGCGAACAACGAATCGACATTCTTATCGAAATTTTTGTCAGAATTCCAGTTTATGTCCGAGGGTAGGTTCGCTTTCAGATTGTTAATGAAGGATTCTTTATTCGTTGTGGCGACAAAGAACGGATTGACGACAAGTGTTTCCGGCTCAACCTCATGGAGAGTCCAAAGGCTATCTTGGTTAACGTTGGCAGTTTGATCCTTTGTGTATTTCTTAAGGCAACATCCAACCGAACCCTCCTGAAAACCAATTTCCTCCGGCGCCAATCCCACCTTCGGGATTCTCCATACTTCGATTCTGAAGACATCTTCACCCAAAGGTACAAGAAGACCATCCTTCTGTTGGGCAAACTCCAAAGCGGTTTTCAGTTTGTTAGCGACCAACATGATCGTGTTCAGGGGGAGCTTCTGACAGAGAAGTTCGTTGTTCTTTTGAAAAGCTTCGAGAATCCAGTAGGAGTCCCTGAATAGGAGGACATCTCTCTTGCTGATTGGCCTTTTAGAAGATTCGATCTTGAGAATTCGGTCAATGATTACCTCAAGGTATTCACAAGCATCTTCCTCATTCAACAATTTTGGCAGGAGGCCATTACAAATGTCTGACAAAACAATGTGCGAATGCTCCAGCCAGACGGTAAGCCAGGAATGAAGTCTGTGCGGAGGTAAATACCTTTTGGTAAGTGTGAAGGGAATATTTTGAAGAATCTTTGCGCAATACCACCAGATGTGGGCGTTATCGATTAATCTCTTTTCCCGAGAAAACTTATAAAGGTCCTCAAGAACACCAATTACTCCTTCACCATACTCAGGATTCCTGTGTAGCTGTTCAGAGACTCGTTCCAAATATTGCAAAATATCCCAAAATTGGGTCTTCCCCTCTGGGTCATAGGGAACTTTATCTGGGGAAAAATATCCGATTTCCTTTAGCACAGGAAACCACTTTAATGACCTGGCACGAGAAAAAAAATACCTCGCCTGATCCGCATCGGATTGTATCAGTGAAAGGACTTGCTGTTCTTCCGAATTCAACGTACTCACAAGTTTCTTTCGATAAGTTGATTGTACTGGTAGAAACCTTTTCCCAAGGCGAAATCAGAGAATCCCTTTTGCCATGTTTCAATAACTTCATTCAGCTGATCGTATCCACTAGCATTGATGTTGTAAGGTATCACTTCTAAATTAACTTGAGAGAAGTACATCTTTTCATAGCGCAACAGCTGTTCTTCATTTTGGAAGAATGGCAGCAAAATATATAAGCGATTGATGAAGCGTTGCAATTTGCTACCATACTTCTCGATCATGTAGTCAATTATTTCCATCTCGTCAGCCCCATATCCAACAAACAAGACGCAATATTGATCGTCGCCCAAGAATATACGCTCCAAAAGCTGCTTGTGGCGATCGTTATCTCTGTACCTCCCAACGTACTCGTCAATGGTCAAGACTAAACTATCTTCATTGTCAATAACTCCATGAAGGTGGATTATGTTTTTTGGCTTCAGTATCGACGGCACATATTTGTTGGGGTCGAAATGGATGCACGCCTTTTCGAACAGGCCGGAAAAATGTTTGTCGATGTTTGTCGTGACGTAGATTGCATTTAGCTCGTATAGATTCTTGAAGAGATTTGGCAACTTGTCCTTCCGGTTAGGCTCGATTGTCTTTTGCAGTTCTTGTGTGTAATATCTGCCAAGTATACTTTTTGCGATTGTGATTAGTCTTCGTGGTGATGATGAATACTTATTTGCAAGCGTTTCGCGTTCCCAGTAATCTATAAAACCCAGATTATAGCAGGAATCTATTAAGGCCACACCCATATCCTTCCATCTCTTACATCCCCAAAGGGCTGACACTCCAGCACCCACAAAGACGATTAACTTCTCCTCCCTGCAGGCACCACAAAACTGTGGAAATTTGGTTAGATCAGGGACGAGTTCTATGGCCATTCCGTCTCCCTTGTTTCCGCCACAACCCTTATTTCTTCTTTCGTTAGCCCGTACAGCTCATATACTAGCTCATCTATTTTTTGATCTGCGGCATCCATCTGGCGTTGAAGAAGAGTCTTTTCATGGTCGGTCTTCACATGTGGAAACTTTTTATAAAAATCGAGCATGGAAGTGACAAGAGAGACTATTTTATTAAATAAATATTGGTCAGATGCTTTGGAAACATCAATTGGACGGATGGGAAGTCGCTCAACATAAATTACCTTTATTTCAGAAAATATTTTGTCTACCATTTGAGGATTTTGGATTTCAAAAATACGCTGTAACAATTTTGAATTTAAAATACCCAGTAAGAATTGATATGACTGAAGACTGGATTTATTATCTTTTAGTTTTATCACATGACAAGAATTAACACAGATTGAAGATGTATTGTCCGTAACAGAAAAAAGACGATAGTCCGTTCTACGCATTAATATTTTTGGAGCATTAAATAATTCCTCGGAACGTGGTGCTGCCAACCATTGGCCATAATTAACATATTCGCCTTCGTGTTGGAGCTCATATCTGCCGACATCCTCACCTCTATATAGCGCTCGCCAGCCTTTAGGACATTTATCTTTTCTAGAGAAAGGCCTATCAGTCATTGTCTTTTCTGTTTGCGGTGGTGTTCCTTTACCCTTTTCATACATTTTTACACCAGCACTTACAGTTGCTAATGTACCTAGTGGAATTGTATTCTTACTGACACGTAATAAAAAGTCTTTTTCAGTTTCCATATTTCTATAATCAATTTTTATCATATCATTTTTTAGGAAAGAATTAACTGTGCGCAAATAACTACTTTGACCTACGGTAATTTTAATCTTATTATTTGGTTTGGAAGGAGTTTTAACAAGAATGAATACCAAGGTATCAACTACTGCGGTTTTAAATGCCCAACCTGACTGAAAAAGGTCGACAAATGTTACATTAGAAAGCAGTGATTTTCTATATTCATCACAAGACTCAAGATCACAAAAAGTGTTTGGCACGATATATGACATTATACTATTTGTTTTTAATAAATTCAGGCCTTCAAGAATAAAAATACAGTAGCTATCTGGGAACTTATCTGCGATTGGAAATTTATTAATTAAATAGCTCAATTCATCATCTGAAAATGATGCACCATACGGTGGATTCCCTATTACCACATCAAATCCACCATTGCTCATTATTTCTTGAAACCCATGTTTTCCATCCCAATCAAACGCATTTATCTTTATCCGTTCCTCATCTTCAGTATCATCCAAGGCCATGGTTTCTTGTGCACCTTCGTAAAAATCTCTGCCAATCAGCGAATTTCCGCACTTGATATTGTTTTCCAGATCAGGCAATGCCCGTTCATGCCACATGGTCATTTGCTGAGCCAGGGATTGTTCGTTTTCACCTTCCAGTACCTTGAGGAGCAGCGACAACTTGGTGACTTCCACAGCCTGAGAATCAATATCGACACCATGAATATTGTTCAGTAAAATTTTCTTTCTTTCTGTCGTGCTTAGCCGCCATTCGCCGCTACGAATCTGCACCAGCTTGGGTTCTTTACCTTTTGAATTCTTTTCGATCCCGTCCTTGATGTACCAGTCACGATGATAATCCGCCAGAAACTGATATGCCTGAATGAGAAAAGAACCTGAACCACAAGCTGGATCGAGAATTTTTAGTTTTTCAATCTGTTTCGGTGTTTTTCCTTCAACTATCTTCCCAACTGTATTCTTAACGATGTAATCGACGATGTAGGTAGGTGTATAGAACACACCACCGGCCTTTTTCACTTCTGGCTTGTCCTCGACTTTTGCCTGATGTCCGGCAGTTAGCCGGATGACCTTTCCAAGGAACTGTTCATACACCTGCCCTAGAATATCGGCTGGGAGAACTGAAAACTCATACGGACTTTCGGGATAATACAGGTTTTCTATAATGTCTTTTAGCGGTTTATCATCGATGTGGAGGGAAAGCGTTAGCGTATCTGGAGGTTCAGCCCGGCCCTTTTCATCCTTGAAATGAAAAAGCCCTGAATTATAAATCTCGTCCGCTTTTTGGAAGTTCTGACGGATGCGCTTGTAAACATTTTCGCCATTTAATAGCTCCAAGAGTGTACCATAATGCTCGATACCCCGAGCTTCGCATATCCGCAAGAATACTATTCGGTCAATTGTCCTCTGTACGGCAAAATTTAGTTCTCGTTGGCTGAGTTTCGGATTGTTGATTGCAATATTCCGAGCCAGAAGTTCACGCCACCGCGAGATTTCTTCAAGAAATTCATCATCTACTTCAGAGGTACCTTTCTTGCCCCTAGCGGATTCTGCGTATTTGTCAAAAGAGCCTTTTTGTATTGCATCTTTCGAAAATATTGAAGCAATCTCATCCCAACGTTTTTCATATTCTTCAAATCGAATGTACAGTATACGTCCGACACTTGCCTTGTCATTTTTGTTCGGTTTTTCACGGCAATCGTAAACTGCGAATTCTTCAAAATCAGTAAGAATTGAAAGCGGTAGCTTAGCTGACCATGCATAGCGCCGAAGCTGAAAAGCAGGGTCAATATTGTCCTTGATGTTTACAGATGGTCTCTTGGCTTCGACAAAAAACTTTCGAGTACCACCGACACGGAAAGAATAATCTGGTGCTTTGGTTGCGGTGCCGACCTTCACAGCGTCTTCATGGATTACTTCTTTGTAGGCTTCGGCAAATCCTTGTTTATTGGGTACATCCCAACCCAATGCTTCGAAGAACGGGTTAAGGAATTCTTGGCGGAGTTGGGTTTCGTTGTAGGTGGAAGCGGAATAGGATTCTTGATTGGAGGTAAACCGAGATAATAAGGATTGAATTACTGGAGGACAACTCACAAGGCCCCCTTGTTTTACTCAGGGTCGTTAGCCACATCATAAAATAGCATCCAGCAAGTCCAATAACCAATCGGACGCGTTCATGACGCCTCCGGAGCGCTTTGGCATTCCAGATATTTTCACATATGTTTGCACATTTCCGTAGTTCTCAGTAGTCCGAAGGAGTACGGGCAGAATT
Source organism: Chitinivibrionales bacterium (assembly GCA_035516255.1). Lineage (NCBI taxonomy): Bacteria > Pseudomonadati > Fibrobacterota > Chitinivibrionia > Chitinivibrionales > Chitinivibrionales bacterium. The sequence goes on along the minus strand of DATJAL010000002.1, from coordinate 138,322 downwards.
TGCTTGAAGGTGTAAAATCTCTTCTTGACCCTATTTAACCATTTCAGGGAGTATTTTGGAGTATTCAGGAATGTTGGGGAGATATAATAAATTGGCTGGAGTGGAGGGATTCGAACCCCCGACCCGGTGGTTAACAGCCACCTGCTCTGCCGACTGAGCTACACTCCAGCAAGCATCAGATTTTAGGCCTGATAAAAATACATTGCCTTTGCGGTATTGTCAAAAGTATTCGCCCCATTGCAAATACCGGAAACATATTTTCAGACAATAATGTCTAACCATAAACCCTTTAAAACTAGCCAACTAAAAAAGGAGGCGCTTATGCGCATGATGACTATTGTTTCTGCTCTTGTCGTTGGAACATGGATGAGTCTGGCCGCGGCCCAGGCACCCGCTGCCGCTCCGGCCCCGATGCACGATTCAATCCAGAAAGCCGCACCCGGAATGTGTCCCCGCATGGCCGGGCATGAGTTTGGCATGCAGCAGGGTGCATGCCCTGGCCACGGGAACTGCGCTGGAATGGGGCCTTGCGCAATGTTTCAGAACGGGCCCGCATGCGGGTTCCAGCCAATGTGTCCGATGCACCCGCGCTTCATGATGATGGGACGCAAGATATTCCGGGCCGGAATTTTGGCGCTGCTGATCGTCAACATCCTTATCACCATTCTCGTGGGACTCGACATGGCAAAACGATCCAGGTTCAACGGGCTGTGGATTCCGATTCTTCTGATTGCGGGCATCCCCGGGTCCATCATCTATTCGCTATTCAGGCTGGGCGACATTGTTGCGGAAACAAAAAAGGCCTGACAAACGATAGTCCACCATTGACAAAGGCAATACATTCAGGAACAGGGGCCCGGCTTGTAGAAAAACCGCGGCCCTTTTTCATTGTCAAGCCAACGGCAGCATTTCACGTATGCGCCAATATGAAAAATGCGACAATGGCGAGCGTCACGCCGATGTAAACGGCCGGAGAAAGCACCTCCTTGAGCAGCAGCAGGCCCAGCGCGTTTGACAGGATGATGGAAACCGCGCCGAGCAGGGCCATGGTTTTTCCGAGTGGGACGGCGGTAAACACATATAGCTGGCCGAACATGGCGATGGTCCTGATGATGAAATACACGGCAAACCACCACGATAAAAACGCGGCGGCGCAAAATCCGTAGCGTGCCATGTACACCCGGCCCATGAAATCACCGGCGGTATAGAGCAATTGACTTCCGACAAGGATGACAACCGGCGTATTCATATCCGCCGATTCCTTCCTGATTACGGTGAGTCGGGGCGCAAGACAATCTCTTCGGTGCATCAACCTAAGAAGAGTGCTTGATTCTCTCCTGCTGCTCCGAAATGATTTTCGCAAGCGCGCGCAGGGGAACGGGTTTTTCGAAAAAGGTGGCGTTGAGTTTCTGCAGCTTTTCTTCGGCAATTTCCGAAACATATCCGGAGATCATGATCTTTCTCACGGCAGAGGGGGTGGACTCCATAAGCTGGAGCCCGTCGTACCGGGGCATCTTGTAGTCGGTGATGAGCAGGTCAACCGGGTTTTTGGCGATATATGCCCGCGCGTCAACGGAGTCGTTGAAGGTATGAACCCGAATTTCCTGCGTGATGCATTGGATAAAGGTCTTCAGGAGCTCGGTGATTTGTTCCTCATCGTCAACAACGACGACTTCCAGCCTGCGGTTCATTCAATAAATCCTCTTTGTGAAGCATTCCCGGTGATTTTAAATTGTATCACTCGTGCCGAGGCAATGCAACAGTTTTTTCTCTTCACCCCTCCTTTATGCATACTACGGATTCATACGCATTTTATGGTGGGAGATCCATAAAATTATTACTACCGCAGGTCAACATAAGTGATTTTTATACGTGCGGTCGGACGCATCGCAGCCCGCCGCGCGTGTTTTTTTCCGCGACCTTTCCAGGCATGCCATGAATTTTTCTTTTGCAGCAACCCTGCCGATTTACGAGAAGAAGGACGAAATAATCCGCGCCTTGAGGTCATCACCGGTCGTTATTGTCGCCGGCGAAACCGGTTCCGGAAAAACCACGCAGCTCCCCTTTTTGTGCCTTGAAGCAGGATATGGACAAAAAGGAAAAATAGGCATAACCCAGCCGCGCAGGCTTGCGGCGACTTCGGTGGCCGCCTTTGCGGCCTCGCAGGCCTCTTGCGCGTTGGGAACTTTTGTGGGATACAAGGTGCGCTTCAACGATCGTGATTCGGCGGAAACGAAAATAAAATTCATGACCGACGGCATTCTCCTGCGCGAGCTTCAAACCGACAGGTTTCTCAACAGCTACGACGTCGTCGTCATCGACGAGGCGCACGAGCGCAGCCTCAACATCGATTTTCTTCTAGGTTATTTCAAGATGCTTTTGCCGCGGCGGCCCGGGCTCCGGCTGGTCATCTCATCGGCGACCATCAATACCGCCCTGTTTTCAAAGGCCTTTGACAATGCACCGGTCATTACGGTATCCGGAAGGCTTTTTCCCGTGGAAACAATTTACCTTCCGGACAAGACGGACGACGAAAGCGATGCCTCATTTATCAATGCTGCCGCTGATGCGGTTGACATGATTCTCCGGGAGCCTGATCAAGGCGACATCCTCGTCTTCATGCCCACCGAGCGTGACATTCTTGAAACCAAGGACCTTCTGCAGGGGCGGCTCGGCGGCGGCCTCGTGGTTCCGCTTTTCGGACGAATGCCGCTGGCCGACCAAACCTCGGTATTTAGAAAAATTGACAAACAAAAAATTGTGGTGGCCACGAACATCGCGGAAACGTCCATCACGGTACCCGGCATCCGGTACGTTGTTGACACGGGTCTCGCACGCGTCAAGCGATTTGACCCTTCCATGGGCATTACGCGCCTGCCGGTCGAGCCGGTGTCGCAGGCGAGCGCGGCCCAGCGCGCGGGCAGGTGCGGCCGTGTGCGGGACGGCGTGTGCGTGCGCCTGTATTCGGAGCAGGACCTGCTCTCGCGGCCCCAATTCACCATGCCCGAAATCCAGCGCGCCAACCTCGGGCAGGTCATTCTTTCCATGGCATCGTTGCGCCTCGGCAAAATTGAAGATTTTCCGTTTCTCGAACCGCCGGCGCGCCAGGCTGTCTCGCACGGGTATTCATCGCTTATAGAACTCGGCGCACTTGATGAAAAAAGAAATCTCACGGACGCCGGGCGGAGCATGGCCCGCTTTCCGCTCGATCCCGCGCTGTCGCGCATGATCATCGAGGCGCATCGCCGGCACTGCATCCCCGAAATAACCGTGATCGCTTCGGCGCTGTGCATCCAGGACATGCGCGTGCGGCCGTCGGACAAAAAAGACGCGGCCGACGCGGCGCACGCTCAATGCACCGATCCCATGTCTGATTTTCTTTTCTATCTCAAATTATGGAATACGTGCGGATTTGACCGGCGTGAAAAAAAATCTTTTGGGCAGCTGAAAAAATTCTGCAAGGAAAATTTTCTTTCATTTGTCCGCATGCGCGAATGGCAGGACATTCATAAGCAGCTCCTGGGCGTGGTGACAAAAAAAGAAGGTGTCCTTGAAAGATCTCCAGCAGTCACCTATGAGCAGATCCACTGCTGCATCACGGCGGGGTTTATTTCGCATATCGGCAATAAAAACGAGGACGGCAGTTATCATATCGCAAAAGCGCGAAAGGCGTTCGTCTTTCCCGGTTCAGCGCTGTTCAAGAAAAAACCGGATTGGATCGTCTCCGCGGAACTTGTCGAAACCTCGCGGCTGTACTCACGCACGTGCGCGTCCATTGATCCCTTGTGGCTCGAGGCGGTTGCACCGCATCTGTGCAACCGCAGGTACAGCGAGCCGTTTTTTGACGAGGAGACCGGCGGCGTCAAGGCAAAGGAAACGGTGAGCCTTTTCGGCCTTGTCATTGTTGCCGGAAGGACCGTTGGATACGGCAGGATTAATCCCAAGGAGGCGGCGGAAGTGTTCATTCGCGAAGGCCTGGTTGCGGGAAAGCTGCGCACCCATCATGGATTTTTTCAACATAACCAGAAACTTTGCAATAGCATCAGCGACGTCGAGAAGAAGCTCCGCACCCGAGGGATTTATGCGGGCGATGAATCGGTATATTCGTTTTATTCCAGCCGCCTCGACAATATCACCTCCGTCCATGAATTGAACGCGGTCGTTAATAAAAACGGCTCGGACGGATTTCTTTACATGAAAGAATCAGACGTTCTGAAGGGAGCCATGACCGCGCGAGCGGCGCTTTTTCCCGACAGCGTCGTCATCGGCGCGGCTGCCTTTCCCATTACCTACGAATTCGATCCCTCCTCGGAACTTGACGGCGCCACGGCGCATGTTCCGTCATCGGAATTCTCCTATGTCAACGACACCGTGTTTGACTGGATCGTCCCCGGCTTGTTCGCGCCTCGAATCCAATATCTCCTCGGGAATCTTCCAAAATCCATAAAAAAATTGCTGGAACCTGTTCCGGAAACCGCTCAGAAAATCGCCTCATCGCTTGTTTTCTGCGGTCAGGATTTTATTGCGGCCGTCTGTGATGCGATAAAAAAATTAAATGGAATCACGCTTGATCCTTCATCCCTCCCCATCCATGACCTTCCGCCGCATCTAATGGTCAAGATCGCGGTTAAAAAAGGCGCCGGAGCAACGGCAAGCAACGGTAATTCCGCGTTGTGGCATCAGTTTATTGGCAAATGGGAAAGAAAAAACATATTTTCGTGGGATTTTGGGGATTTGCCCGATATCATGGAGGTCATTCCCTCAAAAATCGGTTTCCCCGTTTTCGGGTTCAAAGGGCTCGCGGAAAAATGCGGCGCCGTGGAATGCCTCGTTTTTACCTCAAGAGAAGAGCGGGCAAACTATCATCCGGACGGTGTGAAAAAGCTGCTCGAAATTTCGGTTGAAAAAGAACTTGCCTGGTTTGAAAAAGAAATTAAAGTTGAGAAAAACCTGGAGCTGCAGCTTTCCCTTGATAAAAAAAAGGATGTAAAAGATATCTTGCTCAATCTTCTTAAAAACCATTGCTTCGGAAAAGAATCACTTTCCGTCTGGAAAAAATCGGATTTTGAAAAAATGGCAGCGAGGGTGAAAAGGGAAATCGCTGCGGGCGGGGACAAACTCATTTCCAGCATTCAACATTTCGGCCGGGAATATCCAGGTTTGCAATCCATGATGAAAAACAGCCTGAAAAAATATCCCTCAAAAGGCCATGTAAAAATCGCCGGAGAGCTGGCGAGGGAGCTAATAAGATTTTTAGAGTTGTTATCAACCGGTTCGGCGGATTATACTCTGGTGATCAATTTTCCAAGATATCTCAGGGGATTTTCATATAGAATTCAGCGGACGTTTTCCGATATCGGAAAGTATCTTCCGAAACACAAAACGGCGCTGGATTATACGGAAAGGGCAGACTCGTATCTGCAACAGGCATCGCCCTCTTCATCAGAACATCAAAAAGGCATTCTGGAATTCGCGTTAATGGTTGAAGAATTCAAAATTTCCCTTTTTGCCCAGCAGGAAGTCAAAACGCTTTTTCCTGTCTCCCAGAAGCGTCTTGATGAAAAGTTGGAGAAATTGACCGGTTGTGCCATTAAAAAGGATTAAACCCCTTTTGATTGGAACAGAATTTGCGATGTGAAATATATGGCACATACGGTTGTTTAGGGCGTGATTATTCCTCAAATCTATGATCTAAAAACATTTATATTATAATCAATAAAATTTAAACAAATTGCTTTATCGTCAAGGGGTAAATCATGTGCGGAATTGTCGGATACATCGGCATGCGGGAAGCATATCCCGTTCTCATTGACGGTCTTTCGGCGCTCGAGTACAGAGGGTACGACAGCGCGGGCATTGCCCTTGTTGACAAAGGAACTATTCAGGTCTGGAAAAACAAGGGCAAGGTGGAGCAGCTTCGGGCGCTTATTGACAAAAAGGTAAAAAACAGCGCTACCATCGGCATTGCGCACACCCGGTGGGCGACCCACGGCGTGCCGTCGGAGGCAAACGCCCATCCTCATACCGATGCCGCGAATAAAATCGCGCTTGTCCACAACGGCATCATTGAAAACTACGCCATCCTCAAGGAAAAACTTACGAAAGAGGGCGTCTCATTCAGGTCGGAAACCGATACCGAGGTCCTTGCCCAGTTGGTAGGGAAATATTACAAAGGCGATCTTGTCGAGGCGGTGTCGAAGGCCCTTTCCGAAGTGGACGGCACCTTCGGCATCGCCGTAATTGCCAAGGACAACCCCGACAAACTCGTGGGCGCCCGCCGCGGTTCACCCCTGGTGGTGGGCGTCGGCGACGGCGAATATTTCCTCGCCTCCGATGCAAGCGCCATCGTGCGGTATACAAAGCGGGTCATTTACCTCAAGGATTCAAGCCTTGTCGAGCTCAACCGCCAGGAACATACCACCATGGACCTTGACAAAAAGATTGTAGCGCACGAGATCCATCACATCGACTACAGCGCCGAGGCGCTTGCCAAGGGCGGGTTTAAGCATTTCATGCTCAAGGAAATTTTCGAGCAGCCCGAGACCGTGAAAAACGCGATGCGCGGCCGGCTCCTGGTCGACGAGGGCGCGGCCCGTCTCGACGGCCTGAACCTGGTGCTGCAGCAGCTGCGCCAGATCAACCGCATCGTCATCGCGGCCTGCGGAACCTCGTGGCACGCCGCGCTCGTGGGCGAATACATGATCGAGGAACACGCCGGCGTCAACGTCGAAGTCGAATACGCCTCGGAATTCCGCTACAGAAACCCGATCATCGACCCGCACACGCTGGTGTTCGTCATCAGCCAGTCGGGCGAGACCGCCGACACGCTCGCCGCGCTACGCGAGGCCGCGAACAAAGGCGCGACCGTGCTGGGTATCTGCAACGTGGTGGGATCGTCCATTGCCCGCGAAACCCACGGCGGCGTGTATCTGCACGCGGGCCCGGAAATCGGCGTCGCCTCGACCAAGGCGTTCACGTCGCAGCTCACCGTGCTGGCCCTGCTCACGCTCCTTCTCGGCCGCATGAGAAGGATTTCCCACGACGAGGGGATCACCATTGCAAAGGCGCTCATGGAGATCCCGGATCAGATAAAGATGATCCTCAAGCAAAACGATGCGGTTAAAAAAATCGCCCAGCGTTATTCTAAACTCAACAACTTCATTTACCTCGGTCGTTCCTACAATTTTCCCGTTGCGCTCGAAGGCGCGCTCAAGCTCAAGGAAATTTCTTATATCCACGCGGAGGGCTATCCTGCCGCTGAAATGAAGCACGGTCCCATCGCGCTCATCGACAAAGACATGCCCAGCGTCGTGATCGCGCTCAAAGACAGCGTTTATGAAAAGGTGCTTTCAAACATCCAGGAGGTGAACGCGCGCGGCGGCAAGGTGATAGCGGTCGCCACCGAAGGTGACACCAACATCAAAAAATACGCGGCGCATGTGATTTACATTCCTTGCACGATTCCCATGCTGAGCCCGCTTTTATCCGTGATCCCGCTCCAGCTCCTCGCCTATCACATCGCGGCGGTTCGGAAATGCGAAATCGACCAGCCGAGGAACCTGGCAAAGAGCGTGACGGTGGAGTAAAAGAGAAGCGGAGTGAAAAAGTAAAAGCGACAAAGTGGAACAAAGGTGAATGGATAAAAAAATCATTCTAACACCACGGGCCCCGCAACCAATCGGCCCCTATTCCCAGGCAATCGACACGGGGCCGCTTATTTTCATTTCGGGACAAATTCCCCTTGATCCGAAAACGGGCGCGATCGTTGGAAGCACGATTCAAGAACAGGCGGAACAAGCCTTGAAAAATCTTCTGGCGATTCTGGCCTCACAGTCGCTTGATGCGTCTGCGCTTGTCATGACAACCGTTTTCCTAAAGTCAATGGCTGATTTTCAGGCCTTTAATGCGGTTTACGAGAAGGGATTGTCCGGCTGGAAGCCCGCGCGGTCGGTGGTCGAGGCGGCCGGCCTGCCCAAGAACGTCCTGGTGGAGATCGAGGCCGTCGCATGCAGGTGAAACAGGAATACCTCGTGAAGCTGTCGCTGTTCGAGGGCCCGCTCGACCTGCTTCTCTACCTTGTCAACCGAGCCGAGGTCGACATCACGCAGATCCAGGTGTCGCTTATCGCCCAGCAGTACCTCGAATACCTCGACCTGATGCGCGAACTCAACATCGACATCGCCGCCGAATACCTCTACATGGCCAGCACGCTCATCCGCCTCAAGGCGCGCGAGCTGCTGCCGGCCGCGGAACAAGAACAGGTCCAGGGCGAGGAGGGAATTTACAACAGGGAACAGCTCATCGCCCAGCTCCTCGAATACAAGAAATACAAGGAGGCGGCGTTCTCGCTGCGCCATTTTGAGGCGGAACAGATCGGCAGCTTCACCCGCGGCAACGCCGAGCCCGTCACCCCGCTTTCCCAGGCGGACGACGGCCTCGTTGCGGGCGCGGTCACGGTGTTCGACCTCATCACCGCGTTCAAGCGCGTGCTCGACCGTGCCGCCTCCGCCGACGCGTCTCACCATACCATCGCCCACGACATGGTCCGCATCGATGACCGCATCGAGCACATCCTCGGCATGATGGACCACGACCGGGAAATACCTTTCGAGGAACTCTTTGCCGACGATGTGCGCAGGATCGTGCTGGTGGTGACGTTCATGGCCCTTTTGGAGCTCATCAAGATGCAGGAAATCATATTCCGGCAGGAAACGCAGTTCGGGGGCATCTTCGTGAAGAGGCGGCCGGAAAAGGAGCCTGCACCGGATTCCGAGCAGCCTGCGATGAATAATTGACAATCGGAAATGTGCATCGGCACATCCTCCTCTTTTAAAAGACCTCTATGGCCGCCACAGCATCCAACGCCACCGTCCTCATCGTCATCGTGAATTACAACGGCGGCGACATTGTGATGGAATGCGCCGCCTCGTGCCTTAGCCAGACGTACCCGTTCTGTTCCGTCGTCGTCGTGGACAACGGTTCGTCGGACGGATCCGCGGATGCGCTTGCCACGGCGCATCCCGGCGTCGCCGTCGTCAAGAACGGCTATAACGCCGGCTGGGCCGGGGGATGTAACACCGGCATTGCCTTTTCGGACAGTAGGTATGTTGCGGTTGTCAACAGCGACGCGGTGCTCGACCGGGAATGCATCGCCGCCATGGTTTCCGCCATCGAATCGTTTCCCCGGGCCGGCTCGTGCGCCTCCAAGATCATGCTGTACGACCGGCGCGGCACCATCGAGGCGTGCGGCCTGAGCATCGCCGCCGACGGCTCTGCCTGCGCGCGCGGCCGCCTTTCGCCCGCGGAGCGTTTTTCCAATACCGAGGAGGTGTTTTGCGCGAGCGACTGCTGCTGCCTTTACAAAAGGGAGATGCTCGCTGACATCGGGCCCTACGATGAAGATTTCTTCATGTACTGCAACGACACCGACATCGGATTCCGGCAGCAACTCGCCGGCTGGAAATGCGTGTTTACACCCCAAGCCCGCGCCTACCACATTCATTCAAAAGCCGCGGGAAGCTACTCCCCTTTCAAGGCCTTTTACGTTGAACGCAATAGGATCTGCGTTGTTCTGAAAAGCTTTCCGGTTTCCGCGATTACCGCGGCGTTTTTTGGATCAATGACGCGGTATTGTTTACAGGTCTGGCTGTCACTCGCTAAAAAACGGGGGGCGCTCTCGCGCTTCAGGGACAATTATTCGTTTTTTACAGGCTTGACTATTCTCATCAAAGCCCATTGCTCCGCATTATGGATGGCTCCATCCATGATGAAAAAACGGCGTTCTATTGTATCGCGACGCAGGATTGGACCTATGGAATTCAAACAACTGTTTTCTCGTTTCGCCATCTCGCTGCGCGAAATGGCGGCGTACGAGTAATCAATGAACGACACGCGTTCTCACGGTACGTCGTCCGACTACGGCGACTCCTATGCGCAGTACCAGCTCAAGCCCCGCGGCGCATTGCGCGCTATTGTCCGACAATGCTACCTACACCGGCTCCTCAGTGAAGTTGAAGGCCCGGCGCTCGATGTCGGATGCGGGACCGGCGAGCTGCTGAGCCGCCTTGCCGATGGTTCGCTGGGCCTCGAGGTCAACGAGGCCGCGGTTGCCCATTGTCAAAAAATCGGACTTCCGGTGCGGTTATATGACCCTGACATTGACAAATACTCATTTCGTTCCCTGCATCCCGGCCGGTTCCGCACCTGCGTTCTGTCGCATGTGCTTGAACACATGCCCGATCCCGCTGCGGCTCTCCGCGAAATTTTTTCGTCGTGCGCCAGGCTCGCCATCCGGAGGATTGTTGTGGTCGTTCCCGGAAGGAAAGGCTTTGCCTTTGATGCCTCGCACCGGATCTTTGTCACCGAGGCGTACCTCAAAAGCAACGGCTTATGGCCGCCGGATCGTTTCCGCGTTGCCAAACGATATTTCTTTCCGGGAAATTTCTCCTGGCTGGGCCGCTTTTTTACCCATCATGAAATGCATGTCATTTACGAGGCGTGCTAGAAACGACATGGGATTCAGGCTTTTCCCGCGGCGGTCGTCCAGACAAAATCCTTGATCAATGCGACAATGGCGGCGCGGCCGGCCATTTCTTTCTCATCCCACACCGGGCGTTTTTCAATCGCCTGACGCACGAGGGTTTCCAGTGTGTTAAGCGGTTCGGCAATGCTGATCCAACGCCGATTCTCGTCGGTCACTTTCGTCGTGATTTCCATTTGATGGTCGCTGAAATGCTCGCCGAACGCCTTGCGCCTCGGAGCGATCACCATGGGCACTTTATAATTTTTCGCTTTGATGATGGTGCCGATTCCCGCATGTGAAATGACGCAACGGGCTTGCCTGATATGTTCTATGGATTCATGGTACGGTTCGAACCGCACAAATTCCATATGGGTTGGCAGGTAAGTGGAATACCCGATCTGTGCGAAAAACTTTTCCGTCATCCTGCAGGCCAGAGTATCGGCTACTTTTATCAGACGTTCAAATCCCTGGCAATGATTGCCGACGGTAACGTAAATCAAATAAGACCTCCCACGTATCGCGCCTTTTTCCCGTATTTCTTCAGAAGGGTGTCCCACTGCACAATAAATAGATGGGTGATCGGATACACGAGCTTTCCCGTGAGCGACGGTGTATAAACCTGGGCGCTGCATTCCATGTAAATACGGCGCACGCCGGGAAAGAGCAGGCTTGTCAGAAAAGCGGGGAGAGCAAGCTCTGCGCCGGTAGAGACAATAAGTTTCGGTTTTATGGCCTTATACAGCCTGATTATCCGCAGCATTGTCGAAATGAATAACAACGGCTTTAATGCGATGTTTTCAAAAAAATGCACATTGGGCAGGTCTTTGGTTGATTCCTCCTTGTAGGTGAAATAATGAATATCATGGCCTTTGAAACAGTCTATGATCTCCAGCATTTCAACGAGATGGCCTCCGTGCGAGCACACGCAGATGATATTCATGTGATTCCTGTCCAAGATATTTGCCATTGAGGAGAAAGCGGCCGTCGAAAACACCATGGCCGGACGTTTCTTAAATATAGACAATAAGGATCCTCCAATTATATAATATATTCATGCCATAACGTGCAAAAACCGTGCTTGGCAGAATAAAATAAATAAAAAATCCGGGATCGACGTGACGAAAATTACCCGTTCCGTCGTATCGTTTTGAACCATGCACGTGTTATTTTTACAGGGCAAATAATATCGCGAGGAATCATGACTGTTTCAGTTTTTAATCTCCTTCATACCAGGATCCTTTCCCATTACGAATCGGCGAAAAATATCCTCGCGCATAAAATGCCGGCCCCACGCACCGCTATTGTCTATCCGACATATGTCTGCAACCAGGCATGCCCCGGGTGCGAATATCAGGACGACAACCGGAACATCGCGACGATGATGTCGAAGAAACAGCTTTTTTCGGTGGTGGACCAGCTCGCGAAAATCGGGGTCAAGGGCGTGGAATTCTGCGGCGGCGGCGAGCCGACGCTCAATCCGTATTTTGGGGAAGCATTGCTGCGATTGAGAAAAAAGGGGATAAGCGCGGGCCTTCTCACCAACGGCACCAACCTTAGCGGGAGGTTGGCCGAAATCGCGGTGAAGACCCTTTCTTACATCCGCATCAGCCTCGACGCCGCGACAGCCGAAACCTATGCCAAGGTGAAACGGCCCAAGAGCGGCCGCTCGGGTTTCGATGCCGTTATCGCAAACATTAAAACGCTGGTGCGGCTCAGGAAAAAATACCGCTCGAAGGTCACCCTCAGCGTCAAGTTCCTCGTATCAATGCTCAACGAAAAGGAAATCGAAAAGGCCGCGGCGCTCGCCAACAGGCTCTGCGTGGATTCTCTGCAATTCAAGAGCGTGCGGATCTTCAAATCGCTCGGCCTCGGCCGCAGTGAAGAAAAAATCCAGGCGCGCATCACGAGGCTTGCCGACAAGTACCCGCGGCTGTCGGTGGTAGGCAGCGTGCGCCGTGCAAACATTACCATGAAGTGCTGGCTTTCGCCGGTCCAGATCATGATTGACGCGCTTGGCGATGTTTTTATCTGCTGCTACTACCGCCACCGCAAAAAAACGCACTGCTTCGGCAATCTGTTCAAGCAGCCGCTTTCAAAAATATGGTACTCAAAGCGGCACTGGGACGCCATAAAAAACATAAAAGTTTCTGAATGCAACGTCCTCGACTGCAGGTTCGGCGTGTACAACGAACTCATGCACCAGATGATGATCAAGGACATCGCACAACTGGATTTTATTTAATCCCATGACCCTCACGCTTGCATTGTCTGCTAAAAACGCCAGTAGCCTGCAACAGGAATGTTTTGACAGCATAGCCCGCCAAACCGAAAAGCCGGATTCCGTTTTTTTGATCCTCGATGACGTGTCAAAGCCATTGCCGCCATTCTTACATAATTTCGCCGTTAAAGTCCTTCCCAACGAGGGAATAAAACTCTTTCACGCGCGCAACACCGCGCTCCATCGTTGCAACACTGATATCCTCGCTTTTACCGATACCGACTGCGTGCTTGATGAAAACTGGGTGCGGCGCATCAAGAATATTTTCACGGAAAAACCCGAGGCGGCGGCGGGCACCGGCGCTCATCCCATGATAGGCCGGCACAACTTCTCAAGCTGGCTGCATCATATGTGGTTTGTAGTTGAAACAAAAAAAACCGGCTATACCGACGGCGTCATCGGCGGGAATTCTTATTTCAGGACCGACGCGCTTAAAAAGATCGGGGGCTGGCTCCAGGTCAATCTCATGGCGGCAGAAGACGTATATATTTCCATGAAACTTCAGGAGGCCGGGTACAAGATATGGTTTGATGACGGCGTTATCGCTCGGCATCATTACAAAGCGGAATTGCTCGGGTTCCTGCGCCAGACGGTCATGATGGGATTTGATATCGTCATCATGATGAAGACCGCGGGCATCAGGAATTTCATGTGGTATTATACGCTGTGCATTCCTGTCCTTGCCTTGCTCATGGTGGTGAGTGTGGTTTCCCTGCCGGTGAATTTTTATACGGGAGCAATTTGTGCGGGTGTGATATTAGCGGCCACCTTGGTGCATTGGATGATCGCATTCAAGTCCGCATGGAAGGGCCTGACCCGCTGGCTCGCGCGCTGGGTCATCATCTGGCCGTACAGCTGGGGGATCGTGAAAGGCCTTTTTAAAAACTCTGAGACAAACCGCCTTCCGTGAAAACAGAACAAAAAGACATCTTCGACGAAATGGCCCGCGGCCACCATTCCTATCTATATACGGTTGCCTCTATAAAAAAAATAGATGAAATAGTCCCCCATGATGTTCGTGTGCTCAACATCGGCTGCGGCACCGGGCAAGTCAACGAATGCCTTAAAAGGGACGACTGGTACGGCATCGACATTTCGCCGAACAGCGTCGCCGTGGCTCAGCGTTACTTCAAGGAGGCAAAAGTCGGCGACGTCACGGAACGTTTTGACTATCCGGACGGCTTTTTCGACCTTGTATTGTCCATCAACACCCTGCACCATGTCGCTGAAAAACTCGATGCGGTGTTCAGCGAAATCGGCCGGGTGCTTGTCCCGGCGGGAACGCTGCTGGCCGTCGAGCCCGACGCGCAGAACCCGAAAACGTACCTCACCCACCATCCCCGGTCGCCGATCCGCGTGGTCCCATGCAAGGATGAGCGCGCCCTTTATAAAAACGACGTCGCCGCGTTGGCGCAAAAATACGGTTTCGCTTTTGAATTTAAACCGATTACGCTTACCGGCGCGCAAATGGGGTGCAAGACGCCGTTCGTCATCCGTCTCTTGAAGGCGCCGTTCGTGTTTCTTCTTGAATTGGCGTATCATGCGAAAGCGGAATCTTTTTTATTGATTGCAAAAAAGAACGGTTCTCTGTACCGCCCCGTTCCGAGGGAATGATCCGTGGATATTGCGCTTGTCAATCCTGGCCCCGCACCGGGGAATACGCCCCTTAAAAAGGAGCCGCTCGGCCTTGCCTTTCTTGCGGCCTATCTCGAAAAGCACGGGTATGAGGTCTGCATCATTGATGAAATAAGCGGGGCGCATGCCGAAACCGAGCTGCTTGCGCACCGCCCGAAATTCGTCGGCATCACCGCAATGACCATGTTCGTTCCACGGGCGTACCAGATTGCCGACTTTGTAAAAAGAGAACTTGATGCCACCGTTATCATGGGCGGCGTGCACCCTTCGGCCCGGCCGGAAGAATCCCTCGGCCACTGTGACGCAGTGGTGACCGGCGAAGGCGAAAAGGCGCTGCTTGACATTGTTACAAACAATTCCGTCAAACACGGAGAAAAAAAAATCATTCACGGCGCCATGCTCGAAAACCTTGATGAACTGCCTCCCCCGTCGCGCCATCTCATCGACATGGCGTTTTATCTGCGTCAGAAAGACCAGATTTCCGGCAGCCGGAGAAAAACCGCCTCCCTTCTCACCAGCCGCGGGTGCCCCTTTTCCTGCGTGTTCTGCCATAATTCCTTGCGGAAAATTCCGGTGCGGTACCAGAGCGCATCGCGCGTTGTCGCCGAAGTAGAGTATCTTGTAAAGAAATATGGAATCAAGGGCCTTGCCATCACCGACGAATGTTTCACGGGCAATAAAAACCGGGTGCGGGATATCTGCTCCCTGCTGGTTGAAAAGGGCCTTGATACGCTCAAATGGGAATGCCAGGCACAGGCCGGTACGCTTGACGAAAACATAATTACCCTGCTTAAAAAAGCAGGATGCGACCAGGTCGCCCTGGGGTTTGAGTCCGGCAGCCAGAGAATCCTCGACGTTCTTGAAAAGGGGACCCGCGTGGACGTTTGCCGCAGAACCATCCGCCTCTGCAACGACGGCGGCATTAGGGTCCGCGGCTGTTTCATTGTCGGCACCCCGTCCGAAACCGAGGAGGACATTGCGTTAACGGAAAAATTCATTGATGAAAACAAGATTGACTTCGTCTCCATCCATTTCTTGACGCCGTATCCTAGTACGAAACTGTGGCAACAGTGCAAAGGTGCGGCCGGCCCTGACGGACGCGTTGACTGGGGTCAATTTACAACGGGAAATCCTTTCATACAGCCCTGCAACACCGCCATCGCTCCGGAACGTCAGCGGGAAATATTCGAGCGGTTGCAGATTAAATATGTATTTCGCAATTATTCGCTTCTTCTTTTGGCATGGCAGGGGATCAAGCAGCCGCGGGAAGTGGTAAACTATGTACATCGGTTCGTCCGCCTGGTATTTTTTAAGGTGAAAAACTTGGTTTCACCATCACACGGAAAACGCTGATGGCAAAGCACGCCGTTGCAGTCATTTCCGGCCTCACTTATAACGACCCCCTAGCCGACGTTCTGTATTCGGCCGTTGAAACCATGGAACTTACGAAAAAACTCGCACTCACTAACAAATCGGTCGCGCTCAAACCAAATTTGTTTCTTCCTTGTCCCCCCGAACAGGCGGCGACAACGCATCCGGCCGTGATCGAATCGGCAATAGTCCTCGCAAAAAAAATGGGGGGCCGCCCCGTTATCATTGAGAGCCCCGGCGGCTCGCGGATCAATCCGTCGATAAAACGCGCCGTGTTTTCCGTTACCGGCGCCGAAACCGCTGCGCGCACGCACAGCTGCGAAATCAAATACAACGACGACGCCGTCGAAAAACACTTGCCCAACGGCACCCTGATAAAAACATGTCTCTTTTTAAAGGACATTTTTTCCGTTGATGCAATTATCAATGTTCCAAAGCTGAAAACGCATTGTTATGGCCACATCACCGGCGCGTGTAAAAACATGTTCGGAATAGTTCCGGGAGTACACAAGGCGAATTTCCACCTGCGGATGCCCGATCCCGCCCATTTTTTCAACGCGATTCTTGACATCATAGACTTTGTTCCGCCCGCGCTTTCCATTGTTGATGCGATCGTGGCGATGGAAGGCGACGGCCCCAATTCCGGGTCGCCCCTCTCCTGCGGTATTATCCTGGTGGGTGAACATCCTGTTGCCGTTGACAGGGTCGCCTGCACATGCATGGGAATCGACGATAACGATGTTCCGGTGCTGGCCTGCGCAAAAAAGCGGGGGTTCGGGCCCGCTTCGCTTGCCGATATCGAGATACTGACCATTGGCGCTTTTTCTCCCTTCCGGTTCCGCAAACCGGCCCGCAGTGAAAATCCGAACAGCTTCACCAATCCCGTTCTTAAACGTTTGATGAAAAATTCCCTCGTTCTTTTTCCTGAAGTCATTCCAAAAAAATGCACCGGCTGCGGCACCTGCGTGAATTCATGCCCGGTGCGCGTCATTGGTTTTACAAAGAAGAAAAAGGCGACGATGCTCGACCGGGATGCCTGCATCAGGTGCTATTGCTGCCATGAACTGTGCCCGTCACGAGCGATTGTCCTTCGAAAATCGGTGCTGTTCCGGGTTGCGAAGGTCCTGTTGGCTGTTGCAAAACCATTCCATTCCAAACAAAAGGGTGTCTATGATTAAAATGTGCTATGCAGAAAATTACAGGAAATTTCACCTGCCAAAACCAAACCCTGTCGCCGGTTTTTTCATGAGCCGCCTGCAAAAAAAGGCTGAGAAAATCGGGCAGAAGAATTTTCATGCGTTTAATTTGTGGTATATCGTTAACACCTTTTTCCCCAATGCCAAAGGGCTGTCGGTTGCAGACATCGGCGCCTATGACGGATGGATGCTCAGTTACAACGGCCCCGAGGTGAATCGGCGGATCGCCATCGACTTTGACGATTTCTTCAAGGAGAAATGCAAAGAAAACAGCATCGAATTCATCTGCGCCGACGTGGAAAAGGGCCCCGTTGCATTGCCTGATGCAAGCTGTGATATCGTCCTTATCTGCTCAACGCTCGAGCATCTTTCCAATCCGGAGGAAATCGCTTCAGAAATATACCGCATTTTGAAAAAAAACGGCATTGTCTTTGTCACCGTGCCGGACATCGAAAAGTACAAGTTCGCCTTTTTCAACGACATCACCCATAAACGGCCCTTCACAAAACGTTCCCTTGAATTTCTGTTTGCCTGCTTCGGCTTTTCAACCCTTGTCGCGCGGTCATACAACCACGATCTGTTCACCGTCAGCTTTCTGTTCCCACGATTTCTGCAACCGCTGCTCCAACATGCTTCCGGCGCGCAGCTTCTTTATATTGGCAGGAAATAACCGCATGCCCGGCATAAAGAAAATTTCAATAAAAACCATTGTCGGATTTGTCCTGCTTGTTATCTTTACCGTTCTTTTTGTCAGAATAGTCAATTGGAAAATTGTCTGGACGGTTCTCGGTTCCATGAAAGCGCTTCCGCTGATTGAATGCGTTCTCCTCATGATTTTTTCATTCGGCGTTGGCATTTTTCGGTATAAACTCATCATCGGCGCTTCGATACCGCTCAAAGAGGTGGCGTATGTTTATTTTCTGTCAAAAACCGGAGGCAGCCTTACTCCTGCCCGGCTCGGCGATTTTGCGCCGTTTCTTCTAAAAGAATATCGAGTGAAGGAAATCGGCCTTGCAATTATCGTCGACAAGATGGTTGAGTTTTACATGCAATTACTGTTTGGTGTGATCGGACTTCTTGTTCTACAAAATTTATCTTTGACTGGAATACTTTTTTCCTGTTCGGTATTTACAGGAATTTCAGGCGCTTTTTTCCTTCTTGGAAACAACGCTTTCTGGCGCGCCGTCCTTCAGAGGATCTTGGACGGCCTGGAGCATGAGTGTCATGGCACTTTTTTTTCTCTTCGGAAAGCATTCTGCACACTTTTATCGTTTGCGGAAAAAGTCAGCTATGAGGTAAAAAAACTTGGAAAACGATATTTCGTGATAATGGCCCTGTCGATAATTTCGTACATTTTTCTTGTCGTGCTCACGAGGATTCTTCTTGAGGAATCATCAGCGCACATTTCCATATTTCTCCTTTTCGAGATGATAACCCTTTCGGGAGTTATCATGGTTCTTTCATTCGTGCCGTTGGGTCTCGGCATTACGGAAGTGACTCTTCTCTACCTTCTTCACCATTACGGCGTTACCAAGGAGGCTTTTGCTGCGTTCGCGGTTTCATCACGTTCCCTTACTCTGTTAACGCTGTTCGGATGCTACCTCGTCATGGTTGGTATCATGCATTTTATTGTCAAGCCATCGAAAATGAAAATCCAGTGATGATATTATGAATATCCTTCTTCTTAATCCTCCCGGCAATGAATTCGTCCGCGCCGGTTCACGGTGGCCCCACAGGCGGAAGCTGCTGACAAAACGCGGCCTTTATTTTCCATTTCCGTTCGCTCTCGCCTATGCCGGTGCGAGACTAAAGCAGGCAGGCCATACGGTTGCAATCAAAGATTGCCCCGTTTTGCAATGGGACATCACAGCGCTGCTTCAATTCATTTCATCATTCTCTCCTGGCCTTATTATCATGGAAACAAGCGCGCCGAGCTTCTCCGCCGATATGGATACGGTAAAACAGCTTAAGGGGACCCCGCTCTGTGCGGCAGGTTTTCATGCAACCGCCCTGCCCCGGCAACACCTTGATGCAGGGTTCGATTACGTGTTTTGTGGTGAATATGAATATCTTATTGCCGATTTTGTCGAATCGCTTGAAGGTAAATCGGCCCTTCCTCCCTACGTTGGAACCGTAGCAAATCCCGCTCCTGTTTATGCCCCCATTCTCGACAACCTTGATTTGCTGCCCTACCCGCTACGTGATGAACTGCCCCTCAAACAATATCATGACCCGTTTTCGCGTGGATTCAATATCACCCTGCTTTCATCAAAGGGCTGCACCCATGCATGTTCGTTCTGTTCGCTCGCCCCCTACATCGGAAAAACAAAATATAGAACAAGAAACGTGGCACAGGTCGTTGATGAAATGTTATATCTTGTCAAACGATATCATCCAAGCGAGATATTATTTGATGACGACACGCTCACCGTGCAGCCGGCGCACCTTATTGCGCTTTGCAGGGAAATATGCGAACGCGTTCGGGGCATATCCTGGAGCTGCATGGGTAATGTTCCCGTGAGCGAGGAATGCGCCACATGGATGGCAAAAGCGGGTTGCCGGGCGATAAAACTCGGTGTCGAAAGTGGCATACAGAGTATTCTTGACACGATTCCAAAGGGAATAACACTTAAGCAAATTAAAGAAACGTTTGCGACACTGCGGCGCCACCGGATCAAGCGTCATGCGACAATCATGATCGGCCTTCCCGGCGACACGAAAAAGACCGTCATGGAAACAGTCAAGTTTGTGCTGTCCTTGAACCCAGATACAGTCCAATTCAGCACGGCAACGCCTTATCCCGGCACTGTATTTTACAAAATAGCGCAGAAAAACGGATGGTTAGTAAACAATTCTTATGAGGAATTCAACGGCGCCGGAACAACACCGCTTTCTTATCCGGAGTTTTCAAAACATGAAATTGAATCAAGCTACCGGAAGGGGCTTAGAATGTGGCACCGGTTTATGCTGCTGCATAAGCCGCAAACAATATTGCACCATTTGAAAAATTATTTATCTTCAAGATAATTTTTTCCATAAAACCTTCCCGGCAAGAAAATAAGCCAACATTGAGTTATTGATGATAAAATGGCGAATTGAAATCGCTTTCCATCCATCCCAATATCAATTCGTTATCGAAATTATTTGTTTCCAGGATTTTTATTATTGATAAATCCTTAGAATATGTTCCATTCATTTTTTTCAAATTTGTTGTAAAAGAATGTGTTAAAGGGCAATTTTTTTGATATATTATTATAGAAGCTACCCAGTCTGTAACGATGATCCATCTATTATAATAAAACAGCATTATCTACTAAACGCAAAAAGTAAAATTTAAATAGGATTTTTTACCAGCAATTCATTACTGGGAAAGGAGGCCGGGAAAAATATTTTTCTCAACAAATAGTTTTTAGCATTTATTGACGGGTAAAGAAAAAACAGGAGGAAAAGGATGAAAAAATATTTTTTGCTATCATTATTCTCTTTTACGTTATTGATGAGCACGATGCCGGCAGGTGCCGCCATAACCGGTCGCGTCGTGGATGGAAGCGGCGCGCCGGTTGCCGATGCGACGGTGATGTATACCAGCATCAACAACAGGCTCATTTATGCATACACTTGTTCCGATGGCCGATTCAGTCTTCCCGGCCCCACCGAATGGGATGTAAAAAACCTGCAAATGTATTATTGCCCAGGTACCGGAGTATCCAAGGACAGAAATGTCAATGAAAACCTTTTAGGAAAAAGCCTGAATTTGACTGCCCAGGGAAGCCTGATTCAATTCCATGTTTCCGGAACAAAAAAGGTCGCCATCAATTTATTTTCGCTTGACGGCCGCAGGGTTCAGACGGTTTTCAACAACATCCTGCAAAACGGTACATGGCAGTGCAGCCCCTTTTCACTCGTGAGCAGTCCTCTTGCCTGCCAAGCTTATGTGGTACAGGTGGCAAACGGATCCGAAGTTCAATCCACAAAACTCCTTTACACATCCAAATCGGGCAAGGGTGGCTTGACCACCGCTGATAGGCTTTTCCAAAATGCCGGCTTGCCCAAAAAAATGGCCTCCGTTGATACCGTCCGTGCCGGAAAGACTAACTTTAACGCTGCATTCAAACCCATTGACGCCTTTACCGGCGATGTTGGAGATATCGCCATCACCACCCGTGATGTAGAAGCGGAGATCACCACCATAATGACCGGCAAGTCGGTTTCATGGAAAGCCTACCAGGTTTGCCAAGGCGTTCAATACGCTACAAATAACAATTGGGGGACGATTTTTTACGGCGTCGGCAATGGCGGTCCTGCCTGCTCAGATAATGCCAATCTCTGTGATAGCTGGCAATCAGGCACCATCGCTGCCCAAGGAACTCCAAAATTAGTCGCCATTGACGCAGTACATGGATTTATCTCGCCGCCGAGTGGTACCATGTTTCCCCACAACATAGGCATGGGATGCACACGCAATCCCCTTCTGGCCGAACTTGAAGAAAGAATCACCGCCATCGAATTAAGGGGCATGGGCATCAATTGGGCATTCGCACCGGTGGTGGATGTTCCGCGAAACATCGTGTGGGGGCGGTATTACGAGGGATGGGACGAATCTCCGGACGGCACGGTTCCTATGGTAAGAGGCGCTGTGCGCGGTTTTCAGGGGACCGACCTTTCAGCGCCATCCGCCGTTGCGGCAACCACAAAGCATATGGCGGGTGGTGGAGGTGCAGTTGGCGGCGTAAACGCCGGCAATTGTGCAACAGGTACACCCGCCGTCATGGCCAGGATCCATCTCCCGTCCTTCAAAGTCTGTGTTGACAATGGTCTTGCTGTTGTGA
Organism: Chitinivibrionales bacterium; assembly: GCA_035516255.1. Classification (NCBI taxonomy): domain Bacteria; kingdom Pseudomonadati; phylum Fibrobacterota; class Chitinivibrionia; order Chitinivibrionales; species Chitinivibrionales bacterium. Next base: position 116,491 of record DATJAL010000002.1, on the reverse strand, counting down.
TGGCCGGTATGTGCTCGTGGCTAGGTACTCCATCGCATTTTTGTCCGGCATTGCTGACCGACACGTTGAAGACCGCCTGGAAATTCGACGGGTTTGTCGTTGGCGACTGGGATGCATCAAATTCCAACCTGGTCGGCAGCTTCAACGACGGCGTCGACAACATCATGGAACCAGACAACGCAGGCCCGCAGGGCGTTTACACTGCCGTTCAGGGCGCGGCCGCAGGGCGCCTGGACGACGCCTGCAAACGCATCCTTCGCATCAAGCTGCGCCTCAACCTGATGCAGAATTCGCTTGCAAACCGTGCATATCTCCCTCTTATCAAGTGTGCTGCGCATACGGCAGTCGCCCGCGAATGCGTGCGGAGATCAATGGTGTTGCTTAAGAACGATGCGTTTAACGGAACAAAACCGCTTCCTCTTAGTACTACCGCGAACGTCTGTGTTGTCGGAGAATTCGCCGACGACATGTATATGCAGTGCGGCGGCTGGTGCATGGATTGGCCAAGCGGCTGGGATGACAACCCGAAGAGGACCCCTCCTACCGGGCTGACGCTCCGGGGAGCAATCCAGGCGGTGTGTCCGAATGCCACTTATTCGGCTGACGGCTCAACCATTCCCGCAAATACTAATGTTGTTGTCGTCTGCGTTGGTGAGGTACCCTATGCCGAGGGTGGCGGCGACATCCCCACTCAACCTTCCACCCTCACCCAGGCGCACAAGGACCTGATCACTACGTGCGTGGCTTCGGGAAAACCGGTTGTTGTGGTGCTGTATTCGGGACGTCCGATCATCATCACCGACGACATTGCAAAAGTTCCCGCGTGGGTCGCCGCGTGGCTGCCCGGACCGGAAGGCGAAGGCATGGCCGACATCCTCTTTTCCGTCAATGGTGAGAAGCCCACGGGCAAGCTCTCTCATACCTGGCCCGTTTCGCTTGCGCAGAACCCCATTAATGGCAATGCACCGGATGGCCAGCCCTACGGAGACGTTACCGGCACCGGAGGCACCCCGCTCTTTCCCTATGGTTTCGGCTTGACTTATTAGAATTCAATCGGAAAACAAAAAACACCCCGGGGTTTTAACCCCGGGTGTTTTTATTTTGTGTATCCTTAATTTCAACTTTTCATTGATACTGCGCCATGATATACTAAATATTGCAATTTATTGGGCGGTCATAATTATGTCGAAAATTGCAGTAATTATCCCGGCAAAAAACGAGGCGCAAAACATCGGCCGCGTCATTGAAGATGTACGATCCAATGCCCCGCAATGCGATATTATTGTCGTTGACGACCATTCTGCTGATAATACCGTGCAAACTGCTGAAATGTTCGAAAGGGTGACAGTACTATCCTCTTCAATATCCCTAGGCATCGGCGGCGCGGTACAACTGGGGGTACTTTATGCCCTGAAGCAAGGATATGATACATTGGTGAGAATGGACGGTGACGGCCAACATAACGGATTTTTTATTGATAAATTATTGTCTAAAGTCAAAGACAATGTCCTCGTGGTGGGCACACGATGCGGCGCGGACTTTAAAACGTCGAGCGATATGGCGCGAAAAATCGGGGGGTGGTATTTCAGATTACTATTCCGCTTTTTCACCCGCACCAATGTTCTTGACCCTACTTCCGGGTTTATCTGCTTCGGTAAATCAATCGCAGAAAAATTTGCCAGATATTATCCGCTCGATTATCCTGAAATCGAAAGCACGATGCTGTTGATCCGGGCCGGGTATAGAATCGAATGCGAAGAGGTGCGAATGAACCCGAGAAAGCAAGGCAGGTCTTCAATCAGCTGGTTTTATTCATTGGTGTATATGATTGCGGTTTCTTTGGCGTTTTTTATTTCTTTTTTCAAGGATAACCCGTACAAGGGGCAGTCATGGAAATCACCATAACGGCACGGATCATCTTCGGCGCCACCAGCATCCTTATCACCGCCTTTATTCTGTATTTCATCGGCAACAACTCTATCAAAGAGAAATACAGCCTGTTGTGGCTGCCACTTGCTTTTCTCTTTCTTTTTTTCGGCTTGTTTCCGAATTTGCTTGTAAAAATCTCGTCGCTCATCCATCTGCATTATATCACCGTGATACTCCTCTGCGTCATCTTCATTTTCACCTGCATGCTTCTCTATCTTACGATAAGGCTTTCGTCGCTCAGGGAGGACGTAAAAAAACTTGCCCAGGAAATCTCCATTTTCAAGGCCAAGAAAAATGCAGCCTGATCGGACGATGAAGTATCTTCCTGTATCATGAAAACGACTCTTCCGGTCAGTTCATCTGAAAAGATTGATAAAAATTCCGCATGTAAAAAATGCCTGCGCCCGCAAGGGCAATGCATATGCGGAAAGGTCACTTCATTAAACGCATCCGTAAAGGTACTCATTCTCCAGCACCCGCGGGAACAATACAAACTGCTTAACTCGGCGATGCTTGCCCATTTAGCGCTTGCCAACAGTGTTCTTCGCGTCGGTCTTTCCTGGCGCAATTTGTCCCACGCTCTTGGAGAAGAAGCAGATCCGCAGAAATGGGGCATATTATTCTTAAAAGGAATAATAGACCCTTCACGGAAAATCGAACTCTACGATACTCAGAAAAAACGGCTTCTCCCCATTAAAACGAGATTTGAAGGAATTGTTGTGCTGGATGGTTCATGGAAGCAGGCCAAGACGATGTGGTGGCGCAATCCATGGCTGCTCAAATTGACCAGGATAACGCTGAACCCAGTTCACAAATCAATGCGTGGCCAAGTGAAAAAGGAAGGGCTTGCGACGGTTGAAGCCGTGGCGCTCGCGTTGGATTGTTTGGGGGAGGATGTCGGCGTGGGAGAGTCGTTGAGAAAGCAGTATGAGGAGAAGATTATTAAGCTGAATTCGGGGCGACTGAATTAAAGCAGAGCTAGCAGGGCTGCGGTGGCCGAAGACGAGGATATTATGGTAGGTAAGTATAAAATTCGTCGGTCAAATTGAGGCGGATTTGGCGGTCATTTTGGAAGTCAAAACCTGTCTTTCCTGCCCGCATCCGCAAGCATCTTCAAGAAGTCTTCATACGCCAGCCTTACACCCTCATTTAATTGGGTCTTATGCCGCCAACCAAGACCGTGGAGTTTTGAACAGTCAAGCAGCTTCCGCGGCGTGCCGTCCGGCTTGGTCGGATCAAAATCCACTGTGCCTTTGAACCCCACGACGCTCCTGACGACATTCGCCAGGTCGCGGATGGTGACTTCCTGACCCGACCCGATGTTGATGATCTCATTTCCCGTGTATTTCTCCATGAGGAAAATACAGGCGTCGGCAAGGTCGTCCGAATACAGAAATTCCCGCGTCGGATTGCCGGTTCCCCAGATCATCACGTTTGGCGCATTGTTCACTTTCGCCTCGTGAAACCTTCGAATGAGAGCGGGCAGCACATGCGAATTGAGCGGGTGATAATTGTCGTTGGGACCGTAGAGGTTGGTGGGCATCACGGAAATAAAATCGGTCCCGTACTGTTTGTTATAGCTCCTGCACATGATGATGCCGGCGATCTTTGCAAGCGCGTAAGGCTCATTGGTCGGCTCCAGATAGCCGGAGAGCAGGTGCTCCTCCTTCATGGGCTGCGGGCAATACTTGGGATAAATGCATGACGATCCCAGAAACATCAGTTTCTTGGTCTTGAACTTCCACGCCGCGTTGATGATATTCATCTGCACCTGCATGTTGCTGAAAATGAACTCGGCAGGATAGGTGCTGTTGGCATGAATACCGCCCACCTTTGCAGCGGCGAGAAAGACATATTCGGGCTTCTCATCCGCGAAAAAAATTTCCACTGCATGTTGGTTCGTCAAATCGAGCTCCGAGTGCGTCTTTTCAAGAAGGTTGGTAAAGCCTTTTTCCCGCAGCTTGCGGGTTATTGCTGATCCAACAAGACCGCGGTGGCCGGCGATGAAGATTTTTGAGGAGGGGTGCATAATTAATTTTCCAGAGAGGTTCTGCGTTTTAGACTTTGTTGGCTTTTCCATAATTGAGCGATATGCATGGATGTGCTGCCCAAATCAACTAAGGTTTCTTTGTACTGAGATTTCATTGTATAAGATGGCAGCTGTGATTACCTTTGTTGACAATTGGCATCCAATAGAGGTTTCCAATCATCTTCAAATGCATCATCATAAATCCGCCAAAACTCGACGCCCTGGCAAAGGTTGTTCTTTAGAAGTCTGTCAATCATTTGTTTGAATAGAATATGCTGGTCGGATATTGGGATCACGTTAACATTCGGATCCGTTTCAACTTCGCCCCAAAAGACGGGAACATTGTACTTGCGAGAGAAATTGTCCGCATCTACGCCATCGCCTTTTCTTTCATTTATAGCCGACATGTGTTTGCTATAAACGATTTGTTTCTTGCTCAAAGGATCGATGTCGATCAGCGTGCCGTGTGGTGCCCACATTGATTCAATTGCCCACCCCCATCCGGCATTCCAGTCGGAAACCATAATAATGTGTTGAGTGTCTATCTTCCGGATAGCATCTACGGCATTTTTATACCATGTTCTGAGCGAATCGGCACCCGCTTTGCCGACGCACTTCGGTTCGTTCCACAATTCGTAAATAGCGACTCCAGGTTCATTCTTGTATCTTTGCGCTATTGAGGTCCACAAGGGTATTAATTCAGAATATAGAAAGGCATGTTGATTTTCATATCCGTGCCAATCAATTATGGCATACATTCCATTTCTTATTATCTCTGAAACCTGGGGCTATATCCATTTATCAATAAAAGACTCTGGTCCAAGCTCTTTGATTTGATCGCGAGTCTGGTTATAATTATTATTGCGATAGAATGAAACACGCATTGAATTAAACCCCTTGGCTTTATATTCAGTTACAATCTGTTGAATTGTTTTGTTCCCCCATTCACCAGGATTTATTGGTGAAATCCCATGACCGATAAGACGGATTGGTTTACCGGTAGAATCAACTATGTAGTTGTTGTCTACTCTGAGCCACGGCAAGTAACTTCTATGTTGTTGCGAAGAATTATCCAATGCCCAGAGAAAATCTGCACAAAGAAGAAGGGCAAACAACGTATTTCGGGATATTGCTAGCATTGGATGTTCGTCGCTTTCCTGAAAATCATTCTCTTGATTGCTTCTGTTATTAGAAGCCGGATAAAGAATGTATTAGTGATAAGATACCGTTTCCACAAACGTCTGGGATCACATATTAATCGGAACAACCACTCTAATCCAATATTTTGCATGAAAATCGGAGCCCGTTTTTGTACTCCGGCAACAAAGTCAAAGGAGCCACCAACTCCCATCGCCATTTTTACACTTAATTTGCTTAGGTGCTCATAGATCCATATCTCTTGCTTTGGGGCACCGAAAGCAACGAATAGAATGTTTGGGGAAAAACGGTTAATTTCGTTTATTACCTTTTGGTCTTCCAGAACAGATTTTTCAAAACCAAATGGCGGAGAATAAGTCAAAATAAGCCCCTTATCCTCTTTTGCCTTAAGAAGAATACTTGCTGCTTTCTCGGCCACTCCCGGTGTACCGCCAAGAAGGCATACTTTCATGCCCCTTTTGATTGCTTCTTTAAAAAGGCAAACAAACATATCGGACCCGGAAATCTTTTGGACGTTTTTTCTAGCGAAAATCCTGAGTGCCCAAACCAAGGGCATGCCATCAAGAAGGCAGATCGAACCAGATTGATATGCTTGTCTCAATTTCTCATTCTTTTGAATGAGATACACATGGTGCACGTTCGGTGTAAATACCGAATACTTGGATTCACCCGTTTCAGATGCAAGGGAAAGGATGGTTTGCATCGCATCAGAAAATGAGCCAGCAAAATAGGAAACGCCCAGGACTCCATCGATGATGTTGCTCATTTTTCCTTCGCTGCACTAGCCCGCAAGTGTTCTCCAAGTTGGTTATTTAGCTTTTCCAATGTGTGCACAAACCTCTCACAGCTCAGAGTCCAACTGAATTTGCTTAACTGCTGACTCCCTTTTGAAATCAGGGCACTTCTTACATGCTCCTGTCTCAGGATGGCATGAATCGCTCTCTTCATGTCCTCTTCACTCGTGGGGTCGATTAACAATGCAGCATCCCCTGCAACGTGCGGCATTGAAGAAACATTGGACGTAATCACAGGGCAGCCGCACGCGAATGCTTCAAGAATCGGAAAACCGAAACCCTCATATAAGGATGGAAACAGGAAAACTTCCGCAGCACTATAGAGACATTTTAAGTCGTTTAGACTTACATATCCGGTTCTTACTACTCGTTCTGAAATGTTGACCCTTTGAATAGCCTTATCAATGGCAGTTCTGCCCCAAGCAGCTCTTCCTACCAAAACCAGCAACAGATCATGTTTTCTGAGAATCTCTGCGGTTGTAGTAACGATAAAGGGAATATTCTTTCTGGGTTCCAGCGAACTAACACAAAGAAGGTATTTTCTGCTAATGCCAAACTTTCTGAGGACCTTCGGAATCATCGCACTATCAAATTCAGAGTACTTATCGCTAATTGCAGCTCCTATATTAATTGTCCTTTCGTGGACATTAGGGAAATAATGACCTATGTCTTCCCTTGAGGATTCTGAATTTGTGCACACCAAACTTGCCTTCCAAAGAGCATTTTCCGCTAGAGGTCTGAAGTACAACTTATTCTTGAGTGAGAGGGTTTTAGGGTATTTCCACATTACGGCATCGTGACACAAGAAAACAAGTTTTTTGTGTATAACAAATAATCCTGGTGGAAAGCAAGGAAAAAAGGCAAAGTCGAAATTATGGTTTGCAAGGAACCAGGGAATAAAAAGCTGTTCTGTAAGAAACTGTGATTTAAACTTGGAAATCGAAAACGTGAACCGGGAAGAAAGATTGACAGGGTCTTGGAAATCTGGATGAATATTCCTTCTGAAAAGAAAATGATATTCATTCTTGTTATCCATGTTCAACAATGTTTTTGCGAAATGTAGTGTGTAGTTCTCAATACCAGTTATTGAACGTCTCAATCCAGTTAAATCAATAAAGATATTCATTCTTAAACAGCTGCGCGCTTTATTGCTTTTCATCGCGCATTATTAGGGTTAGGAACGGATGAATACAAAATATCCGCAAGATCGTCAGAGTAACTAGTAAATCACTAGGGCCGTAGGCGGGGATCTAGGAATTATGAAAGAATATTTTAGATGGCTAAAGCCTGTTTGCCAAAGAACCAGAGTATCTCAAGGATCTTTCAGTGCTGTTTATGGCAAGAAACTTTCTATCAGGAAAGAAGCCTTTTGAGACATCTCTGTTTGCCCTGCTCCGAAAACAAAAATGTATTTTCTTCCAAATTTATTCTATGTACTGTGTCTGCAAACTGCCCAGGCAGCCGCGAATTATTGATTCTGCACAATACTATTTACTTCCCAATGCTTACACGGATTAATATGCGAAGCATAATAATTTTTGTCCGGAAGTCTGTCTAATTTGCATCCAAACAATGTACTTACGATTATGCGAAAAGAATTGACTGGCGTTATTTTATTATATAACTGCCTCTTAATCTGTTCGGGGGCCTTATACGCATTTAGAATCCTAAATTGGTACTTCAAGAATGTGCTGTCTGGCATAGTCTTTGTGTCCATTATGGTACTGAATACAAAGGCAGCCCCGTGATCCCCCTGCAAGATGATTATCGGTTCTACCCTTGAATTTGATAAAATTGTATCGATGGTAGCAAGAAGCACCTTGTTCAAGTACTTTACTTGCTCTCTTAACAAGAAACCTTGATGCGGCTGATCCTTGGAGAGCAGCATATTCAAGGGCGGTTTTTCACCATTTGCTTGGAAACAAAATGGAGGATGAGGGCAATAGATGTGTGCAAAAACAAACTTTGGATACTGTTTTTCCTTTATTGCTTTCTCCAATTTGTCCAGAGTCGTAAAGAATAGCACACGTTGCTGATTATTAACGCCAGAACTTTCAATATAGGGTTTCAGAACGCTTTTATTCAAAATATCCATAAGAAGAGAGAGATACTGAACACAATAGGTAGAAAAGCCGGGATGATCGGATTTCCACCACGAACCAATCTTAATAGAGTGATAGTGGTTCTCTTCGAAAACATGCATGATTCTGTTATTTGCAATAAGATCGTTGAGAACAGAATAATATTTCTGAGGCCCCATTGTTCTTTGGGTGGGGTTCTCCAAGTATTCCATGTTCAGGAATGATGCGAATGATAGTTGTGTGAAAGGATAATTTGAGGTACTACTTTCCGGAAGATAAAACCCCCTTTTTTCCAATTCAGTCAGGAAATCATGATTATCGAAATTGCAGAATCGAATAAGGCCACTGCTAGACGGATAGGCGTCACAGATAATGTAATAAACATCCGGTTTTACGATGTTGTCTGAGGATGCCGTCGGCACCGATACATTTCCAGATGTGGGAAGAATATCAAAATGGGTATTGGAGTGGGCGCTAATATGAACTTTTACTTCACTAAGGGTGAATACCAGGAAAATCGCCAACGCCAACGCACTGAGCCAGCTGCTTATCTTTATTGTGCGGTTGGAATCTTTCTTTAAAAGAATCCCAAGAATCATGAAAGCGACAAGCAGCAGGCAGAAATAAAGCGGAAGAAGAAATCTATCTCTGCCTAGTATCACATTATGAAACACCAAAAAAGGATGAATCGCATTATAGAGGTATTGATAAGAAAAGAACCAAATCAAGAGGATCGACGTGATTATTGCGACAATTGTTTTATTTTTCTGAAGGAAGGATAGCAAACACCAAAGTGCAAACGATGTGGCTACAACCGTAATTATTACGCCAATGATCGGAATGGAATAGTGTCCTGAAAATCGATCATAATGCATCTCATAAAAGAAAATCGGAACGAGAGGCAAAAGAATCAAGTGAATATAAGCGCTATGAATCATTTTATCGTTTTGCGAAGACATACATCTTTCTCTCTGATTCTACAATATGAATTTTGTCGATTTGGTTAAAGTATATGGAAAAAGATTTTTCAAAGCATTGTTCATTATAATCTTCAAAGACATCTTTTCGATTCGATAATAGCCGTTGAACTTGTGAATCCGATTTTGGGACAAATTCAATAATCAAATATGCGCACAAGGAACTAAAAAAGTCGGCGATTTTTTCCAGGGGGATGTTGTTTGAAATAACTAAATGATGAATTAAGGCCAAGGCAGAAATAGCATCCACTGGCCCCCGATCACCTAAACTCAACCGTTCTCTGTTGGCCCACCCGATGCCGGCACTTGGATTGGAAAGATCCATTACGAGAGGTAGTATGTTTCTTTTGTTTTCTGATGCGCACTCGTTGTATAGTTTTTCGATGCACTGGGCATCATTATCAAATGAATATGTGATAATACCCCTATCGCTCGAAATCTTGCTGAAAATGCCCGTATTTGCCCCGAAATCAAAAAGCGTCTTGGGGGAGATTCGATCAAGGAACGAGTTAAAGATACTCTTCTTGTGCTCAAATGCTTTTTCAGAATAGTTGTTGTCTTTATAGTATGAATGCCAAACCGAAAACTGAGAACCTGACGATTTCATTCCCCTCACCGATGAAGTTAAATGTGATAGCAGCGCCGTCTGAGACTGCTTGGACATTGTAAAATGATGTGGATAAACTTTTCGATTAGAGAAATACCTTTGGCTCTTGGCATGAAGATGAATATGCGACAATAGCGAAAATGTCAAATATGTCTTTTTCGGCAGAAGTTTGCTGGCAAGATCTAACGGTATTCCATTGATAAAAACCCTTGCTAATTGATTCAACCGAAGATCTGTAAAAGACATGAGTGCAAGTGGGCAAAAGAATTGTTCGCAGAATTGCCGGTATGCAACCCACGGTTCACCTGGCACATAGATTTCAAATGAGAGCGTGTCGATGAAGATCGGTTTACTATCGGCAAACTGAATATTGTAAGCACTACTGTCCTTGAGAGTCATTCCATACTCGAGGGCAATCCTCTGGATTTCCAAGGTGGTAATCGCCGCAGCCTTAAGCTGACTGAAACACCATTCATAGGGATATGAAATGAAGGCAATCTCTTTGGGTTTGAGAACTTTATATGCGTTTTTGGCTGTTGAAAAGGTCTCGTTGACTTCATCATGTCGAACAAGCAGCCCATTTTCGCTCAGATGTCTATACAGCCCCGATTGAATAAGATAGTCATAATGTTCCTTATAACAACCATTTATTTGCCTATATAATGCACCTTTGTTTACAAAAACAAAACCTGAGGGATCTCGGAAGGAGCCATCCGTCTTGTTGGCTGCCTTTATCATTTCGAGCCGTTTTTTTTCTGGAATTTTTTGTATAGAAATTGCAACAATCTATGGAATTGGCTTCTAATGGAATAAAGGGCCGCAATAGCCATGGCAATGAAGATCTGAATGAAGTAGGATCCACTTCCCAAATCAATATAACCATAACTTGATTGGGGTAACGTGAATAGAAAGAGCATTGAGATGAACAACAGTGTTTGTTTCATTGGAGAACTATTTCCTTCTTAAAGGCCACAAAAGTGAGTTGAGTCCACTGGTAATCTGTTGATAATTAACACCTATATTACAGTTCAATCTTTAGCAAGACAAACATTCCTATTGTTTACACACTTGTCCGCAAGAAGAGATCGGAACATTTTTGCGGCGGACAGACCATAGTGTTGTTTGACAAATCTGGATCGAAAGATGTTACAAATCTTGAACCTATGCAGCTAGATCTTTTTATTGCGCTGAATTTCGGGGACAAGACAGCAGGTGAGACTCTCTGGGAGAAAATAGATTTACGGGAGCAAACCGAAGTCAACATTGCATGTATCCCTGTCAGCGCCTCGTTTCCAAGCAGACCTAATATAATCTCTGAGGTCCCCTGGGATACAACCTAAGCCACGAGTTTCTGTTATCCAACCACTTTCCAGTCAATCTTGGGACAAAAGCGGCAAATGACTCATCCCCCTTTCAACTGATACGGGCGTATAGGTTTGCAGATTTACGCTCTTGGGACTTACGTTTCTTATATCGACACCAACAGCACATGCCTTGATACCAAGGCTATTATGTACATCTTTCAAGTCAAATTTCATCGCGTTACCTATTACCTGAACGTCTTGAGCATTAGAAATACATATCCCAATATTACATACTGCAAACCGAATTCCGGTTGTGTTGTCCATCACCTTCACGCCTTCGACATAATTTGCTTCATCACCCCACCAAGCTCTTGCACCAACAGATATTCCTATGTCAAAGTGCGCATATGAACTCGTCCAAATGACATTGCTGTCGACAATTGCCGAATCGAAGTTCTGGTAAAGAAATACTGGAGGGCTTTTTTGTTTGCACCAGTGGCAATACCACGGGTCAATTGCAATTGCCGCGTAAGCTGAATTGCCACTGCAAATAACGGTATTATGAGAAATTCTTGACATTTGCTTCCCGGGCTCAGGATAGTAACAAAACATAACTATGCCCACATCAGTCGCGTCGATAATAGTGTTGTTCTTAATCACGCCTTCGTTTCCATGAATGCTAATGCCGTCGCACCACGGATATTTTTCAGGAAGATAGACGCTGTTTTGATGGTGTGTTTCATAGCATGTGATTAAATTGTTTTCGACATTCACCTTGCCAGGAACATGCATGATCTCAATATTACTTCCACCCGCACAGCCATTGAATCTACAATTGATAACAGCACTATTTCCGCCATAAACACGCAAATTTTGCCTTCCACCGCCGACTGTCACATCCGAATTCTTCAAAAAAGCGCGTTGCCCATCAATCCAAACGTTTCTAATCCTTGCGCCATGGGATAATCGGATAAGCTCTGCATCAGCTGTAAAATTTCTGCTGCGTACGATCCTAGAAAAGCAGGCATATTGACAACTTCTTGTTATATGTGCCCCGACGGTTTGGAGAGTAATATCTTCCGGGATAACGACAGTCGTATCAACAGAAACAAGCTCTTTCTGGCGTATACAGAACGTATCCCCCGGGTGGGCAGTCTTTAGCCAAGCGTTTAAACTACTCCACCGTTTAGGATTAAATATCTTGGGCCCGTAAGAATTTGTATCAACAGCTAAGTGAGCCGGAGCAGATGCACTAGTCCAGTAATAAGGCTTTTGACTAAAGATTTTTGTGTAAATGACGCTTGTAAATTCCTTGCCAAAGATGCAATCGCTGATAGCGGTCTCAATACCAGAAGAGGCAATCCGCCCACAATAGTATTCTAATTCGACACGTTCCGGGTCGCGACATAACAAAGCCCGAAAAATCGTTAGAACCTTTTGTTCATTATCATACCCAAGATCGCAGTATTCTTTGCACGTAAAGACTTTCTTAGCTACAGCCAAAAGCGATCTCTGTGTGTGTCCGTTCTTGCTAAAATATTCCATGTACTTTCGCCATTCCGATTGATCGGGACCCGTTCCCAACGCTTCGGTATATAATTTTGTGATAAATTGTGCGGGCAAATTTGTATCCAGCTTACCTTGGATATTTTCATTCGTTGTTTGGGCCAAACAAAAAAAGAGTTTCAAAAGCAGCGGGGAGGAAAATAGCAACAATCCTGCACCAATACTTTTGCCCATGTAGGCACAAAGAGCATGTTTTCTACACGTCAATTGGGCAACAGTCCAAAAAATATTCTTCATGGTTCGAAACTTAGTGTTCAACAAGCAACAGGTTATGATAGCTCTTCTGAATCGTTGTTTGTTTAAATCTGCCCTCAATGTGCAGAATAACCATGTTTGACAATCCAATTATCGACCACAAAATGATATTCAGTAAACGGGAATCAAGAACGGGAAGAAAAACCGCGCCGGTAAGAAGGGAAATAATCCCAAAAATAGCCCCATTACAATATGAACTTATGTGGGGATAACGCAATCGAGCTGAATTAAACAGAAAAATAAGACGTAAAAATATCAATAAATATAAGAACAATCCCAGAATACCAAGTTGAACAGAAAGCGAGTAATAGAATGATTCAATATTACCGACAAATGCCTCAGAAATAGACTCGTCTTTGGCCCTTGCTAATAACCCAAATTTGCCGCTTGTAGTGCCGACACCGGCACCTTTCCAATTATCCAATACTAATGCAGGGCCACGAATTAATAGATCATTCATATGAATAATCGCAGAATCACTGGTTTTTCCAGATAAGAATGCCGTTGTGTAATGATTAATTTCATAAATTATTAATCGTGGAATCATTAGAATCACAAGCATACTGATTAATATGCTGTACCTTTTCTTTAGCTTCATGAACCATAAACCCGTGAAACCCACAACGGTTCCAACAATAATACTGCGATTACTAACCAATAGGAAACTTACGAAAATAATTATTGAGTACAATACTGTCCGTGTTCTTGTCTTGATGCAAATAATTGCCAGCGCTATGGAAAGCATCAAAAGGAACGCCATTTCGAGCGGGGAAAGAATTAAACCCGTCATGCGAGGAACCCATTCCCCATTTCGCATGGAAAACATTGTTAAGGAATGTTGCTCGCCTCCTAATTGCGTAACATAATCGGTAAGTCCAATCTTTTGAAAGAATACTTCTTGACCGGAAAGGTAAATAACTATTGCTATTACTATCATTAATATGGTCCAAATGAAATATAGTTTCAATATCTTATCAATGATCTTTTGATCCAGAGGTGGAATTTGTTTGAAGAAGATAAAGAGAGCGGGACCGATGGTCATAGCCCAAAACGACTGAAATGAAAAAAAACGGGGCATCGGAGAGGTTATGTATTTGAATAAACAGAGAAATAAATACAAACAAATGAGCCCATCGATACTCCTAAAGTTTATCGATAATTTCATTCTGATTGCAACCAAACATAAGATAGTTGCCAAAAAAAGGAACAGGAAAAAGTCCTTTATCCATGGGGCAATGACTCCCAGTTGCCCAGGTAAGACAACTTTTAGTAAATAGGCGAGACTGCTAAAAACCATTGCGAAAAGCAGGAAATACAGTGAGATTGTGGAAAGACGTGTTCTCATGACAATGATGCGAAGACTTTCGCCATGGTTTCTCCACCATCCGTCCATGTCTGGCTGGGGAGTTCCGGGGTTTCGCCCAATTTGCAGTTCTTCATTTTCATAATTCCAGTCATCACGCTCTCAATGTTTGGCTCAACATATACGACTCGATTGTCGCCGCCGATCTCGCGTATTTCGGGAATATTCGTTGTTACCACTTTAGTACCGCATTTTAGTGCTTCGAGCACCGGCATTCCGTAGCCCTCATAGAGCGAGGGATAAACAAATATTTCTGTTCCCCCGTACAAATATGGCAAATATTCATCGCAAACAAAGCCTAGACGTATGATGGAAGGCTCTCTTTCCGCCATCGCAATTATTTTCTTATCCTTCCAACCGTGAGCCCCAACCATAACAAGCACATATCCCTCCAAGTCCCCTCGTCTCTTCAATCGCAGAAATGATTCTAACACAACGGGAAGATTCTTCCGGGGCTCAATTGTGCCAAGCGCCAGTAAATACGGTTTATGGATTCTCAAAGCGACTAAGACCTCCTTAATTTCCGTTTGAGTCTTTGGAACAAACCGTTTGTCAACAGAAGGTCGTATTATAGCGGTAACGGAAGTCGAGAAATATTCTATGATTTTTTGAGCGGTTCCTGGAGAATTAGCAATACGGGCATTTGCCCTCAACAAATCGGCTTTGAAAAACAGACGGTGGGCCCATAGGTGGGTAAATTTCATGGTTTGAGGAACTATTCGATAATTAATATCATGGACCGTTACAACAGTTTTAACATTGTCAGATAATTTTGGAAGAAAAGTTGTAGGTCCCCAGAAAAAATTCAAGTTATCCTTTTTGCATAAAAAGCCGGCTCTCAGCTTAGTCCATAATACCGGTCTTAGGATACGGCCCCAAAGAGAAGTATCACAACGAAGAATCCATCGGTTGTTAACACATGGAAGGTCTAAATGTCTGTTTGTGTAGATAAAGAATATTGTCTCCGTGAATTCTTTATCTAGCCTGCGGCATAATTCATAAACATATCGGCCGATACCGGTACGATTGCCCTGGAGGGCTCGCCCATCAATTCCAACACGAATCATGTTCTTTTTTCGATCAAGAACAACTGCTCTTCAAATCGAGTGTAAAAAAGGAAAAATCGCATCAGATAATAGTATCGTCGAATACCAATTATCTTCTTTAAAAGAAGCATGGTCTTGAACATTCGATTCATTTTTTGCTTGTAATTGGGAATGATCTTTCGTGTTTGGTCAAGATTCTTGCCCTTTTCGTGAATTATCAATTTGTTTTTTTCAAGCATATCATAATAACTGCCCGGTGAAGTAGAAAATGGGTCTTGAACATTATACCCGTCTTTTAAGAGTGCTCTAAAAAGCCTTCTTTGAAATCGGACAATGGAAATACCATTGTTGAATTTATTATAAGCATAAGGAAGTTTTGAAAGCTCATGGTATCCGTTCCTTATAAGATTTCTCCTGTATTCATCAAAGAGAGGTTTAAATTGCGGATAATTGACTAAATTATATTTCGATTGCTTTTTGCACATGCTGTTTGGATCATTTGGGTCGAATCCGGAGAAATGATACACAACCAACGGGAATTTGTAATCAACAGTGTACCTATCATTAACAATAGCCACATTTCTTTCGTGCAAATTCCATGTTGCGACATTGTATCCCGGGTGCCGGAATATTTTTGCCCCCTTTTCATAGAGCACTGGAACGAAATCCATCCATCGCTGGTCAACATGGAGAGCATCCTGCTTGTCTGCAAAACATTGATCTTTTAGTTTTTCCTTCCACCATGTAAGAAATTGTTGAGATTCCAGGCAACGCCGAATGGCAGCAAACCCAAGATTGAAAATGCCTACAAAGAGCAATTCCTCTTCTGACGTTGATCCTTCAAAAGAAACATAGGGATTCATAAAATGGGGTGTCAGAAGCAGGAAATTGTTCTTGAGGGCCTCTAGGGCATCAGCAAGCGAGGAACAAATAATCGTATCCGGATCTAAATAGAATATGTGGTCGTATTTGTACTGTTTAAAAAGGTGGTCGAAAATGAATGGCTTTACCGAGGTACAGAATTCAACAACATCGTACTTAAATGCCATTTGCATGATTTTGGGAATTTCAAAATCCTTCGCTTCAATTATCGAATGTTTTTCGGATGAAAGTGCAATGCTATTTTCAGCCTCATCCGCAAGTACAATAAAGAAATTGAATTCTGGACAATATTTTGCGGCAGAATCGGCAAGCGTCTTTGCCTGTGCAAGGTAATTCTTTGCTGCTATGGTAAAAATGGCGTTCATTCATTTTCCTTTGAGCTATTAATTAGTAATGACAGCAATCATCTTAGAAACAAATTTTTGCACAGATATTCGTTATCAAGAAAAATCTTTGATTACTTTTACAGGAACACCGGCAACAACAGTGTTGGCTTTAATATCATGAGTAATCACTGAATTCGCACCTATGATAGCATTTTTACCGATACGCACATTGGGCATAATAGCAACACCTTCACCAATCAATACATTGTCTTCGATTATCACCGGTCCCTTAGAAACCAATGTGCGTTGATCCGGCGGTGTTTCAAGAGCCTGTTTTGAAGCTTCACCGTGATAATGGTCGGTAATAAATACCCGGCTTGCAATAACAACGTGGTTCCCGATTTCAATCCTATTTATGCAAGCTATGTGACAGTCATAATTTATGGAGACGTTGTTTCCGATGATAATGGAAGGGGAGAATTTCGCTCCTAAATGTTTTTCAAATGCCTCAATTCGCAGACGTGGAAATGCATAAAAGTTTTTACCGATTGAAATTTTATCAGGACCATGGATGAAAGCAGGAAATTCCCAAAATGAATTTTTGCCGATTTTGAAGAATTGTCTGGATAGATAAATGGAATATGTCTTATCAATTATATATTGGGTAGCTTTTGATAATTTGCTATTTGTGAAAATTGATAATATATAAGCGATAACATTGAGTAATAGCAAACGACAATCTTTCATGATTGCTTGTTATTTGACATTATTAGTGTCTGGTTAATTCGACATAAAGAGGGGATGTCTGCTGACATTGTTTTATATTGTTGTGCTTTTCAAGAACGATAAAATCAAGGCGCCTGCCCATAAGAAGAATGTAATATTGAACCAGGCAACACAACTGGTGAATCTCGGGAGGCCTCCGAAGAAGGAAAAGTCATTACGAATTATAAAGTAATTAAGGAATCGTTTCTAAAAACACGAAATATTATTATGCGTTACTGTCAACAAGCTGCAAGATTTATAAACAGACTAAGAAAATATGGCTTGATTACAGACTTGACAGAAGCAAAATGTCAGGCGGCCACCATCACTGTAAATACTATCATTGCACATTTTTACAAATAGACAACAAATCTCTAAGACCGAGTAAAATATTTCTTAATATTCTTATCTTATATCTCAATTTGAACAAGTGAATATTTCTCCAGTAACTCTTGATTATTGACTTGATTTTATCACGACTGTAAATATTATTTCGACAAAGGCTTGTTTCAAGAATTCGATAATATGCAACAATATGATCTAAGAACATTACTAAATCTCTGCCGATAGCTCTAAGAAAAAAGTCCAGATCTTCTACTGTTAGATCTTCAGGATATAACCCTATAATATCGTAAATCCTTCTATTTACCATTAAAACAGGCCCTGGCACTGACCATTTTGAAACAACCATGTATCTGAGCTTTTCATCAGACATGAAGTCTTCCTTATGTCCTTTCCAAAACTCTATAGCACTATTCAGAATTATGTCACCCTCCGGGTTTATTACCTTTGCATCTCCAATAACAGCCATTTTATTAGGATTGGCAGATAATACATCAAGCCTAACTTGAATGCTATCTTCTGTAAGCATATCATCACTGCCCACGAAGCAGATAAATATACCTGAAGAACGAGTAACCAACTCATTTAATGTTTTGGTGACGCCTTTGTTAGGGCGATGGGTAAAGTCAACTTTTATTCTTGTTTCATTATTTCTAATCCAATTATTAATTTCTCTTACTGAATTGTCGGTAGAACCGTCATCAATAATTATTATTTCTTTGTTTGTGTATCTGTCTTTCAATATACTATTTAAACAATCCCCAATATATTTTTCGTGATTATAACTGGCTATTAGAATAGAAACCAATGCATTTTTGCTACCTATAATATTTTCTTGATATTCCATAAAGTTCGCCTAGTTAATAAATTCCTATTTCTACATCTGCTTTATTAGATCTGCCTTTGAAAACAACTTGGTAATTATTACTCCTTTTTCAACTTGATACATAAAAATTAATACCGCAGATTCCTATTTACGTAACAGATTCTTTCCAATCATATGGAGATTTTTCAGGTTTTGTCTCTTTATAAGCAATCTTGTGGATGTTTCTAAATATTAGAAAATAAATTGTAATTAAGTATATAAAATAATTAAGCGAATAACCTATGACAACACCTTGAAAACCAAATAGATTGCAAAAAAGAAATACAAAACAAATATATGATATTGAAAAGGAAATTTCTGTTATTACAAATTGTTTCATCATTGCTTTTGCAAGCATCAGATACGCAATCAGCCAACTTGATATTTTAAGAAAATCACCAACTAATTGCCATGCAAATAATTGATTCATTGAACGAAATTCATTTGAAAACAATATGGAAATAATTTGATTGCGAAATAAAAATATGAGTGGCAAAAAACCCAACAAGCAGGGAATTACTATTTTGAACGCAGAATAAATCTCCTTTTTAATTAGCAAGGATTCTTTTAACTCAGATAGCCTTGGTAAGTAGTAAATCCCAAATGATGAAGTGATAACCATTAGGTACATGTTGGAAACCTTATTTATGCCTTCCCAGCATCCTGCATCTTTCATAGAAAAGGATTTCATCAAATAGCTACGAATTAACAATTGTGCGACCGGAGCACCGAGAGAGGCTGCTAAAGTCATGACAAAAAAGTTAAAGTATTTTATTGCTATGGATATTTGGAATTTATGTAATAGATAACTTTTAGAAAGCCATTCAAAATTATGTTTCCTGATAAAGTAAATTGTTATGAACAGCAAAAAGCTTTGACTCGTTACTGAATTAATTAGGGCTCCATCTATGCCCCATAAACATACAAGACATATTGAAATTAGAAGACCAAAAATACTTGAAAATATGGAGATAATTACAAACAACCGAAATTGTTGGAATCCATTCAAAATTGAAAGTAAGAATGCATTAAATGTATAAAAGATTAATGTGGTTCCAAAAACAGTAAAAACATATGAATATTTTGCTGTTAGTAGAATACAAAAGCTTAATTTATTTGAAAAAATTATGAGGGAAAAACCAAACAACAAAGTGCTTGCTAGGGTGACAAACGTACCAGTACCGATATATGATTTAACCTTTTCCTGATTATTTTTTAATTCAGCTACATATTTGGTAATTCCGCTGTTTATCCCTCCAGATCCAAAAGCTAAAATTATCGAAGAAAAATTATTTAATTGTCCAAGTAACGCAACTCCACTTGGACCAATCATGACTGAAATGACTTTCACACTTACGAAACCTGTCATCATTCTGACGAAAGTAGAAACAGATGTTAATGAAAAGACTTTAATAACTCTATTTTTGCTTAGGTTATCAATAATAAATGAGATTAATTTTACCACTTATTAATCTTTTCTATAAAATACTGAGTTTGTTCAAGGGCTATTTGGCTCATAGGAAGGTTTAATTGTTCACATTTCTCATTATTATAAGCAAATATTTGCACAGTATGTTTATTTTCTCGGCCGGTCAGACGTTGATCCATTGCTTTGCAGATGTATTAGAGGGATTCTATTTCTCCGTATATTCTTTCTTCATTATGCCGATTCAGGACATAAGTGTTTTCCTGATTTATTTCTATTTCTATTATGTATGAATCATTATCTTTCCAAATGTCAGAAAAAAAATCTAGCTGCCGCATGGTTTGTATTTTTAGATAGCGCAATCCATACGCGTCAGCTAATAGCCGAAGATTGGGGGCCTGATATCCGATTTCTGTCCCAAGATAATTTTCATTAAAAAATTTCTTCTGCATTTCTTTTATCATGCCAAGCGTATGATTATTGAACACTATGCATTTAATACCTGGCTGTCTTTGAGCAATGAGCTGCAATTCTTGTAGGTTCATTTGAAATCCGCCATCTCCCATAAAAGCTGCAACAGTGCTTTGGGGGCTGGCTACTTTTGCGCCTATGGCGGCAGGTAAAGAAAATCCCATGCAGCCGAGGCCACCCGAATTCAAAATCCTCTGATTGTACTTAAGTTCAAAACCCTGCGCGAGCCACATCTGATTTTGACCTACATCGGAACATATTATTGATCCATTCGGGATTGTCCGGCTTATTTCCGCTACAACCTGCACGGGGTCAAAATTTTTGGAATTGAGGAGGGCACTTTTTGCGTATTTGATTTTCCAGTCATCAAGTTTTTTAAGCCATTTTGAAAAACGACCGGATTTAGTACTCCGGAGTGAAATGGCTTTGTTGAGTTCCCGTAGAAACAATCTGATATCAGCATTGATTGTCGCTTCTGCGTCTACGGAATGTCCGAATTCATTTTCGTCAATATCTACATGAATTATTCGAGCATGCGGTGCATATTTTTCCCTGCTTTTACCAAATTGCCGTTTTGATAGTCTGGATCCCAGAACCAACAGCAGATCCGAATTGTAGGCCGACAGATTGGCATAGGTATTTCCGTAAATACCGCAAAACCCGTAATTGTTCGGGGTAAAAACGTCCAATCCCATTAACGTTGAAACAGTAGGAATAGCGGTCAGGGCAATAAATCTATTAAGTTCTTCTACAGCGCCTGAATTTCTAACGCCGCCGCCTATAAGGACTAGAGGTCTTTCTGAAGATTCAATCATTGCAATTGTCGTTTGAATTGGCATCGTATCAATAGGGAGGTCTTTTTCCTGGGGAACATAGCTGATCAGAGTACTTTTATCTATTTCTTCGAACTGTATATCAAGAGGCAGATCAATCAAAACAGCCCCTTTCCGGCGGCTTGTGGCAATATGGATGGCCTTATCCAATTCAAATTTTATTCTTGAACTATGCTTGATAGTTACTGCATATTTAGTAATAGGTTTTACAATATCAATTGTACCTACTTCCTGAAAACCATTCTGACGTATGTTTTCGGATATATTGATATCGGTCGTATTTACCTGTCCAGTAATGAACAGACAGGGAATGGAGTCAAGATAGGCATTAGCAATGCCACTGATGAGATTGGTAAAGCCGGGTCCGTTAGAACCTATTGCTATGCCTAATTTTCCGCTGATCCGTGCATAAGCATCGGCACAGAAGGCCGAAGCCTGTTCATGATAATTCTGAACATATTCGATGCTCCCTGTTTTGCCGATGGCATCTATTAACGGAGTAATAGACCCCCCCTGAAACCCGAAAACATGTTTGGTGCCTGATGATTGCAAATATTCAGCTATATAATCAACAACTTTCATAACCCCTGCCTGTAATTTTTTTGAAAATAGTTATAACAACTCGTTAAGCCTGTTGTGTAATCAATTTCATACAACCCGAAATTCTTTATTGATTTTTTAACGTTATAAACTATGTCGGGGTATTTTTTATCTGTTTTTATATCGTTAATGGCGATATTTTTACCCGATATTTTAACGATGAGTCTGACCAAATCTATTACAGGCAGATGTTGTTCAAATACAACATTAACAATAGGATCATCAATCTGTTTTTCAATTGCCAAATAAATTGTCCTACAACAGTCATATACATTAATAAAAGACCTCAGTTCCATGCCGCCGTTGAATACAACAGGATTTTGATTATCGATGATTTTTTTTATTGTGGTCGGAATTAAACCTTGATTATGGATATTTTCTTCTCCGTAAATAACTCCTATGCGGAGGATTTGATAGCCAATATGATTTTCCAACGAATACTTTCGGAGAATATTTTCGCAAAATAATTTTGACTGCCCGTATAAGGAATCAGGGTTGGGGGGGGTGTTTTCATCTATTACTTCAGAACTCGAAGCATCATAAATACTTACGGAGCTGGTGTAGATAATTTTTTTAGGTGGAAAAGGCAGGTTGTCTATTAGATAAACTGTGTTTTCAATATTTTTAGATGACCCTCGTATATCGTTCATTTCCTTTTTGGTTTTGGGTGAAAAAGCTCCGCAATGGACAAGAACATCGATGCGGTCGGCCACTTTTCTGGAAATATCTTTCTTGGAAAAAGTATAATCTTTGTGTGGGATGCAGGTATATCCGTTAATTGATGTTGATGTTAATAAATACAATTGTAATTTATCGTTTGTATCATGCGATTTAATATAACGAAGCAGATTATTACCTAGAAAACCGGAAGCTCCAGTCAGTAAAATCTTCATGCTATTATTAATTCTTTACGATAAATGGCATGATACTAAATACAAAGTCGGCGTTCATTCTGACAAGTGTGAAAATCGAGGTCAGTGAGAATGTTTTACTTATCGTAATGTTGTGGTCCTTACCATTTATTTACCACGTCTATGACGTACCTAACTTGTTTGTCATCAAGGGTTGGACTCATCGGCAGGCTTAGCACTTCCCTATGGATCAGCTCTGTAATTGGCAGCGACAACGAATGCCACTCTTTATAACATTCCTGTTTGTGAGGAGGGATGGGATAATGAATTAGCGTCTGAATGCCGTTGTCGCTTAAGTGTTTCTGAAGATCGTCACGTTTCTTGCTACGGATGGCAAAAATATGAAAAACGTGGGCGTTCCAATCCGCAACCATAGGGAGTGTTATGCGGTCGTTTCTTATGTTTTCGATGTATAGTTCTGCAACACGCCTTCGCAATTTAATATCCTCATCAAGATGTCGCAGCTTGACATTAAGTACCCCAGCCTGAATTTCATCAAGTCGGCTGTTTCGTCCCTTGAATTTGTAGACATATTTCTTTGTTGAACCATAATTAGCAAGCGTGCGAACTATTGCTGCTAATGCATCATCATTTGTTGTGACAGCGCCGGCATCTCCTAAAGCCCCTAGATTTTTTCCGGGATAAAAGCTGTGGCCCGCCGCGTCGCCGAGAGCCCCTGTTTTAATTCTGCCAAACATGCATCCATGAGCTTGCGCATTGTCTTCAATTAGCTTAAGGTTATACTTTCGGCAGAGTTCATGAATTTTTACAGTGTATGCACATTGCCCGTATAGATGTACGATCATTATCGCTTTTGTCTTTGATGTGATTGCGGTTTCAATTAAATGGTCGTCTATTTGAAAATCCGCTATTTTGGGTTCAATCAATACGGGCACCAAATCATTATCGGTAATTGCAAGGATTGAGGCAATAAAGGTATTTGCCGGAACAATAACTTCATCCCCGGGTTTCATTACTCCCATCTCGATATATCCCCGCAGAATCCATATAAGTGCATCCAATCCGTTTGCTACGCCAATTGCATTCTTAGTTCCTATGTAGTTTGAATAGTTTGTCTCGAACGTTCTATTTTCCTTGCCTTGCAGATACCATCCGGAATCAACGACGCGCTTGATTACCTTGTTGATTTCATCTGAGTATTTGTGCGAAATATCCTTCAATGACAGGAATGGAACTTCCATATGGTACACTCGCCTTTTTCCAGGTTGGATCCTAGCGTTCGTACTACGTGCAGCTTTCTCGGGGAATACGAGCGGCTGTAAGTTATGTTTTTATTCCCTCAAAATTAAAGGGGGTCTTCTCTGCCTGCGAGGGGGAGCTTTAAATTACTTCAATACTTCAACAATATTCCGCATATCATCTGCAATAAAATCTGGCCTGTATTTTAGCTGCATAGATCTATTCCGGAAGCCCGACAAAACTGCGAATGTCCTTACGTTCAGCGATTTCCCGGTTTGAATATCAATTCCTGTATCACCAACCAACAGATCTTCACTATGAAATTCTAATCCGGAAGATCGTAGTAGTTCCTCTTTTGTCTTATGACCTTCTGTGACAAAAATAGCCGAGAAAAATTTTGCAATTGCAAAGCGGTTAATTTCCTGTAGTGTATTTGGTTTGAACTGTCTTGCTGTTATCATAAGCAGATTAATATCCTGTTGAAGCAGCTTATCTAAAACGTCAATAGTAAACGGAAACATCGTATCAAGCCGTAAATAGTTGCTTTCTTCTATCTGATCAAGCCATTTTCTGTTAAAAGCACCAATTTCAGCCTCAGAATAACTAAAATAGTTTTTTAAAATATAGGAATTGTCATACATGGCGCGCTTTAATTCCCAATAATCATCAATTGCCAATAGTGTCTGCTTTGTTAGATCGCAAAATAGCGTGAATAAACGGCGTTTTGCGTCTATAAGCGTTCCGTCAAGATCAAGGATAATGTTCATTTCGTTTTCTTCTCGAAGTCTGCATATCTGTTTGGCAAACAAATTTTCATGTGGCGATCAACAGAGGATGAAGGTCTTGTGTAATAATATTATATGATTGAAGAAGGGCTTCTGTCTTCTATGAGTCAGGATTTAATCGATTTCAAATATGAAATTGTCCCCAACATCCGAAGCTCCGAAAGAGCATGTTACTTGTTCTTTTTGAATCCTCTTATGCGTTCGACCATGTCTTTTTCAGTCACCAACATTGGTTCAGTATCCATGCCTCTTACCCACATTAGTCCATTGGGTAAGGGATTGATATTCTTTTCTAATATAGGAAACTCCCCGTATAGAGCGATATCCTTGAAGATTTTTGGCATGTTCAATCCGGCTCTTGTAAAGAAAAGAATTGTTGTAAAAAACCTTGAAATGTTTATTTCTGTCGGATTTGGAACATTATTTTGATCGTAAGCCATATCAACCCCATAAATTCCATGGGGTCTCTTATCAATTGCGCATATTGCGTTTCTCGCGATTGCATCTACCTTTTCATCCGAGCATGTTATACCGACCTTTGTTACCCCCGTTACGCCGGACAAAGTTCTGTTGCCATGGGTCCAACCCATTCTTTTACGTGTCTGCGCAACCACCAATTCACCTTCAAACCAAATTGAAAGCCACGTAATGGTGTCCGAAGATAGCATTTCCGCTGCAGAAAACTCACCCCATCCATTATATCGGTTTATCCATCTCTTAGCAAATTCAAAATCGTTGGTCGGAAGTGCTCCTTTTCCTCCACCACTAATCGCTGTGGAACGAAGCCAAATGTTTCCTTGTTTATTTCCTAACCGTTCAAATGCATTTTTTAGGTCATGTTCATTGTTAATAAAAATACTTTTGGGAACAGGCACTCCTTTCGATGCCCATATTTGATAGCTTTTAAACTTATTTACACATGCATCTATTACACCATGTTCAGGCATAAATAATTTCACACCAAGAGCCTTGATTTCACTTCGAAGCTTGGATATCTCTAATATTTCCATATCATTTTGGCAGTGAAGAAGATGGACCTGCTCCTGTTTCAATATTCCCAATATGCTTTCTTTATATTTTGATTCGACAGCATAGGGAACACATATTTTTACTCTTGCAGCTGACAATATTAAATCGCTCGGTTCACTCCCCATGCCAATTATTTCTTCGCATTTATCATCCTCCAATAAGGAGCGTATCACACCCTCAGAAGGAGCTCCACCTGCACCGCCAACCAAAATCCTTGACAAGCTATTTCCTCTTAAATAGATAATAATATTCTGATTTTTTACGTAGATTCATTGTGGAGCAACTTGCTATGTCTCCCTTATTGACCAAAACGCAGATATTTATTTTTCTGAAAGTGAGCTTTTATAATCGATAAAATCGATGTATGACCTGAAATAATCCTTTTCATCATAATTAAGCGATGCCAAGACAAGACAAACAGATCCTGAGGAAAAGTTCGCGATTTCCCGCCAAATTCCTGGGACAATGATTAACCCTTGGTATGGTCGGTTTAGCGTGAATGTCCGCTTCGTCCTGGCGTCATCTAAGATCACGTCAAAACTGCCGCTTGCCGCTATGACAAGCTGCTCCAATTCCTTGTGGGCATGACCACCCCTTGACTCACCACCGGGCACGTCATATAGATAGTAAACCCTTTGGACAGAAAAAGGGATGGTTTCCAGATTTTCTACAACCGTCAGATTTCCCTTTTCGCGGTGCCTTTTGTCCAATTCAATTATTGTACAATCGTAAACGTTTGTCTTCATTTCGAAACTTTGTTTTGCGTTTGAAGGATAAAATTTCTATAATCGCGGATATAGTCATCTTCATCAAATTTGGTTGACGCAATTACTAATGCGAGCGAATTGGTTGAAAAATTCTGCATCTCGCGCCAATACATTTGTGGAACATATAAACCATAATATGATCGGTTTAGACTGAATGTTTTCTTTTGTGTCCCATCGTCTATTAAAACGTCGAAGCTACCAGAAAGAGCAACAATGAATTCCTGGTTTTCCTTATATGCATGCCCCCCTCGAATTTCTCCTCCTGGCACGTCGTATATCCAATACGTTCTTACTATTTCAAATGGAATGTGTAGTTCGCCTTCCATAAATGAAAGGTTTCCCCTTTTATCAAGCACTTTGGGTAGATTAATTATGCAGGCCTTTGTCATCTTTCCTCATCATCAGACATCTGGCGCCTTGATCGTATCATGCTCGAAACCTTTTATTGTTTCCGGCACAACAACATTTCGCTATTTCTTCCTTGCCGGCAACAGGTCCAACTCTTTTATTATCTTTTCGATAAGGTCCCGCTCTTCCTCAGTCTTATCGAAAGTGCTGAACGCATGGATGAACACTATAATAACGCAGCTCAAAAAGAACAATCCAACCCCGAAAACCAGCGGAAGAAGTCTCTTCTCCTTAAAGGTCTTGTGGATATACAAGGGGTCCGCAACCTTGAACGCCTCTCTGCTTACCACCATCTCTTTTTCAATCTCACTCGCAAGGAGCCCGAGAATTTTCGTCCTAAGTAATGGGTCAGCGATATTGACAAGTTCACTGTCAAGATAAGCCACGTTCTCTTTTGCTTCAGTTTGGACCTTTGTTCGAATATATTCATTGAGATAGTCCATATATGTGGTTGCAAAAGTACTTGTGAATGCGGAGTCTTTCGTTTGGATGGTTAATACAATTACATTTTTCTTAGTGTCTTTGGTTTTCTTGACGTATTTCTTCTTAATAAAACCGCCCATGGCGAGCGGGTTCGGTTTAACGAAATTAGGTTTCCATGTATTTCGCGATTGGTCCCAGTATTTCTTGTATTTTCCCGGCCATTGATATTTGTAAATAAACGGCAACAGGGAGTCCTTCTCTATAAGCTTTGCCCCGAAGTCCCTGCTGTCAAGTATCATCTCCATCGTGTTCAGGCTCGCGCTGCCTTGGTCGAGGTTCAGTTGGCTGGCAACAAGGCCTCCGAGCGCGCCGAGATCGGCAAGTGACGTTGATTTTTGCGACTCGCGTTCCTTCGGCGCTATCATCGCCTCCGCCACCCACATCGGCCCCTTGACAAGCGCCGCAACGTAGCCGCCGACAATTCCCAGCAGCGTGAGCCCTATTATCAGCTTCTTGTGCTTAACAAGCGCGTAGATGTATTCGAGCAGGTTGATCTCATCCGGGTCTCTCGGCCGTGACAAGGGCGTTGTCTGCGGTTGGACTGGAAGGTGTTCCATGGTTATCTTTCCAGGAGTTGGTTGGTATTGATAATATTTACTTGAGTCTTGACAGAAAAATAAATTGTGATGGTTCAGAGCCCCTACTTTTCGGAAATTTCAATTGTTCACCCGGTTTTTTTGCCCTGATGCCTATGTTCACGCTTCCGGCTTCTTGCCGCGGGATTCGCTCTTCTGACACGATGTATTCTGTTTCCAACATTCATTTTTGCGGCAACCGCAAATCGTGCACACCCGGACAGCCACAAAAGTCTCTGCTCGGCCGTCAAAGACGGAAAATCCGTGTGGCCGTCAAAGTCCTTCCTGTCAAAAGCGGACAGCACGCTGCATTGTGATGTGGTCATTGTGCTTTTTTAAGAGCGTTGATGTCGAACCTGTCTTTATCACGGAGTGGCCGCACCTTGCTTTTCATGGAAATAATCTGTCTCTTGGATGCCACCCGAACTGCCACCCTCCCAATTTTTCTTTTCTCGGATTTTGCATACAACGCTTTATATGAGTTCTCAGCAGTTAATAGTACATCTACCATACGAAAGGGATTTTCGGTATCAATAAACGTAAAAACCAGGGCGTTTTTCTCCCTGATCAATGTTTCCCGTTGCTTTTTGTCGGCAAGGCACTCGGCGGAAATCGGCACCCTGGGGACCAGGCTCAGGCGCTTCATTGCTGCATTGAACCTCCTGACATTGCCGGGGTCAAAATCCAGGGCAATGTCAAGATCGATGGTCATTCGTTCTACGCCGTGCAAAACAACGGCAACGCCGCCGCACACGATATGCCTTACTTTCGCTTTTGATAAGGTCTGCAGGATCTTCAGCAAATGGTTTTGGCTATTATATTTCATCATTCATCAACAAGAAATTTCATTTTAGGGACGATGCTTTTTTTTCAGATCGTCATACCGCACTTTTCCGATTTTCAAACCGTCGGGTAATTCGGCGTCTTCATCAAGATCCATGCATCTTAAAACGCCTTTTTTAATTTCTTTATACCGTAATCCGCTCTCCGGACATTTCATTATCCCCTTTTTATCCGGGCTTTTTAAAATATGCCCGTGCCTGCTCATCCAACCTTCTTGTCTCCCTGGCACTCCCATGACAAGAGCATAATCCGGAACATCTTTGGACACAATAGCGCCGGCCGCTATAAATGCATATCTTCCGATCGTAGTTCCGCAAACGATCGTTGCATTAGCGCCGATCGTTGCTCCTCGCCTAATGTTTGTTTTTTCATACAATGCGTGCCGGTTGATTTGCGCGCGCGGATTGGTGACATTTGTCAGAACGCATGAAGGCCCGAGAAAGACATCGTCTTCAACAATCGTACCCGTATACACCGATACATTGTTCTGGATTTTTACATTGTCGCCGATTTTCACATCGCTTGCAATGGACACGTTCTGCCCGAGAATGCAGTTTATCCCTATTTTTACATTCTTCATGACATGACAAAAATGCCATATTTTCGTTCCCTCTCCTATGTCAACAGGCTCGTCTACATATGCGGATTCATGTTTGAAGTATTGCGTCATAAACTTGCCTTTGTGAGAAATGGGTGCGATTCCGCCTTGATTCCCGTCGGCGTTGCGATCCGTATTTCGTGGGCAAGCGAAATGGAAGGCCTGACATCCTCTATGCCGAAACCGTTTCCTACCAGTGTTTCTTCGTACACTTTTGTATGAAGGTTTGCGAAACCTTCCGAGAATTCTATCTCTTTCTCGTCCATGGTGATCGATCGGAAGGTTGTTTTGTTCTGGGCGACAGCCTGCGAAGGAAGGTCGCTTTTATCAATTGAAAGGAACCATTGCACGGTGGCGCGCTCAAGTTCCAGAAATCCGCCGGTCTTTCTCGGCATGGAAACATGAACTTCGGAGCGCTGGACTGAACCAAAGAGCCATATGAGGAGGTCGAAAAAATGTATGCCGATGTTCGTTGCTAGTCCGCCCGACCGATCAAGCTGTCCCTTCCATGATACAAGGTACCAATTTCCTCGAGAAGTAATATAGGTAAGGACGATCTTATGTTTCTGAACCTTTTTTACTTTTAAAATGTTCTCGCGCAGCTTAATGAGCGCCGGATGCACGCGAAGCTGCAGAATGGTGCTTATTTTTTTCCCGCTCTCCTGCTCCAGCTCCGCAAGAGCGTCAAGGTTCCACGGGTTGAGCACGAGCGGTTTCTCGCAGATCGCATTGGCTCCTATCCGCATGGCAAATCGCATATGCGCATCATGCAAGTAATTCGGCGAGCAGATGCTGACGTATTCAACGGGAGTGCCCTTGCGACGCAGCTTCTCTGCATGGCGGTCAAAGCGTTCGAATTCCGTAAAAAAATGAACATCAAAAAAATATTTGTCAAGTACGCCTACCGAATCCTTGGGGTCACACGCCGCCACGAGCACGTTTCCCGTGTCTTTGATTGCCTGCAAGTGCCGCGGCGCGATATATCCGCCCGCTCCGATTAATGCGAATGTTTTTCCCATGTAACTTCCTTTTTTCGTTCGTCCCGGTCGCTCCTTTCCCCCATCGGCGGTACCGGGAGCGTTCCGCCTATCAAATTTTATGGGTAAAACTGTTTTTTAGAACATCATGCTTCACAAATAATAAGCAATCAGTTCACTTTTTCCTTAACATTGATTTCTTGCTGAAGCTGCGCAATCTCTTTTTGCATTTCCTCATATTCCAGCATTCGTCTATGCAGGTATTTTTGGGTAATTTTTAATTTTTCCCGCATTCCGGCCGGTGTCAGAACGTATTGCCATCTGATTTTGTCTGGATGGTTTTTTAATTTCTTCGCCTTCACGATGCCTTTTTCAATAAGCCCTGCAAGCACATAATTGGCCTTTCCAAGGCTTATATCCAGCTTTTCAGCAAGGCTTCGTTGCGTATGCGAAGGATTGTTTTCAATTTCGCGAATTACTTTATATTCAATCATAGAATCCTAAGAGTTCTCATTGAATTTACAAAACCTTTTTATTTGTTCAATCGTTGAACAATATAGGATATTTTATCCTACAATTGCAACATCTTTGCAGTCAAGGAAAATTATTTAGCTGCGTCGTTTTAATTTTTGACTCGGGGATTTCGCGTTTATGAAGCATCCCTTATTTGATGAGGTCCGCCTGTTTTCCATGGACAGATTGCCGTTGGGATCAAAGAATCAGTCCAAAATAGTTTCAATAATTTTTTCCTGATTATCTTTAGTTAAATAGGGATGCATGGGAAGGCTTAAAATATTACCCGCGATATTTTCTGCTACGGGAAATTGCCCTTTTTCATAGCCTAGCGGCGCAAATGCTTTTTGAAGATGAAGCGGCTTTGGATAATAAATTGCCGTTGGAATTTCCTTTCTTTTGCATTTTTCAATTATTGCTTCTCGATGATCGTGTAAGATTGAATATTGGGCCCAGGCGCTGCTATATCCTTGCGGTATTGTCGGTACCGTACAGGTCCCAGCCAGTGCGTCGGAATATCGTTGAGCGACGCGCTGCCTTTTTTCCAGCTCAGAATCGAATATCTCAAGTTTTGCCAGAAGTACCGCAGCTTGAATGGTATCCATGCGTCCGTTGATGCCAATTCTTACGTTTTCATATTTGTCGATCCCCTGCCCATGGATGCGAAGGGAAACAAGGATATCCTTCATCGCCTTGTCATTGCAGAATACGGCGCCGCCGTCGCCATAGCATCCGAGAGGTTTTGCAGGAAAAAAACTCGTAGCAGCGCAATCGCCAAGCGCGCATGCTTTTTTACCGTGATACATCGCCCCAAAGCTCTGAGCTGCATCCTCGAGCACAAACAGTCCAAACTCCTTTGCTATTGCATCAATCGAATCATAGTCCGCGCATAACCCGAACAGGTCAACGGGGATTATGCCTTTTGGTTTTATTTTATTTGTAATCCCAACGGCAATTTTTTCGCCTTTGTTTACCCGGACAATTTCATGCCGGAGCGAGATCGGATCAATGTTATATGTCTTTTTGTCAATATCCACAAATACAGGGGTTGCACCCAATAGCGATATTACCTCGGCGGTCGCTATGAAGGTGAATGTCGTGGTGAATATTGCGTCACCCGGACCCACTCCTCGTGCTAACAGAGCAAGAAAAAGCGCGTCGGTGCCGCTGGCGCAGGAAATGCAATGGGAAGCACCTGTATACAGCGACAACTTTTCTTCAAGCTCCGTTATTTCTTTTCCCATTATAAATTGGGCGCGATCCAGGATATCTAAGATATGTTTTTGCAACGATGGGTTTAATAATTGGTACTGCGCTTTTAAATCGATAAAATCCATAAAGTCCTTTCACAAGACGTTTTTAAAACTAAACAAAAAGCCTCGCTGATAAATGCAAGGCTTTTTTCAAAAAATGATAAATAAAATTATGATTCCTCCATAATCCTCAAAGGCATAATAAGAAACAAATCATCGCTTTTCTTTTCGCTTTCCTTTGCAATTTCTGGAAAAATGAGACAGGCGCTTATATGCGTGTTCATTTCCATTCTTATTTTTGTAACAGAAATAATACTGATGATCTCCATAAGGTATTGCGCGTTAAAACCAACAGTATGCTCCGGGCCTTCATAGTCAATATCTAATAGTTCTCTTGCTTCTCCCCCAATGTCCCGGTTAAGGACAACGACCTCAAGTTTTTTGTTTTTAAAGACAAATTTTACAAGGTGTGTCTTCTGATTAGATAAGATTGAAACCCGTTTTACCGCTTCATAAAGAAGAGTTTTATCTATAATTGCTTTTTTTGGATTTACCTTTGGAATTGCCTTCTCATAATCAGGATACGGACCGTCTATTAATTTTGAACAAATTTTTACAGAATCTAATGTAAAGAGTACATACTTCTCACTCATTGATACTTGAACAGTGTCTTCTGCTTTTTTTTCATCTATTATTCTTACTAAATGCAGAAGGCTTTTTGGAGAAATAATCATTGAAACATTTTTTTCAAACTTCTCTTCACTTTTATAAAATGAATACCCGAGCCGATGCCCATCTGTGGCCACCATACCTATTTCGCCACGCTCAAATTTCCAAAGAACACCGCATAAACACGTTCTTGACTCATCTTTTGAAACGGCAAAACTGCTTTTTATAATCATTTCTTTGAGACTATCAACTTTTACGGAAAAATCTGTACCGTTTTTTATTTCAGGAAATGCAGGAAAATCTTCAGTTCCGATTCCGGCGATTTTACAGGAAAACCCCTTTTTATTCTCTATAATAAGCACATTTGCATCCAAAGAAAGATGAATGTCGCCTTCAGGCATTTCCCTAATGATTTCAAACAACTTTCTCGCATTGACGGTTATTTCTGCTTCACCATCAGCCACAGCCTCTGCAGAAGCTATTATAGAATGATCGAGGTCAGTGGCGCTGAAACTGATGCCTTTTTTTGAAATGGATATTTTAAAATTTGATAATATTTGTAGAGATGTTTTTAATGGGATTAAAGGATATGCTTTTTGTATTAAATTAAAAATTTTATTTTTTGTAATAACACATTCCATAGAATAGATTGCCTTTCCAGTAAAATTTAAAATATGCGAAAGATGAATTATTTTCTATTTCAAAATATATATATAAACAAATAGTTTTAAAAATAGATTTGTTGATAGTGTGGTATATATTCCTAACCCATTGTTAATAATCATATTATGATGTTAATAAAACAAGTAAAAGATTTATAAATTCATTGATAACTAATTCATAAAAACACACCATGATCCAATCAACAAATTATAAACAGAATAATATATAATAATATAAATGGAAAAAAAATTTCATTTTTCTTCTGAAATTAAAGCAACAATATTTTCTATATCAGATAAAATGTTTTTATCGATATTTTTTAATTTTTCAATATGCTGAATGGCATGAATTACCGTGCTGTGATCCCTGCCTCCAAAATGCAGACCAATTGATTTTAGCGAATAATTAGAAAAAGATTTTACAATATACATTGCTATCTGCCTGCAAAATGCAACCTCTTTTCTGCGATTTTTCTCACGAATGTTATTAACAGGAACCTTGTAATAATCAGCGACGGTTTCAATAATCTTATCAATAGAAGCCCTTGTTTTATCTGTATTTTGAGATACTTTAAGGATACTCTTTACCAGTTCAATGGTAATGTCACGGTTGGTGATCGATGAATATGCGAGAAGGCGTATAACGATTCCTTCAAGTTCTCGTATGTTGGAAGATACATTTTCAGCAATGAAAAGAAGGATGTTTTCAGGAATACATAAATTGTCCTGTTCCGCTTTTCTTTTTAGTATAGCGACCCTCGTTTCCAAATTTGGTGGCTGGATATCTACACAAAGGCCCCATTGAAAACGAGAAATAAGACGATCCTGAAGGCCTTTCAAAGAATTTGGGGGACGATCAGAAGTGAGGACAATCTGACGCTGGTTTTGATAGAGCGTATTAAAAATAAAAAAAAACTCTTCTTGCGTGCTCTCTTTGCCTGAAAGAAACTGAATATCATCAATTAAGAGAACTCCGGCAGACTTATAGGAATCCGAGAATTTCCTGGTGCTGTTGTTTTTAATAGCATCAATAAAATTCAAATAAAATTCTTCAGATGAAGAATAGGCTATACGGAGGTCTTTTCTCTGGAAAAGAAGGTAATTTCCTACCGCCTGTAAGAGGTGCGTTTTTCCAAGACCAACACCTCCATAAATAAGAAGCGGGTTGAATTTGGTTTTGCCAGGAGCTTTTGCAACAGC
Source organism: Chitinivibrionales bacterium (assembly GCA_035516255.1). Lineage (NCBI taxonomy): Bacteria > Pseudomonadati > Fibrobacterota > Chitinivibrionia > Chitinivibrionales > Chitinivibrionales bacterium. The sequence continues at coordinate 81,999 of DATJAL010000002.1, read as the reverse complement.
ATAAGCGGCACTTTTTGCGAATTCATTTCCGGGCCCCACCACGAATGATTCAAAGGTAAAATTATGGTTAAAAAGCGCCGAGGACATCAGCTGCTTTTGCAGCAATGTGGTTTCAGCTTTTTTATCAATGGGAGAAATGGAAGCGTTGGCAGGAACAAGAAAAGAGATTTCCTCAATTAAAGGAAAATGCTTTTTGGCAAGGGCAAGAATTTTTATTTTATAATGTTGATTCAGAAAATCAACGGCATATTGATTGGGAGCCTCTATAACAAAATTTTTTCCTTCCAGAATTTGTTTTGGCTGTAACGGGCGGAACCACGCCTCTAAGGTTGCAGTATCTACATCCAGCGAAATGTCTGAAAGAATATTTTGCCACAGCGAAAGCTGCATAATACAATATCCGAGGTTACTAATAAAAAAAGTTTTGGCTACGCCAACAAATGATAACTATGAAGGAAGGAAATTTTAAGCCCCATGCTCCGCCTTATTAAAACGACCATAAAAATCTACATAAAGAGACCAGAGAAATCAAATCCATGTTTTTAAAATGTGTCAGAAACGCATTGACAGTCTGACATGACTGAAACCATTTTTAACACAGAAAGGAAGCTACGATATGAAAAGAACGTTTCAGCCGTCTAAAAGAAAAAGAAAAAACACTCACGGTTTTCGCAAAAGAAATGCAACAAAAAGTGGAAGAAAAATACTAAAAAAGAGAAGGGCCAAGGGACGCAAGCGGTTGGCTTCATCAGATTGATTGTTCCTGGTGGAAAAACGTGGAAAAAGAAACAGGATTTCATCAAGGAAAGAAATCTCTTTTCTTACCAGAAAGGGAAGTTGCTGGAGGTGCTCGTATTTTACTGTGATCTTTTTAATAAACGGAAAAGAAAACAATCGGTATGCGATTTTAGTTACAAAAAAAAATGGAAATGCAGTTCAAAGAAATAAGATAAAAAGGGTTTATAAAGAAATAATTCGTAACAACGCAAGCAATACCCCACCCTATTTTGATATCCTCGTTAAACCAGTGGGAAATTTGTTGCCATCGACGGGAGAGCTTAAAAGTAGTTTTTTAACATGGGAAAAAACGGAAAAACAATAGGAATTTTCTTCCTTTCATCAATAATCGCACTAACGAAAACGGTTCTTATTATTCCCCATGGTACCTGCAGATTTCATCCCTCATGCAGTGAATATGCTCGGGAAGCCATTTTAACGATGCCGTTTTATCGTGCCTTTTTTCACATTGGAAGAAGGCTGTTAAAATGCACCCCATTTAGTTTGGGCGGCTTTGATCCAGTTCCCGCGGTAAAAGGAAAGGCTCGTTAAACGTGGATAAAAACACCGTTTTAGCTATTATCCTTATATTAGTGACGATAATGTTTTTTCAAATGTATGAAAATCGCGCATCGATGAAAAGTCAAGATGTTTCTTCTGGTCCATTGAAAAAATCTTTACAAAAGAACGAAGTATCAACCACGCCAACAAAGGACACTGTATACAAGGCTATAACGATAACCCCAAACGTTAATTCTCCTGCAAAAGAAATCGGCGAACCCCAAAAAATCATTGGAGATACCATTTGGATAGAAAACGAAAAAATATTATGCGGGATTTCAGAAATTGGCGCACGAATTATTTCTCTTAAAATGAAAGAATACGGATACGACCGGATTAAACCGAACCTTACCGATCCAAAAGAGCAAGTGGACCTTATCGGCTGCTCAGCTGTTGGCGGCGGCAATTTAACGATAGATGGTGATAATTTTGATAATAAGCCGTTTAAATTAAAGGGGAACTCAGGTAAAAAAATTAATATAAGCAATAGTGAAGAAATATCGATATCCTTTGAAAGTAATGCGGCCGGAGGTTCTGTTATCGAGAAACGATATACTTTTAAAGGGAACAGTTACAAAATTGGGCTTAATATTATCTCCGGTTCTCTCGATGGAAAAAACATTACTGTCGGATGGAAATGCGGAATCACGGAAAGTGAATTTTATAAAGCAAGCGTAAAACAATACAACAATGCATATGTCAACGAACAACGGAAAGTACATATTTTTGACGGAAAGAATATCGAGCATCTGCAACAGAAAAAACCGGAAAAAGATGAGAAAACGGGATTTTACAAATGGGCGGCCATTACGTCAAAATATTTTTTAGTTGCCATCGTTGCGGACACGGTAAAAGACGCCGACCTTCTTATTGAAGGATACGATGCAAAGGCCACCGATGATATCAAAGCGCAAGGGCAGAGACAACAGATTATAGATTATTCTCTATCAATAAAAAGAAGCGGTGACGGGAACAGGGAAGGATATTGGATTTATGCCGGGCCGAGCAAACTTTCTCTTCTCAGGTCTTTTAAAATTAAATTTGAAAAAGTGCTTTTTGGCGGTTGGGAATGGCTGATAAGAGCCGACCTCTGGTTTCCCTTTATTTGCGAATGGATGCTGTGGTTGTTGGTATATGTCGAAAATATTGTAAAAGATTACGGTGTTACGATAATCATCCTCACTATAATTATACGGGCTATTACATTTCCTCTTTCACAAAGCAGTATGAAATCAATGAATAGGATAAAACTTCTTCAACCGAAAATAAACCACCTTCGGGAGCGCTATAAAACCAACCCTAAAAAGATGAATGAAGAAATAATGGCTCTATACCGGGAAGAGGGAGTAAACCCATTAAATCCCGGTTGTCTTCCCATGTTTTTACAGATGCCGATTTTAATCGGACTTTATATCGTGCTGCTAAAAGCAATAGAGCTGCGAGGCGCCCATACATGGATGGTTCCGTGGGTAAAAGACCTTTCCCAGCCGGAAATTCTCATTAGCCTCAGGCAATTGGGATTAGATAAAATTTTTCCAAACGGCATACCAATGTATGGCTATGGCATTGCATTAATGCCAATCATTATGGCGATCCTTACGTTTATCCAGACTAAAATGACGACAAAGGATCCAAATCAAAAGGCAATGGTATATTTCATGCCGGTATTTATGCTCGTCGTCTTCAACAATTTTCCCGCTGGACTTGTTTTTTATTGGACTTTTTCAAATGTTCTGGGAATATTGCAGCAGTATATACTTGACAAAAGCATGCAAAAAGAAAGGGCGGCATATCTAGAAGCTGAGGAAAAAAGAAACCATGCAATTAAAAAATCTAAAAAATAGATGAAAATACCCGCTCATCAACCCCTGACAACGAATACCTTTCTGACGGGATAATAACCCAACCAGATATAAAGCATCCCTTATATGCTTTTGAATATCGAAAAGACCATTGCTGCTCTTTCAACAGGTAATGTTAAAAGTGCTCTTGCGGTAATTCGTGTATCAGGAAAAGATGCATTTTCTATTGTGGGGAAATGTATTAATCCATCTGATACCTTTAAAGAAATTCCTCCAAAAACCATTTGTCTGTATAGATTCACTTCGGTGCAAAATCAAAGAGCCATCGACCAAATTACTGCAATTAAATATTTAGCACCTAATTCTTACACGGGCGAAAATATGGTAGAAATTTTATGCCACGGGGGAGAAATCATCATAGAAAAGATACTGTCTGAATTGGTAAAAAATGGTGCAGTTATCGCAGGAAAGGGGGAATTTACCCGGCGAGCCTTTTTAAACGGAAAAATGAACCTTGTAAAAGTAGAGGCAATACAAGGACTCATCAATAGCCAGGTGGATAAAGAATATAAGGCCGCAATGGAAAGCTATTTAGAAGGTTATAAACAAATATTATTTAAATGGAAAAATACCTTAAAGGAAATAGTGCGTAATATTGAGGCTGAAATAGAATTTCCAGACGAAGATGATATAAAAAAGAAGAAAAAAAACCATTTAAAGAAAATAATAAAAATAAGAAAAGACATAGAAATGGAGATAAAAAAAAGGCAAAAATCACAAATTATCGAAAAAGGTGTTTTTGTTCCAATCGTTGGAATAACCAACGCAGGAAAGTCTAGCCTATTTAATCTTATGCTTGAATGTGAACGGTCTATCGTCCATTGGGAAGAAGGAACAACACGCGACATGGTTAGTGAGGATATACTAATAGCTGGCGAAAAAATAAAGCTATTGGATACTGCGGGACTTCGAAATACTAGTAGCAATGTGGAGCAAATTGGAATAAAAAAAACTCAGGAATACATCAATAAAGCCGCACTAATTATCTGGGTAACACCTGCAAACATCCAGATAACTGAACACGAAAAGATATTATTGAAAAAAAAGGGAAAAATAATTTGTATTATCAGCAAGACAGACCTCATGGATGGAGATACAAAGAAAAAATTTTGTGTGGCAAACCATATTCCTTATTTTGGCGCTTGTTTAAAAGATAAGCACGAGCGCAAAAGGATTGTTGATTTTATTGGAAAAGAGGTAAAAAAGATTATCGGGACATTGGAATTTTCATCCCTTGTTCGGAACCAACGACAAATGAATTTAGCCGATAGCATGGCAAAGCAACTCCATGCGGTAGAAAAACTCTATAGTTCGGGCGAGGAAATTATTTCATTATATCTTAGGAATGTGTTAAACGACATCGGAGAAATGGTTGGAGATACAACAAACGAGGAAATATTAGATAGCATATTTTCCGAATTTTGTATTGGCAAGTAAAAATACCCCACTATTAAGTTCTTCTCTTTTCACCCATGTGATATTTTTATTGCAGTAAAATCCTGATTCACGTGAAACAATATTTTATATGAAAAAATCATGAAATTTGATATTATCGTCATTGGTGGCGGCCATGCGGGCATAGAAGCTGCGCATATAAGCGCCCTCAAAGGATTAAAGGTTCTTTTAGTTACCTCGCATTTGGATCTGATTGCCCAAATGTCTTGCAACCCGGCGATTGGAGGCATTGCAAAGGGAAACATCGTTCGTGAAATCGATGCGCTTGGCGGGCTCATGGCGCGCATTGCCGATAAGGCTGGCATTCATTTCAAAATGCTCAATCAGACAAAGGGCATGGCGGTCTGGGGAAACAGGGCTCAGGCAGATAAAAAAGATTATAGGAATATTGCACGAAAATATCTAGAAGAACAGCCAATGGTCGATCTGCTTCAAGGATTTGTGAGGGCCATAAAAGCAAAAGGAGACAAAGCCCGTGCCGTTGTTCTTGATAACGGTGAAGAAATAGAGGGCACGTGCATTATTTTTGCAATGGGTACTTTTTTAAATGGCATTGCCCATATTGGTCTTACCTCATTTCCCTGCGGACGGCTCGGGGAACCACCTTCTTTGGACCTTAGCGAATCAATAAAAGAGTTTGGAATTAAATCCGGAAGGCTTAAAACCGGAACATCACCTAGGATTAACGGCAATACGGTTAAATACGAAAAATTGGCAAAACAAAATGGTGATGCAAAACCTTGGCCGTTTTCATTTTCTACTTCGAAACCCCTGGAAAATAAAGTTGTATGTTGGATCACTAAATCAACGACGGAGACCCATCGGGCTATTCTGGAGAATTTGGATCGCTCCCCCCTCTATACCGGCAAAATAAAAAGTGTCGGGCCACGGTACTGTCCGTCTATAGAGGACAAAGTGGTTCGGTTTGGAGAAAGAGATGGGCATACATTATTTTTAGAACCGGAGGGTTTGGACACGAACGAAATGTATCTGAACGGGTTGTCAACGAGTTTGCCTTTTGACGTTCAGGTAAAAATGGTACATAGTATACCCGGCCTCGAACAAGCGGATATCCTTAGGCCAGGATATGGGATAGAGTATGATTTTTTTCCCCCTACCCAACTTTGGCCAACCCTCGAATCCAAAAGCGTAAAAAATTTGTATTTTGCCGGGCAAATTAATGGTACATCTGGTTACGAAGAAGCGGCTGGTCAAGGATTGCTTGCTGGAATAAATGCCTCCGCTGCCGTAATAGGGGAAGAACCTCTCGTGCTGGGCAGAGACAGTTCATATGTAGGAGTTCTTATCGATGACTTGGTTACAAAAGGGACACAGGAGCCGTATCGGATGTTTACTTCACGCGCCGAGCATCGGCTCATTCTTCGTCAGGATACTGCTGATGAGCGCCTCATGCCGATCGCTTTGCGTCGAGGACTTATTTCCAAAGAGCTTTACGAAAAAAGAGAACGTGTGTGGGAACAAAAGGCAGGATATAGAGAGAAACTTTCCGAAGTAAAGATATCACCCGGAGAATGGGAAAAAAAGAGCAAGGCCTCAATTAAAGTTAAAATGAAGGCGTCCGAATTGTTAAAGAGACCTGAGATAAAAATTGAAGAAATTCTCAATATTATTGATTTAAAAATTGAGGACAGGGAAATTCGATCAGCAATCGAGGCAGATATAAAATATAGCGGCTTTATTGAAAACGATTTGGAAAAGCTGGAAAGTTATCGCAAAATGGAAAATGAAATCCTCCCTGAAAATATTAATTATAATAACATTAAAGGATTGCTAAACGAATCTCGAATAAAGTTATTACAAATAAGGCCAAGATCCCTTGGACAGGCTTTAAGGATTCCCGGCGTTACGCCGGCAGACATAACGGTACTTATGGTATATCTTTCTAACCAGATGTTTCACGTGAAACAACGGTGAGCGTATGAAAAAAATTAACAAAATCCACCTTGAGAGAGCAAAGAACTGCTATGAACTCAAGGAGTTAGAGCGCCTCGGGCTAACCCCGACCCTTGAACAGAGAGATATGATATTAAAATACATATCCCTTCTTCTTAAATGGAATGCTGCAGCGGGGCTTATTTCTCCTGGGGATGAAGAGCACCTTTTTTTACGGCATTTTTGTGATTCTTTACAACCTCTGCTTCTGTTTGGTTTTAAAAAAAGTGCAAAAATACTGGATATTGGTCCTGGCGGCGGTTTTCCTTCTATCCCCATCCGTATTTTCCGGCCAGATCTTGTAATTGTGCTTGCCGAATCCAATAAAAAGAAGTGCATGTTTCTTTCGCAAGTAAAGACGGATTTGACGCTAAATAATGTTGAAGTCTATAACGGAAGAGTTGAAAAAATGCCCGTCCCTGAAAAAGGATTTGATTATGTAATAAGCAGAGGCCTTGGGACGATGCAAAAATTCTCCATGCTTGCTCGACCGTTTTTGGCTCCTGATGGCCATATGTACACCTTTAAAACAAAGCAATTTTCTCAGGAACTCGAGAATATAACGTCAAGTAAGGAAAAAGACGGAATCAAAATAAGTGAGATTGCCGAGTATGATCTTGGAAACCAAATTTTTGGTCTTAACCTTGTTTCCTTGGAGTTGACCAGATAATTCCCCCTCGATATAATCGGGTTGTTGGCGGCGAGAAGGAGCATCCATTATCCGCAGTTTACTAAAAGTGAAGAACACTTGATCCCCTGAAACAAGATCTAATTAGAAACTAAGAGACGAGCGGGGTTGTATTGGGAAAAATTATTGCGGTGTGTAATCAGAAAGGCGGCGTTGGGAAAACCACAACAGCCATAAATCTTGCCGCCACACTTGCTGCTGCGGAGCATAAAACGCTGCTCCTCGATATGGATCCGCAGTGCAATGCAACGACAGGGATCGGCAAAGATAAAAAGGATATCGGACTTTCCGTCTATGAGGTCGTGACAAACAGAAAAAAAGGTGAAAAGGAGGTGCTTCTCAAAGATATCATCCTCCCAGTTGAACATATGAAATATCTCGATATTGCTCCGGCAAGCCCTGATCTTGCTTCAGCCGAGATTGAACTTGTAAATATGATTGCCCGGGAAAAATGCTTGAAAAACGCTATCGAGCAAATCCGGAATGAATATGAATATCTCATTATTGATTCGCCACCATCACTTGGCCTTCTTACGGTCAATATTCTGTCTGCAGCAGACTCGGTGCTTATTCCCATTCAATGCGAATATTATGCTCTTGAAGGACTTGCCGAACTGCTTAATACTATAAGGCTTGTTCAGAAAAACTTGAACTCAAAATTGGTGATTGAAGGCGCACTGCTCACCATGTATGACGGCAGGTTGAATCTATCCCGGCAGGTGGCAGAAGATGTTCGGTCATGCTTTCCCGAAAAGGTTTTTAAAACAATAATAGCAAGAAATGTCAAACTATCCGAGGCGCCCTCTTTTGGCAAACCGATTATCCTCTATGATATAATGTCCTCTGGTGCGGAGAACTATTTGAATCTTGCAAAGGAAATAATGCACAATGGGTAATGCTCATCATCGAAGAGCTCTCGGGAGAGGTCTTACCAACCTTATTCCACAGGAAAGCGAGGAAAAGGGGAGCGGTAATGAAATAGTTCTCGTTGACAGCAATGCGATACGGCCAAACCCTTTTCAACCGCGGAGAGAGTTTGACCAAAAGGAAATAGAGGGGCTGGCCGAAAGCATTAAAACCCAGGGCCTGTTACAGGCGATAATCCTGAGGAGAAACCTTGACGGATACGAAATAATATCAGGCGAACGGCGCTATCGCGCGCTTTTGCTTCTGGGAGAGGATAAAATTCCGAGCATTATCAAGCCCAAGGTTTCCGATCACGAAATGATCGAAATCGCGCTTGTTGAAAACATCCAGCGTGAAAATTTGAATGACATTGAGGAAGCAGGTGCCTACCAACGGCTTTTGAGCGAATGCGGACTTTCACATGAACAATTGTCTGCCCGGGTGGGAAAAAGCAGAAGCGCGATCACCAATATTCTCAGACTGTTAAAACTGCCACAGGAAATCCAGCAGATGATTATTCACAGCGACATCACATCGGGGCACGCACGGGCTTTACTTGGTTTAGAGGATCCCGATGGCCAAAAGGCGCTTTGCCAAAGGATCGTGGCCCAAAAGCTTTCCGTGCGCGATGTGGAAGAGGCGGTGCAACACGGAAAAGCGAAAAAGGCAGAAAAAGGCAGTGTTAAAAAAAAGGCAGGAGCGACAAAAGACCCGGATCATCACGCGCTCATAGAAAAATTGCAGTATAAATTTGGAACTAAGGTTACTTTCACAAATCTGCGGAACGATAAAGGCAAAATAGAAATCCATTATTACAATAAAGACGACCTAAATAGAATAATTGAAATTCTTTCCAAGGAATAAATGAAATTTTTCAACGGCTTCTAAGCCGTCATGAAAAGCCTCTTTTGGTAACAGAAAAAACCGATGCAGATAAAAAAAAATTATTATACAATCATGTTTATTCCGGAGGGAAACGCCAAAACCTTCTCGATGCACCTCCATCGGAATATTGTCTATTCTCTTGTTGTGTTTATGGTGATTTTTATTGTCGGTTTTATTCTTCTTGTGGTAAAATCTGGAGAGATAGCGGCAAAGTTGCAGTTAGTGTACGTCCTTACGAATGAAAACAGGCATTTGAGGGAAGACAACCAAAAAATAAAGTCTATTTCAGAAAAAATTGACAGAATAGAACTTTTGGGGCGTTACCTTCGTCGGGTCGCCCAATCTTCAGGGGTGGACCCTAAAAAGAGCACCACCACCTTGGATGCCGCCCGTCAAAACGGGGAGACGGCATCTTCAAAGTCTGCCGTGGACAAACTGCTCGACAGCCTTAAAATGACATCATCGGGCGCCGAGCGACAGATTTTAAAGAAAGGGGAGTCCGCAGAACTGTCCCTCGCGGCACTACCCAGTATCCAGCCAGTAGTTGACGGATGGATAACGCGCCGGTATATAGAGGTGGCAAACGACACTGAGCAAATGCACAATGGTTTGGATTATGCTGCGACTCAGGGTACCCTTATACGCGCCACAGCGCCCGGCATTGTTGAAGATGTCTGCAATGACAAATATTTTGGGCTTTTATTAACAATTCGGCATGGATATGGGTTTTCAACCCGGTATGGCCATTGTTCCCAGATTCTTGTTGCAAAGGGCGACCACGTGGAGCGTGGCCAGACAATTGCATTGGTTGGAAATACTGGACGCTCTTCTGCCCCGCATCTTCACTACGAAATAATAAAAGATGGGAAAAATATTGACCCTGCCAAATTTATTTTCAGCAATCAAGGAAAATAAGAAAGGAAGTCTTTCTATGGAAAAAGGGAGCGATAAGGGACTGCAAACAATCATAGGCCCCGGCACATCGGTTGAGGGAACAATTACAGTACCCCACAGCATACGCATCGATGGCACCCTTAAGGGAAAACTGGAAACAGCCGAGACCTTGACTGTAGGAGATGCCGGCCACATAGAGGCAGATATTGTTGCTAAAAGCGCAATTATTGGCGGCAGTGTCAGAGGAAACCTTTCTGTGGAAGACAGGGTGGAATTGGAAGCGAACGCATCGTTGATCGGAGATTTAAAAACAAGAGATCTGGTCATTAACGAAGGCGCGACATTTCATGGAAATTGTACCATGGATGTAGAGAAAAATATTAAAGTCTGAATATTTTTCAATCTTGATAATAAGAAAAATTTAAACGGAGATATTTAAAAAATTTTAACCGTGTTGATAATATTTTAAGGAACGTTGTTTTATAACTGATTGATAATAATCGAAATATAAATAAATAAATAAAATATTAACAAATTGGCAACAATAAATGAGCATAACATATTTATTTTGTGAATAACTTGTGTTTAAAGTTTAAAGATTTTTTAAAGCATTAAAAAATAATAACGACTTGTCTTCCTTTTAAAGATCTTATTACCCAAGAATATTTCAGATTTTTATTGATCTAACCGCTACTAGGTGAGTATTGGCGTATTAAATTTTATTTAAAATAGAAAAATGGAATTATTTTTGCAGGCTATTCGATGCTTTTTAGAATTTTTTCCGCGATTGCAGCTGGATTTTTATCTTCGGTAACCGCGCGGCCGATCACCAATAGTGTCGCGCCGTTTTTTATTGCTTCTTTAGGCGTAGAAACACGTTTTTGATCATGGGTATTGCCCTCGGGAAGCCTTATGCCCGGGGTAATGATTTCAAATCCGTCTGGCAACAAGGGTTTCACGTGAGGAAGGTCGGCAGCCGAACATACAATTCCATCAAGGAGCGCATCAACTGCTCGGAGGGCGAGGATTTTAATATGCTGCTCTATGGCAACAGACACATTCAATTCGTTAAGCAACGCCGAGGCGTCAATGCTGGTAAGCAGGGTGACGCCGACAATTTTGGGAGGCGCAAGCCCTTCATTGCATGCGGAGCGTGCCGCGGCGCATGCAGCCTTCATCATCTCGGTGCCACCCTGGGCATGCACAGTGAGATATTGAACGCCAAGTCGTGATGATGAACGGACAGCATTTGCAACGGTTTGGGGGATATCGTGAAATTTTAAGTCGAGGAAAATCTTGCGTCCGGTTTCAAACACCTCTTCGAGGATCGAAGGGCCAAAGCGGGTGTACAGCTCCAAACCGACCTTGAAAGTGCCGAAATACTGTTTGGTCTGGCTGACAAGCGAGCGTACTTCTGCACGTGAGTTCAGATTGTCAAGGGCAAGAGCAAGAAAAGATGATCGGTCTGCGGCCATGTCCTTAAAATACAACATCGAGGATGGAAAACAAAAAAGCTTCGCCTTAACTCACGGCAAATTTTTTGATCCCTCTACCGGGAACTTGGTTGTTCTCTTGGATAGCGCGCAGATCCGCAAAGCGGCGTGTGCTTGCAACCCAAAGAAGAATTCCCTGTAAAATGGTGTTAGTTCAAAAAATTATGTAACACGCGAGCAAGACGAAGCTCAAAATAGAATATAATGAATTTTTAGAAAAATAGATCACTTTGAATAAAAATAATGGAAATTTTTTAATCAAAAGAACGCACCAAGGGGGTTTTCGAAGACATCAGGTAACGTTAGCTGTTTTATTAATCGTCGCATAAAACTTATATTATAATTTTGTGGATAATTATGCAAGAGGACCGGTATGAGCAGTTTCATTGTTGAAGGCGGCGTCAAGCTGCAGGGAACCATCCGAACGGCTGGCAACAAAAACGAAGCCCTTCCGGTTATTGCCGCGGCGCTTTTATGCCATGGTAGCGTGACCCTTTCCAACGTGCCGGACATTGGCGATGTGCGGAGCATGCTCTCGATAGCATCACTCCTTGGAGCAAAAATATCGGAGATAAACAATTCAAGCGTATGTATTGATGCGACGGCAGAGCCAGCCCCGACGCTGCCTGCTGACCTTTCAAGTATCATACGCGGTTCGATTCTCTTTGCGTCATCATTGCTCGCCCGCACCGGGAAAGCGGTGATCCCTCAGCCAGGCGGGGATTCAATCGGCCGCCGCAGGCTGGATACCCATTTTCATGTATTTAAGGCTCTTGGCGCAAAAATGACGGCTAAACACTATCAAAAGTCAAGTAATTCTGAGCAAGTGCTTTATGTTCTGGAAGCGAAAAAGGGTCTGCGCGGCACGGACATCTGCCTTGACGAAGCGTCTGTGACCGCAACGGAAAATGCGGTTATCGCCGCCGCAGGTGCGCGCGGCAGAACCACTATTGTAAACGCGGCATCGGAGCCGCATGTGCAGGGGCTATGCAGGTTCTTGGAAAAAAGCGGTGTAAAGATAGAAGGGATAGGGTCCAATGTCCTTTCCATATATGGATCTGGGGGAATTGAAGGCGCCCCGCACACCCTCGGAAGCGATTACATCGAAACGGGATCCTTTATAGGCCTCGCAGCCGCGACGCGTTCAGAAATAACCATTACAAACATCGATCCGCAGCATATGAAAATGATTCTCTTTCAGTTTGCCCGTCTCGGCATACAGGTAGAGGTAGATCAAAACCAAAGGACACTGATGGTGCCGGGGCACCAGACTATGAAAATCCGACAGGATCTTGGCGGCGCGATACCGAAAATTGAAGACAACATATGGCCTGCTTTTCCGGCGGATCTCATGTCCATCATGATTGTCGCGGCGACGCAGGCCAGCGGCACATGTCTTCTGCATGAGAAAATGTTCGAATCAAGGCTCTTTTTTGTTGACAAACTGATATCCATGGGTGCAAAAATAGTGATTTGCGACCCGCATCGGGCCGTGGTGAACGGGCCGTCGCAGCTTGTCGGGGCCACCATTTCATCGCCTGATATCCGCGCCGGAATGGCCCTGCTCATCGCGGCATGCGCAGCGCGGGGCAAAAGTTGTATCCAGAATATCGAGCAGATAGACCGTGGATATGAAAATATCGACCAGCGACTTTCCAAGCTCGGTGCACGCATCATTCGCACCGCAGAACGAAGGAAAAATTGGCCCACCACAGGGAAGCGTTAGGCGCTCATGCGGTCATGTTATGCCGTGCTGTCCACCGGTTTTCTGCTCATTCTCGGTTGTCTCGCGCCGATAAAACAGTTTTATCCAGGCGCGTTTTTTCCCAAGGACCGCACGTATCAGAACCAACCGATCGGCTTTTCTCTGAGCTATCGAGGAAATTGGGATCTTATCACCGATCCAAACAACATGAAGGGCCACCGATCAACCGTGAGAACCCTTCACGAATCCGGCGCGGAACTTTTATTTATCGGCTTTACCGTGGAAAAAACCCAGGCGACAAGGGGAATCGTTGCCAATCTTAACGAAACAAATCGGGAATATGCCGAACAGATGCAGCAGATCAACAAAAACAGTAAGGTGCAGGATTACGGACTTTTCGACGACACGGTTTATAATGTTCCGATGGTGCGGTGGGAATATTCCTCCGGCGAGTTCAGATTCGTGGAGTTCTTCTTTACCATTGATACCTACAACCTTCGCATCGCCTTCTGGACAAAGCCGCTGTTGTTTAAAAATTTTTATCCGGTATACCGAGACATAATGGGAACGCTGACTCGCATCGACCGAAAGTGAACAACGAATACCTCTGCGTATGAGAAAAGGATGGTGCCGCCATGGTGGTAAAAGACATCCGTTTATTGTTGGAAAAGCTCAACGACCAATGCACGAAAGCACTTGAGGCTTCTGTCGGGCTGTGTGTCAACCGCGGCCATTATGAAGTCCGGTGGGAGCACCTCTTTGCGGAGTTCCTCGACGACACAACCGGAGACGTCGCCGTGATTCTCAAGCATTACAATGTTGATGCGGGCCGTCTTAAAGAGGCGGTAAACACGGAGCTCGAAAACCTCAGAAACGGCAATACCGGGAGACCGTCATTTTCACCGCCGTTGCTTGAGGCAATGGAGCTCGCATGGAGCATCGGTTCGCTGAGTTATTCTCTTCAGTCAATCACGTCGGGACTGCTTTTTGTCGCCATGCTCGAAAAAGGGCAGTTTTCCATGACGTCCTATGGCGAGCTGTTAAAGTCGGTGAACCTTGAAGCGCTCAAAACCGAGTTTATTTCCCTTACCAAAACATCATCAGAGCAGCAGTTCTCCGGTGGGGATTCGTCAGGACATCCGCCGGTTTCGCGCACTCCTGAGGCCGCGGCCAGTGTGCTGGCGCAGTTCTGCACGAATTTTACCGAAGAGGCAAGGGCAGGAAAGATTGATCCGATTCTCGGGCGTGACGACGAAATTCGCCAAGCCCTCGATATCTTGAACCGGAGGCGCAAGAACAATCCCATACTTGTCGGCGAGGCCGGGGTCGGCAAAACCGCCATCGTTGAGGGCATCGCGCTCCGTATTGTAAACGGCGATGTACCAGAAAATCTTAAAAATGTCGCATTGTGGGGACTGGATCTCGGGCTGTTGCAAGCGGGAGCCTCGGTGAAAGGCGAATTTGAGAAACGGTTGAAGAACGTCATTGACGCCGTGAAGAACAATTCGAAATCAACAATTCTGTTTATTGACGAGGCGCACACGCTCATCGGCGCGGGCGGCGCCGCAGGGCAGGGGGACGCGGCCAATTTGCTCAAGCCGGCGCTGGCCCGCGGCGAACTGCGCACGCTTGCCGCCACAACATGGTCCGAATACCGTAAATACTTTGAAAAGGATCCGGCTCTCGCGCGGAGGTTCCAGCTTGTCAAAATAGAAGAGCCCGACGAAATCAAGGGAATCATCATGCTGCGGGGTGTTGCCGACAGTTTCGAAAAATATCACGGCGTACAAATCACCACCAAAGGCGTGACCGCCGCGGTTTCCCTGTCGCGCCGGTATATTTCGGGCAGGCAGCTGCCCGACAAGGCCGTGGACGTGCTCGATACCGCTTGTGCCCGTGTCAAAATGAGCCAGAGCGTTAAACCCGCCTCGCTTGACGGAGCCGAACGCGGCCTTCAGAACGCCGAACTTGAAAAAAGGAAGCTTGAACGCGACAGGAAGGCTGGCCTGCCGGTTGAGAAGGAGTTTATTGACGAATGTGATGCCGCTATAAAACGGAAGAAAGAAGAAATTGGAGCGCTTGCCGAACAGTGGGGAAAAGAAAAAACCCAGGTGCAGTCAATACAATCATTGCAGGAAAAAATCAAAACGCTTCGAGAAAAAGGCGGAAACGAAAAAGATCTATCAGCTGTTCAGAAGGACATAGGTGAAGCACTTAAAGCACTTGAAACGTTACAAGGCGACAACCCGATGGTATTTCCTCATGTGTCTGCATCGGTGTGCGGACAGGTGATTTCGGACTGGACCGGCATTCCCGTGGGCACCATGGTAAAAGACGAAGCACAGACACTTCTGGAACTTGAAAAGCGCCTCAGCGAGCGCGTCATCGGCCAGGATGACGCGCTCGCGGCGCTTGCAAGCACCATACGAGCGTCAAAAACAGGCATGGGCAGTCCAGACGCGCCGCTCGGTGTGTTTTTGTTCACCGGGCCGTCCGGCGTGGGCAAAACCGAATGCGCGCGAGCCCTCGCCGACACACTGTTCGGCGGCGAGAAATTCATCACCACCATTAACATGTCGGAATACCAGGAGAAGCACACCGTATCGCAGCTGAAAGGGTCGCCGCCCGGCTACGTGGGGTACGGCGAGGGGGGCGTTCTTACCGAGGCGGTGCGCCAGAAGCCGTATTCGATCGTGCTTCTTGACGAAGTGGAAAAAGCGCACCTGGAGGTCATGAACCTGTTTTATCAGGTGTTCGACAAGGGATTCATGCGCGACGGCGAGGGCCGGGAGATCAATTTCCGCAACACCATCATCATCATGACCTCGAACCTCGCGGCCGACACCATTGCCGGGATGTGCGCGCAGGAGCGCGCTGCATCATGTTCCAGCGACGATCTTGTCAAGGCCATCCGGCCCGAATTGTCGGCCCATTTCCAGCCGGCGCTTCTGGCGCGCTGCAAGATCGTGCCGTTCAGGCCGCTGTCAAAGGAGGTGATGAAAGGCGTTGTCGCAATGAAACTGGACACGATCGCGCAACGCCTGAAAAAGGCGCACGGCATCACGATGTCGATATCCCCCGATCTTGTTGACGCCATCGCCGACAGCTGCACCGCCATAGAAACAGGCGCGCGCAACGCCGATGCGGTCATAGACGGAACACTGCTGCCCGGGATTTCGCGCCAGCTGCTTTTGCACTTGGGCCAGGATAAAAAACCCGCTACCCGGTGCCATATCGGGAAGGACGAGGACGGCGATTATGAAATTGTTTTTTCTGACAGCGCCGACGCGGCGCCAGAGGGAAAAAAAAGTGGAAAGCAAAAAGCGAGGGGAAAGGGATGAGCGGAAAACAAACTATTTCACGCTGCAGGAGCCTCTTCCTTTTTCTCCTCTGATTTATCCGTAACTTTATCCACGGGCTTTTCCCCCCACACAAAGATCGCGCCGCAATTCTGACAGGTAAGCAATCTGGCCCCCTTGCGGATCTCGTTGACTAGCTGGGTTTCGAGCACCTTGAAGCATGAAGAGCAGGTGCGGTGGCTGTCGTCAACAAAACTCAGCACCTTTGCGTTTTTCCTCCGGGAGAGGATATGCTCGTAGGTGCGCAGCAGCGGTTTGGGAATGCCGGCGATTATCGCCCCGCGGCCCTCTTTAAGCTGGGCCACCGAGCTGTCGATCGAAGCGATTTTCGTTTTAAGTTCGGCGATCTTGGGGTCATTTTCCCCTTTTATTTTTTCGCGCTCTGCCTTGTGCGCCTCAAGCGATTGCTGGAGCTTGTCGGTTTCCGCCGAAAGGCTTTTCATGCGGGCATCGGCGCCGGCAATAATGCTTTTAAAATTTTCGATTTCCGCATGGACCGCATCATACTCGCGATTCGTTTTAATGGAGCTCAGGCGTTCCTGGCTTTTCTCGAGGGCCGATTTTGCGGTGCCAACCTTTTCTTCAAATGTTTTTTTTTCGGTTGCATTGGCCGCCAGCTGTTGGCTGACGCCATCAACCGTCTTCTGTGCCGAAACCACGGCCTTTTCTAGTTCGGAAAGCAGCTTTGGCAGGTCCCGCTGGGACTGCAAGATTTCGTGGATCTGCAAATCGATTGCCTGCAGATGAATCAGCGATTCAAGGTCTTTTATCATATCGCCTCCGATAATTTCACCGAAAAAAGACGGATGCGTCAACGTATCAACCGCACCGGCCTATCGAACTGAAGGGAAAATATAAAAACAAAAAAGCACTTCCGTATCAGAAGTGCTTTTTTGTGGAATATTTCGAAGGTGTTTTTAGTTTCGGAAAAGGGGAAAAATAACAGCAGCCTACCCGTCATAGCCAGTCGTTGTTTTCTATTGTTAAAGAGTGGTGGGCCCACTAGGACTCGAACCTAGGACTAACGGATTATGAGTCCGCTACTCTAACCAACTGAGTTACGGGCCCTCACGTGTCGACAAAATATAATTCCTTGGTGGCGTTTTAACAAGCGGAGACGACAATTTATTGACCCGTATATTTTTCTGCGCAGGCCGCAAGCAGCGCTTCCGGCGTCACGCAGGCGGTGCCGAGTTCTCCAACAATGATGCCTGCTGCGTGATTAGAAAGGTAAGCGGCTTCGATAGGTTTTGCCCCGCTGATGATTGCCGCCGCATAAACGCTAATAACCGTGTCGCCGGCGCCGGTGACGTCAAAAACGTTTCTGGCTACGGTTGGCAGATGCGAAAAGGTGCGGGTGTTCCTTTCGAACAAGGCCATGCCGCGCTCGCTCAGAGTGATAAGCAGGTATGGAAGGTCAAGCTTTTTTACGATTTTCCAACCGAGCAACTCAATTTCCCTGTCATTGACTTGAGCGTTGGGCACGCCGAGTACGGCATGCGCTTCCTTGAGGTTGGGAGTAATGATGCTCACGCCTTTGTATAAATCGAAATGCCGTTCTTTGGGGTCTATGGCAACAAACAGATTCCTTTTTTTGCAAGCATCAAGAAGCTGGACAATAAACGGTTTGGATACAACGCCTTTGGAATAATCTGATATGATGACGCCCTTCACTCGCGACAATTCGGAAGAAACGCTCTTCCACAAGACTTCAGCTTCGTCTTTTGTCACATCAATAACCGTTTCGCTGTCTACACGCACCACCTGCTGGTGCCGCGCAATAATTCTTGTTTTAATGGTAGTGGACCTTTGGCACGACACGGCCAGCCCCTTTGAATTACAGCCCGCTTGCTCCAGTTTTTTCCGTAACAGTATGCCGGTGTCATCGTTTCCGCACAACGACACAAGATAAGGGCTAACGCCGAGGCTTTTCAGATTCTGCACCACGTTGGCCGCGCCACCCAGCCGGGATGAACGCGACCGGACATGCACGACGGGCACGGGTGCTTCCGGTGATATGCGGCTGACATCTCCCCAAACATATTCATCGAGCATGGAATCGCCCACCACCATGATTGATGATTGGGAAAAGTTAGCCGCAATCTGTTTCAAACGCTTTTGCGAGATGTTTGGGGTGGGCATGAATTACATCCTTCCGCCAAAAATGATAAAGGTCCAGAATGAATAATACGGCTTGTAAAGAGGATTAAGTATAAATGAAATTGTTTTTATATTAAACATAAGTTCTAAGACAATAAGGACAAGGAAAATGGTCGGTATATGGCGCATCATTCTGAAATATGGTTCTATTTGTGAACGAGGAAGAAAGCTTAAAAGAATATTGGAGCCATCAAGTGGGGGAACAGGTAATAGATTGAAAAAAGATAGGCCTATATTAATTGCATAAGCCTTACTTAGAATAAGGAATGTATAAAGCAAAGATCCTTCTGCGGATAAAAAGGTCTGTAAAATCCGAAAAACAAAACCAATAGATAATGCACAAAAAATATTCGATATCGGACCAGCAACACTTACGAGTGCAGAGTCGAGCCGGGGATTTCGCAAATTGTAGTAATTTACAGGAACCGGTTTTGCCCAACCAAAAGTCGTAAATAATAAGGGTATTGTTCCTATTGGATCAAGGTGGGGAATGGGATTTAAAGTAAGACGTCCAACCATTTTTGCAGTATCATCACCTCGCCAATGTGCAACTAATGCATGGCAATATTCATGAATAGTGAGGCCGACAAGGATACCTGGAGTCCTAATCAGCAGCTCTCTGAGATGATGGGTATCAAACATTTTTTTCTTGGTTTATTATTTCTTTTGAAAATACAACATATCAAATTCTTTTAACTATGCTTTAATGTTCCAATATCAATCCCGGATTCTTTCAGCATTTCCGATATGGGCACAAAACGGTAATTAAGGGACCGGAGCGTGTCGATAAGCCTTCCGAGCATCAGATGGACCTGCTTGTCCTTCTGAGTGCGCACCGTGCCCAGATGCATGAGAATGATGCCGCCGTTGATTCCATTTTCCGGTCTGTTGGCAAGCGCCACGATTTTATCATACACCTCTTGCGGCGTATGATAGCCTGACGATCCCTCGTCGCTGATCCAGTCGTTGCTGTCGAGGCCAAGTTTCCATGTTCTGCCTTGCCGCCATCCGACGTGCAGAAATCCGGCTTTCTGGGCCCAAATGCATATGGTCCGGTTGTATTCGCCGTACGGTGCACGCCAAAGCGGTGCAAGCGGGACGCCGGTCAATATATGGAAAAGGGAATCTGTTTTTCCAAGTTCCCGGTCAAGATATGCCTCGGTGATGGCAGGCAATATCGATTGCGTCTGGTCCTGTGCAAAAGAAGTAAGATGCGGATGCGAAAAGGTGTGGTTTCCTGCTTCATGTCCCTCCCGTACCAGACGCAGCACAACATCCGGATATTTTTTAACAAATTGACCGGTCAAAAACATTGTCGCTTTCACATTGCGGGATTTTAAGGTGTCGAGAATATCGGTGGCTGCGTTGGCAACCGAGCCGCCGTCGAAGGTAAGACAGACAAGGCGTTTATCGGGCCTTCCGTTGTCAAACGACATCGGCAGGCCGTTGAGCAGGGACAGTCCGCTGAGGTCATTCCGAAAAACAAAGGGATTTTTCTTTTTTGTAACCGTCCGGTCGATATAATGGTTCAAAGAATCAAGCGTACTGCGCAGATCCGAAATTTCACGGTTGCGCTCTTTGATCTGGTCGAGAAGCTCGCTCCTTTTTTCCTTGAGGATGCGGTTCTGGGCGGAGAGTTCTGCTGTAGCATGCATGTTCCAAAAGGAAAACAAGATGCCGAATAGCGCGAGCAATATGCTGGCAAAAAACACCAGTTGCCGCCAGGGGATTGTCCTCTGCGGTTTAAACGTTGCCGGCGCTGGTGGTAGCGCTGGAGGTTGAGGAACCTCGGGCAAGGGCGCAGAAACGACAGATTTTTCATATAAAGGTTTTGGGGGAATGCATTTTTCACAATATAGCTGGCGGTCTATTCTCGCTGAGCATTGCTTGCATACCCATGATTTGCATACGACGCATCTGCCGGCTGCAGGTGCTTTCCGGTGGGTTTTACAGTAGTGGACGGTGCGTTTTTTTTGGCGGCTCACAGGAAATAAAATACAAGTTTTTTTTTGTGTTTGCCTTTTTAATCATATTATCTTTATTGCGTAATCCGGCAAGAAAGCTCAACACCTATGTCCATCCCCATTATTGAATTTCAAAACGTTTGCAAGAACTTTCGAAAGCATTTTTGGACAAGGCAAGTGGCTGCCGTGGTAAATTGCTCCTTTACCATGGAAAAAAATATGGTGACCGGTTTTATAGGTCCCAACGGAGCTGGCAAAACCACAAGCATCAAAATGCTCTTAGGTCTTGTCCGCCCCACTTCGGGAACAGTCCGGATCAACGGCCTCGACCCGGCGCTTCCTTCAGCAAGAAAAGGTGTTTCGTTTTTAAGCGAACGCCCCTATTTTTACGAGCACCTCACGGTGCGCGAAACGCTCCGTTTTGCAGAAAATTTGGTGCAGGAAGACCAAAAATCGGCTGAAGCAGATATCATGCGCGTACTTGAGACGGTCGAGCTGTCTGCATCAGCAGACTCCAAGGTGAAAGAGCTTTCAAAAGGCATGCAGCAGCGGCTCTCGATGGCCCAAGCGCTTCTGTGCAATTCAGATCTTTATATTCTTGATGAGCCGATGAGCGGCCTCGATCCGTTGGGCAGAAGGCTTTTCAGGGAAATTTTGCTTGATCTGGCACAAAAGGGCAAAACCATTTTTTTCAGCACCCACATTCTCGATGATGTCGAATCCGTATGCAGCCATATATTGGTCATGTCCCACGGACGATTGGAATATCAAGGACCAATTTCACAACTTCTTTCACAGGGTCAAAGTGGTACAGAATGCATTGTGATGGGTCTTAGCAATGTTGATACACAGACGCTGTCATCCATGGGGTATACGATAACAAAGGCAACTGACGGCAAGGACATTATTATGATTCCGCCTGGTAAGGACCCTAGGCAATGCTTGCAATTTCTTTGTGAAAAGGGGTTGTTCTGCGAATCGGTGGTAAAACGCACAGCTTCCTTAGAGGATATAATTTACAAAAGGAAATAAATGAAAAGCTACCTGCGGGCAATTTCCGAGATAGCGACAAACACCTTCAAGGAAACAGTTCGGAACAACGTGCTGTATCTCGTGCTTTTTTTCGTTGTTGCGCTCATTGTCCTCTCGGTGTTTGTGGCAGACTGGTCCGTGTTTGCCCGGATACAGGTAATGCAGGATTTCGGGCTTGCCACTATGTCGCTTGCAGGGCTGCTCCTTGCGGTGTTCATCGGCGTGGGCATGCTTGGAAGGGAAATAAGCCAGAAAACGGTGTATCATGTCATTACCAAACCGGTTTCCCGTAACCAGTTTGTGTGCGGAAAGTTTGCCGGCCTTCTTTTCACACTCCTAATTAATTATTTCGTCATGTCTATAATTTTTATTGGAACGCTTATCTATTTGGGTGGCACCGTTCAACTGACTCTCATTTATGCGATTTTTCTGATTTGGGCCGAGATGTCACTTATGATTTCTGCGTCGATATTTTTTTCCACGCTTACCACGCCCATGCTTGCTTCTATTTTTTCCCTCGCATTTTATATTGCAGGCCATTTTAATGACCTGCTCTCAATTAAATTCGTTGAGGCAAAAGGATCGCTTTATCCGGTTCTCCTTAAAGTGATTTACTTCGTGCTGCCGAATCTTGAACATTTTAATGTGCGGGATAATATCGTCTATAACATAAACCTTCCAACGGCCTATTACGGATATGCCGTTGTTTACGGAATTCTCTATACTGCGCTTTTTCTTACGTTATCATGCGCGCTTTTTTCAAAAAAGGATCTCTAGTGAAAAGGGCAGCCTGGTGGCATATGCCCCTTACCGTCTTGGGTATAGCCGTTTTGTGGATTTTGCTTCTTGGCACCCAAAACAAGTTGACATCCTTTCGTGCAAACCTATGGGCACCTGCAAGCATGTCACTTATCCCCCAAAGTGAAAAAATAAAACCCTATCTTCTCGGATTCCATACCGCATATGCTGATTATTTGTGGATCCGGACAACTATTTATTTCGGCAGCCACTTTATTACCGACAAACAGTATCAATGGCTCGTGCACATGGTGGATCTTGTTACTAAGATTAATCCAAATTTTTATCCGGCTTATGAATTTGCCGGCCTCATGATTCCTGATATATGCATGGATCCGGATGCTGCGCGCGTAATTCTTGAGCGGGGCGTGTCCAGTACGGTGGAAAATAAATGGAAGCTGTATTTTTATTTGGGAATGATTTATTACAAATATGGTGACAAGAAAACAGCGGCGCAATACATGGCGCGTGCGGTTACGCAACCAAACGCTCCCGGATATAAATTGGCGGGCATAGCCGCCGCAATGTTTAAAAAAGCCGGGGAACCGGCGGAAGGAAGGGATTTTCTTGAATTTGTATATACCACCAGTGAGAATCCAGAGGTAAAACGCTATATTAAGGGTAAATTGCAGGCGTTTTCAACGAGTAAATAAGACACGGCGCTCTTTTGCACTGTGGTTCGAAGAGATTGCTAACGAGCACCCCCGGTCATGCGGCGTTCCTAAGAATCGTTATAAAGAAATTCTCTTCTCCCGGTCTCCTTCAATATAATTGGAATCTGATTCTTTTGGAATTTTCCAAAAAGATTTTCCAATTAGCTTTTGGTAGATTTCCTTTTTTATAACACTATTGATAAGGAAATAGGGTATAATATTCAAAGAAAAGGGTATTGTTACGGAATTTTAGAAAATGTTTTATTATGGATAAGAAGGAATTACAGCGTCTAAAAAATCTGACTATTTATCTCTTTCCCATTCTTTCATTTGCGGGATATGTTTTTTTCTGGAACGCCCCCAAAGTTCATCTCATTAACCCTTGGTACGAGGCGTTTCACCAGGTCATTAAAGCCCAAGAAATACTGGATCCTCTTCAAAGACAACGAATATTGAATGAAGGGGGAGAAAAGCTCATAGTATTATCCAGAAGATTCCCGCAACATGCACGGGTGCAATATTACCTGGGAACATATTATGACATTATCGGGAAATATGATTCAGCCGTGGTGCATGCCAAAGAAGCAATCCGCCTGGGAAGCGGATCGATTGTAAACAGGGTGGACGATTTAGCGACGGAACTTCTTGTCTCGGTGCTCATGAAAAAAGCACGGTTATTTATTGACAATAAAGATAATTTGACGGCACAATATTTTCTCCGGGAAGCATATGCAATTCAGCCAAATAATATTCCGCTTCTTAAAACTATTGGGAATGTTTTCTTAAATTCACAATCAATTGATTCGGCGCAATGGTATTTTGGAAAAATTCTGACCATTAATCAACTGGACGATGAAGCACTTTATTTTTTAGGTTACATAGCGAGTACACAGAAACGCTTTCCGGATGCAATTGATTATTTGGAAAGGGCCGTTGCCATAAACCCGAATCGTACAGACGCAAAACAATTATTATCCCTTCTAAAAAAGACCTCATTAAGGAAATCATGATTATATTCGGTTGGAAACAATTAGCACTTTATAAAATACCTTTGACCCGGCAACGTATTTTTTCTCCCGAAAACTTATTTCTATTTATTGGATATATTTGCGGAATGCTCATGGTATACTCAAATCCGCCATTTCATTCAAATGATGAAGACCGGCATTTTTACAATTCATATTTTCTTTCCACGGGTCAAGTTCCTCCACGACAACATGAAGGGCAGATCGGCGGATATTTGCCCGTGAATCTTTTTTATATTTCAGAATCATTCCAAGGTATACCTTTTAATATCGGATATAAAATAAACAGAGCAAAACTCAAAGAACTAGAGTGTACGCCTTTGCAAGAACAGACGAAAGTGTTTTACGACAATCCAAGCTATCAAATCAATCCGGTCCCCTATACTCCTTTTGTTATTGGTATTTGGAGTGCGAAGATTATTAATTCAAATCCAATACATTTACTCTGGGGTGCAAGGATTGCGGGATTGATTTTTTATCTCCTTATTGTTTATATGGCGATAAAGTTTATTCCAATACATAAATGTGTCATGATGGCGCTTGCATTGAATCCGATGACATTATTTCAGGCTGCGTCAGTGACCTACGATGTTATGAACATTTCTCTTTCATTTCTTATTGTTGCCCTGGCGTTGCGATATGCCTTACGAGAAAAACAGATTCGAAAGGCAGAAATGATGATTTATGTTTTTATTTCGCTGATTTATTGTTTTGCAAAACCCGGCTATTACATTGTTCCGTTCTTGTTTTTTGTCATTCCACAAAATAATATCGGTTCTCCAACAAAGTCTTTGGCGATGTTCGTTAGTCTTTGTGTCATTTGTTGTTTACCCTCGCTGACATGGGACAACTATGTATCCTCACTTCAATTGAAAGGTGGAAGGGTCCTGCAAAATGATTTTTACGGTAATGTCCATGAACAGCTACAGATCATAACATCGGCACCCGGAGCTTTCGCCATCCATTTCCTGCTCAATTTTGTTACTCAAGGTAAAGAATGGATCATTGGCACGATGGGAAGATTGGGGTATTCCTATACACACCTCAATCATACAATTCTTTTTATACACGGTTTAGTATTGTTTGCAATATCATTATTGGATTCCTCAAAAAACATGCTGCTATCTTTGCGTCAGAAAATGATTATTGGCAGTATTGGTTATGGAAATATCGTAATCATTGCTGTAGGATTTTTCCTTTTATCGCCGGTGGGTTCAATTACGATTTATGGCCTGCAGGGACGTTATTTTATTTCTCTTCTCCCTCTCATATTTCTCTTAAATTTCAATAGAGCGTTTTGGAATAAATTCTGGGAAAAATGGAAAAATGCAATTATCGCCTCATATTCGTGCCTGTTATTAGGATATACAGTCTATTTTATTAATACTCATTTCTACTAAGTCTTAAAATTCTATATTTTGTTCGTGAAAGAACTTATTCCTCATAAGCAAGATAGCAAATTAAGAATCGACGTTTAGGATCAATTATTATTGAACAGATATTTTTCCTTGAAGAATGGTGGCAAGAATGATATAGTTATAACTACGGTAAATTTGAGTAATCGCCGAAGTCTAGGAGAATTTCTATGGTAAAATGGGAATATCAATTTTTAATTGCGGAAAAATATGGAAAGGGTATTTTTGGTTTTGTCCTGCCGCGGGAAATTTCGTGGAAGGTTCATTATATTAACGGTAAGCAGCAGCAGAACTGGGCCGACGTCACACTTTTTAATTTTTTGGGTAAAATGGGAGAGCAGGGTTGGGAAGTGACTAGTATGACTTCACACATGTCAGTACGGTCGGGAACCCTTCCTATTGAGCATCTATATATAATATTAAAACGACCTCAAGAGACTTAACGAGGAAAAAATATTCTTGACATAGAAAGATATTTATGGTATGATTACATATAGAGTCCTGAAATCCAGCGGAGCTGCGATGCTCAGGAAAGGAGGGTCAGTATAAGGGAAGGTTTTTACAATAGATTATGGAACAATGTGTTATGCTGATCATCTTTAATCTCAAGGAGTAAACATATGAAAAACATACTCAATAAAACAAAGGGTTTTACGCTGGTAGAATTAATGGTGGTTATAGTTATTGTGGGTATCCTTGCCGCGGTTGCAATTCCTAAATTCCTCGATGCGTCCCAAAAGGCAAAAGCGTCTGAGTTTCCCACGCAGTTGACGGCTATTTATACAGGCCAGTTGGCATATAACGCCGAGAAGGGTCAATATGTGACCCAGTTTGCGTTCTTGAGGGATTCTGCTGGAGTCGATGTTCCTTCCTCGAGCCGTTGGTTCATATATACCATGACGAACGCCACGGCCACAACTTTTACGGGCACCGCAACTGTGAACACGGCATTCGGGTCTTGCACGGGCTCAGATTATGGCACCATCGATCAGACGAACTCCAAATATGCCACAGCCGCATTGGCAAGATACGCGCCGAGCTGGAGGTAATGCCTCGCGTAGATGTTAGTAAAAAACCCCGTCTTCTTTGAAGGCGGGGTTTTTCAATCGGTCTTTCCCGCTTCACGCATATGAAATTTGGCTGAATCCTGCGCGCCCATTTGTTCAAATACCCGTCCCAGACAAAAATGAGCTGCGGTAAAATTCGGTTTTAAACGCAGGGCATGCTGACAATCAGCAACAGCAGAATCGAGTTTGTTCTCGACGGCAAATACAATAGCGCGGTTAAGATAGATCTTTTCCATAGTCGGGGCAAGATTGATTGCGCGGGAATACATCCGAACGGCATACGACCCCTGGCCGTATCTGAATAATTCTTGGCCCATGGAATTGCAGAGGCTCCATGAAAAAGGGTTGAGGCGTAATGAATACGATAAATGATAAAAGCAACTATCTAACAGCCTCTTTTTTAAATATATCAGTCCGAGATAATAATGTGCTTCCCAACAGGATGGACAGCATCTAAGTGCATTGTCTACATACTGTAATGCTGTGTCGAGAGAATTATTGTTATACAATGTCTTTGCAAGCAATAACCAGGAAGAAAAGGAATCGCGATCAAGCCGTAGGGCTCTACGAGAGTAGACAATCGTCAATGAGTCTTTACCGAGGCGCTCGTAGGTTTCTGCGAGGCGTTGATAAGCATGAAAATAGTTCGAATCGCATGCTATCGCCTGTTGAAATAAGGGAATTGCCTCGTTAAATTTACCCTGCTGTTTCAAGACGTACGCGAAATTGTAGAGTGCGATTGAATAAGTGGGTAGGATCTTTATGGCCTCTGAAAAATGGTGCCTTGCGCTGTCGGGCATGTTTTGTAAATAAAGCACCTTTCCGAGGTTATTGTGCGCGACGTGATTATGATCGGTGGCTACGAGAGCATGGCGGAATAGTGAGGCACTGCTCTGCCAATAATTTACTTGTCTTCTTGCCATTACTGAAAGAACGCCACATAAGCATAAGGCGATTACCGTTATCATTATTCTTTGAAACAAGCGGAAGGCAAAAACGCACGTTATTCCCCAGGAGAATATGACAAACAGACCTATAAGCGGAATGTATGTATAACGGTCGGCCATTGCCTGCGCACCGACTTGAATGACGCCGATGACGGGAAGCAATGTTCCCATATACCAGTACCAGCCTGTAAAAAACCAGGGGACGCGGCGCCTTGATCGAATCGCGGCAACAGATATTCCCCCCATAATCAAAACCGATACTGCTAAGAAAACCAAGTTAATGCTAGACGGGAATGGATAAAAAAAGGCCAAGTGACAGGGAAAGACGGTGTTTCTTAAATATAACAAATATGAAATGACCGCATTGGCCACCCGCCGATCCAGAGGAAAATCGGCGACCGCACCCGACGCTTTCTGCACATACAGTGTAATGAAACATGAGGAAATTGACAAAAGCAGAAAAGGCACTTTTTCCAGAAGCAATGCTATTGTCCCATGCCGATAGCCGGAGGCACCCTCTTTGACGGTGATGGTATTTGTGCCGGAAACAAATCGACTCAAGGGCCAAAAATCAAGAAGCAGCAATACTATGGGCAGCGTCACCAGCATGGGTTTTGCCATTAAGCCAAAGGCAAAATAAATTAGTGCTCGAATATACGCCGGCAGTTTTCGAGTACCAACATAATCAGAGTACGCCCATATGCTCAGCAGCATGAAAAGCGCGCAGAGCAAATCTTTGCGCTCCGAAATCCAAGCGACCGATTCGACATGAAGCGGATGCAGGGCAAAAAGGCATGAAACAAAAGCGCAACGCCATTTTGTTTTCGTCAGCTTCGATAAAATAAGGAATAGAAGAAGCACATTGAAAATATGGAGCAATAGACTGGTGAGGTGATAGCCTTCGGGATTTTTCCCGTACAGATCCGTGTCGAGCATCAATGAAAGCCAGGTAAGAGGATGCCAGTTGGCGGCGGATCTCGACTGAAAGGCCCAGAGAAAATTATTTATGGAAAGGCCTTGTTGAACGTGGGGGTTGTCATAGACATATTCATCGTCGTCATAATATATGAAGGGGAAATCTTGCACCGGCCAGTATACGGCAAGGGTGATTACCGTCAAGCCGAGGATGATGACGGATTGACTTTCTTTCTTTAAGAAGGCAATCATAGACCTGCCTAATAATGTTTTTCTGTTTTCCGCTGAAATAAGGAGAGTGAGTCCGCAATTGAAAATTGCTCTTTTGCAAGATCCGTTTTGCCACAGGACTGGTAGGCCCTCCCCAGCTCACGATGAGATTGAGGAAAATCGGGTACAATAGCTATGGATTTTGTAAACCACCCTATCGCTTCCGAAATGTTATTGTCATAATAACAGCATTTGCCAAGCCAGAACAAAGATTCCGCGTCGTTGGGATTTTTTTGAACCGCTTCTAAAAGATATTGCCTGCAATTCGGATAGTCTTTCATTGTGCCGTAAATGACTCCGAGATTATGCAAAGCGGCGTTGAAGGAGGGGTCCGCCGCAACAGCGCGGCGGAGACAACGAATCGCCGATCTTGAATCGCCGATCATCTCGTACGCGCTAGCGCAGTTAAGGTTTGCAAGGGTATGGTTCGAGTCGAGAGCAAACAATTCGCTAAAAACGGCAATTGCTTCTCTTGCCTTTTTTTCTCTAAGGTATATCAAGCCAATGTTGCATCGAGCCATAGTCTGAGTAGGTCGCAGCAAAACCGATTTTTGCAACCAATAAAGAGCTTCGTCGTATTGGTTATGGGCAAGCAGATAATTGCCTTTAATGCTGTAGGCAATAAAATTATCCCTTGTAGCTGTAATTCCATGATCTGCAAGCGCAAGATCGTTTTTCCAAAATCCCACCTGCGCTCGAGCGGCAACACCCGCGATGGAGAGAACGGCCAGCGAGAAAATCGTGGCCGCAATTTTATATAAACGATTGCTCGAAGCAAAATCAGAAAGCAGCCACGTTAGACTCATAAAAAGCCCTATCAACGGAATATAGGTATACCGATCTGCTATTGCCTGTGAGCCAACTTGGACCAAGCCGATCACGGGAATAAGTGTTCCCAGGTACCAGAGCCAACCGACAATCAAATAGGGCCGTTTTTTAACATTAAGCAAGGCGAATACGGTGATGCCGAGAAGCATCAGACAAGCAAAGACCAATATCCACACAGGCCACAGTTTCACCGGATGCGGATAAAAAAAGGAAAGCCGTGATGGCCAAAACATTTTACAAATATAGCGAACGTAAGAAATAACGGAATTTTCGATTCTGGACAGTAAGGATAATTCATCCGCTTTTACAATGGCTTCTCCCGCATGCTGAGCCAGGACGGTAACGATGCAGGATGCAATGGCAAGAATAATAAATGGAATTTTCTCAGCACCTAAAAAGAGCATTCTTTTTGTAAATAGGGTTCTCGGCGATTCCAAACTTTCTCCGGGAATCTCTCGGTACCGCTGGAAGGGCCAAAAATCAAGAAGCAGCAATATGAAAGGCAACGTGACGATCATGGGCTTTGCCATGAGGCCGAGAGTAAATAGAAAAAGTGTTAAAAAATAAAAAGCCCGCTGTTTCTTTCGGGCATAAGAAGTCCAGCACAACAGTGCACTCAACATAAAAAAGGCACTTAATACGTCTTTTCTTTCCGACACCCAGGCAACCGATTCAACGTGAAGGGGATGCAGTCCGAACAATGCCGCGACAAAGGCACTTTTCCACACTGAACCAGTCATCGCCCTGAGAAGGAAAAAAAGCAATAATGCATTTAGAATGTGCAATAGCAAATTGGTAAGATGGTGCCCAGCGGGTCTTTTCCCATAGAACGTACAGTCAAGCATGTGCGACAGCCATGTAAGCGGATGCCAGTTGGCCGAATCGAATGAGGTAAAAGCCCAAACAATATTTTTCTTGCTAAATCCGGACATGACATGAGGGTTATTAGAAACGTATTCATGGTCGTCAAAGCTGACGAAATCAAATTTATCCACCTGCCAATAGGCAAAGGAGACGGATGCGATGAGACAAAAGACAACCGCGTAGAGAGAAAAACGCTCTGTTATAGCCACGCGCATGCACCGTTACCTTTTTTTGGCAGTGTCAAGCGATGTCAGAGAATCTGCAATTGCAAATTCTCTTTGCGCAAGATCATGCCTGCTGGACGAGGAATATGCCTTTCCTAACTGACGATGCGAATCTGCAAAATCATAGTAAAGGGAAATCGATTTTTTATACCATTGAACGGCCGCCAACATATCATTGTCATAAAAACAGCAATTTCCTAGCGCATAATATGTTTCGGCATTGTTAGGATCCCTTTGGAGGGCCATGAGAAGATAAGACCTGCATTTTTGATAATCCCTCTGCGCTTCAAATGCTTCACCGATATTATGGATAGCTAGAGCATATGTGGAATCAATGGTAATGATGCGAGTAAAACATGCAATAGCGGACCTTGTGTCGCCGAGCAAACCATAGGCATTGCCGCAATTGAGATTGGCCATAATATTGTCTGGGTCTTTTATAAGCAATTTCTTGTAAACGGCAATGGCTTCTTTTGGTTTTCCCTGTTTGAGGAAGATAAGCCCGATATTCGAAAGTGGAACCTCTTGTTCCGGACACAGAAAAAGTGAAGTGGCAAAACAACGAAACGCCTCGCGGTAATTGTTTTGAGAGAGCAGATAATTCCCCTCAAGATTGTAGGCAAAGAAATTTTCTTTGGAAACGGAAAGGCCGTGGTTTCCTAGGGTAAGATCGTCTTTCCAATACTGGGTCTGTTTCCGGGCTTGATAGGCAAGAAGACAAAGTACGACGAGCAAAGCGCCAATTGTCACGCTCTTAAACATTCTGCTTCGGGCGGCAACCTCGTATAGCGCCCATACAAAAATGATGAAAAGTCCAATAAGTGGGATATAGGTGTACCGGTCGGCCATGGCCTGGGATCCGACACGGACAATCCCGATGACAGGTACCATGGTTCCCAGAAACCAAAGCCACCCCATTAAAAAATAAGGTTTCTTTTTTACAAGAATGATCGCAAAGAACGTTATTATGAAAAGAATAATGAAGGAAAAAAGAAGATTCCAAATGGACGGGAGGGTCGCGGGAAACGGATAAAAGAAGGAAAGCTTGACAGGCCAGAACATTTTTCCCATATAGTTCACATAGGAGATCATTGCATTTGCAAACCCTGCCACAAACGAAAACTTGTCAGTTTTTCCAATGGCTTTTCCCGCATGCTGGGCAAGCGCGGTAACGATGCATGATGCGGCCGTCAGCACCAAAAACGGTATTTTCTCAATGCATAGTGAAATAAATCTTTTTTGGGAGACATCGCCGTTCAGCGACACTGTTCCTGTCAAGGCAAAACGCCGAAAAGGCCAAAAATCAAGGAGCAGAAGCACAAACGGAAGCGTGACGATCATGGGCTTTGCCATCAGGCCCAAAGCAAACGTCACCAGAGCCCCTTCATAGTAGCTCCGTTTTTGACGAATTACAAATGATGAATAGAATAATACGGAGAGCAGCATAAAAAAGGCGCTCAGCACATCTTTTCTTTCGGAAACCCACGCGACCGATTCTACGTGAAGTGGATGAAGTCCGAATAGCGCGGCAACAAGCGCGCTCCTCCAGACAGCGCCTGTCATGCCTTTGAGAACAAAAAACAGGAGGAGTGTGTTCAAAAGGTGGAACATCACGTTGGTGAGATGGTGGCCAGCGGGTTTAAGGCGGTAAAGCTGACAATCAAGCATATGTGAAAGCCATGTAAGCGGGTGCCAGTTTGCCGCATAGAAAGAGGTAAACGCCCAGAGCATGTTTTTTTTGTTGAATCCTGAGAAAATATGATAATTGTTTGAGACATACTGGGAATCGTCAAAGCTGATAAATTCAAATTTGTCCACATCCCAATAAACAGCGGAAACGCATGCAATGAGCAGAAGGACAATAAGATAAAGGGTACGGCGTTTCAAATTAATTTCGATCATGGTTGTTGTTTCACTTTTTGGATTGCAAGCGAAGCCAGCGAATCTGCATTTATAAAATGTTTTGTCGCAAGCTCGGTTTTACCGCATAATTTGTATGCGTCACCCAATTGACGATGCGCAACGCAGGTCTTGCAATATGCAAAAAAGAAGACGTCAACAAGCAGAGAGAGAACTAAATAAACGACTTTGCGAGATGGTTTAACGTTGTTCATAAAGAGAATAGAGGTTTATTTGATATTGAACTTTTTATATTGCAGTCTGGAAAATAATGCATATTCATTATACTATTTTTATTATAAAGATACCATGAAGAAGGCCCATTGAAGAAAGATAATGCCTCAAATGCCTGGAAGCCGGATTGGCCTCTTATTTTTATTTGCGCGGCGACATTCATATTCCTTCTGCTGCTGCCGCTTTTTTTGGGGGGAAAACGGGAAGACGCTTACTTCAGTTATAAAATAATGTGGCTGAATTACCTCGGGCGCCATTTTAAACTCCCCCTCGAAACACCAAAACCGTTATTCGCCTTGGTATGCGGAACAATTGGGCACAGCGCACTGTATCCGGCAATTTGTATCTTTACAACGGGCATTTTGGCATTGCTCATGAAAACGGCGCAAAAATTCGGCAAACCTTTTTGGGCGGGTGCGGTCGCGTTTGTGCTTTTTATGGCGTGCAACACCATCGTGATCCCGGAATTCATCATGTCTGCCTATTATCCGATGCTGTACCTTTTTCTGGCGCTTGCCGCCGTTTATTCCTTTGTCAATCAATGGCGCTTCGCTACCGTGATTGCGCTGCTCGGCGCGGGGCTCCTGCGGCCGGAGGCATGGCTGTTGCCGCCGGTGTTTATACTGTTGACTTTGTTTAAAAAAGAGCGTGGGTTTTCCTGGTGGCTTTTTATCCCGTTGCTCGCGCCGGTCATTTGGAGGTCGTTTGATCATGCCATATCCGGAAGCGCGACCTATTCCAATGATTTGACAAATTATTATATCTTGACGCTGGGAGTAAAACCGGTGAATTTCCATGACTTTTGGGCCGCGGCCGGCGCAAATATCATGGCCGTTTACAATCTCCCCGTGCATCTTTTGGGGCTTCTAGGACTTTTCTATTATGCAATCCGGACAAAGCGCGTTGTCCATTTGCTGATGGCCATTCTGGTGCTCATGCCGTTTTTATTCTTCTGGCTCCTTTCTGCAAAGGCCCCGATATTGTTTCAGGTCCGTTTCTTCGCCTTGCCCATGCTTATTTGCTGCTTGTATGCCGTGCTTGTGTTCGCGGAGACGTTCCATAATAAATGGGTTCTCGGTGTTGGGTGCGTTGCGCTTCTATGCATCGGCGCAAAGTATGACCTGCCGTCAATCACCGCCGCAACGATCAAGACCGACAATGCAGTCGCTGAAACCAGGGCAGGCACTCTTGAAACCGTCAGGAATTTGGAAAAGGAAGCGGACGTCGTCCTGTGCGGCAGGTCTGCCGGTTTCTTTGCCTACCACCTCGGCGAAAAAGCCTCGCGGAAAATATTCATGTTCAGGGAAGCGGAAGCAAGGAGGGATTTCGAGCAGGGGATTTCACGGGGAGTTGCTGTTTACATAAGGAACGACATGGCGGGCTGGGACAGGGCATTTTCCTTTCTTTCGGCGCCGCGAACCTACGAGGTGAACGGGTTCCGCTTTTTCCCCGTGAAAATTACCCGCGGCGGCGACGGCATCGTGTATGCCTTTGAAAAAATGCCGGGGGCCGGCGGAAAAAAATAAGGCCCGTCCGCTATTGCTTGCTGTTGTTGTCTTCGAACAAATCAAGGAAGCGGTCTTCGTACAACTCGAACAGGTTCCATTTGTCAAGCTCTTTCTTGAGCTCCTGCGCGGCGGACCGGTCCTGTTCCGCCTTTTTGAACAGTTTTTCGATCTTCTCCATGATGTAGTGGGGCACCTTCTCCTCGTCGAGGCCCGACATCTCCTCGTTGGACTCCTTTTCGGCGGGAAACAGCTGTTTGATGCGCTGCTCGATGGCCGCGAGCTGCTGGTCCATGTCCGAGGCGCTTGCATTGAGTTCGGCGAGGTCGAGGTTGAGGGAGAAGATCTTCTGGAACACCTTGATGATCTCAAGGGACGCCTTCGGATACGGCATGTTGGCAGCATAGGACGGCATGGTGGCAAGCAGGCACGCCGCGTCGATGCCGCGGGAGGCGGCGACACCGAGCAGAAGGCCGTTGAGGCCCGCGATATACCCGTCGGGCATGGGCACCACGCCGAAATGCCGTATTGTGTCGAGGTGCGCGGTGCTCGAGCAGGCGATGAGCACTTCGGATTTGGTCTGGAAGCTCATGGGCTGCGCGAGCGCGGCGGCGGTGAAGATGCGCGACACCTTGTATTGGCGGGTGATGTCGAGGATCGTCTTGATGATGGCGATGCCGTCCTTGCCGCCGATCTGCGCGTTGCTTTCGAAGATGATGAGGTCGGGGCTCGTGGTGTAGTGAAAGACGCTCGACGGGATGTCCGGGAGCTGCGCGATGCCCTCCTTGACGATAATGGAATCCGGGATGAAATACGGGCTCATGTCGATTTCCGCGAAAAGCCCGGCGCTCAAATAGCGGCGCAAGTAATCCATGGCGATAAGGCCCACGTTCCCCATGCCCGGCCATGCCGCGAGCAACGCCGGCGGCGAGGAAAAAGTCACATCATGCAGCACTTTCATACAGCGCTTTCTTCTATTGTGAAATTAAAACTACAAGTTAAAATAATTCAATAATGTTATCATGCCGACAAAAAAGACGGTGGATGTTTCTGATGACACTCTGTCAATAATGGTCATGTATTTTACTGGCACGGGATTTTCCAATGGATTTTTCAGGAAAAAAACTTTTTCTGGCGCCCATGGCGGGCATCACGGACAGCGTGTTTAGGAGTTTGTGCAGGGAGCACGGCGCGGACGTGGTGATGTCGGAGATGGTGAGCGCAGAAGGACTGTTCTACCGGTCAAGGCCAACGGATGCGCTTCTTATTTGTGGAGATCGGGAGCGCCCGATCGGGATACAGCTGTTCGGCGCAAAGCCCGACCGCTTGGCCCGCGCCGCGGAGCTTGTCCAAAAAAAAGCGAACCCCGATTTTATCGACCTGAACTCCGGTTGCCCGGTCCCGAAGGTGGTGAAAAAGAACGGCGGAGCGTCCCTGCTCAGGGACCTGCGTCTGTTCAAGGAGATCGTCACCGCAATGGTAAAGGCATCGTCGGTGCCGGTGAGCGTGAAGCTGCGCTCGGGCTGGAGCGAGCACCACTGGGTGGACGTCGAATTCGCGCAGGCCGCGGTTGCATGCGGGGCGAGCGCCGTGATCCTGCATCCGCGCTCGAAAACCATGGGCTTTTCAGGGCATTCCTACTGGGAAAGGATCGCGGTTGTCAAGAAAGCGGTGGCCGTGCCCGTGATCGGCAACGGCGACATCCTCTCGGCCAAAGACGGCTCGGATATGTTTGAGCAGACCGGCTGCGATTCGGTGATGATCGGCAGGGGAGCGCTGGGCAACCCCTGGATATTTTCTTCTGTCAAGGCGCTTTTGGCGCAATCGCCGGCTGCGCCGCCGTCATTACAAGCGAGAATGGAAACGGCGCTTGGTCATGTCGACAGATTCGTAAAATTAAATGGTGAAAAGACGGCTGCGGCCGAAATGAAGAAGCACGCATCATGGTATATTCGCGGATTGCCCGGCGCAGGAGGGATCAGGTCGAAAATTTTCAGGGCAAAATCAACGGCGGACATCAAGGCGGCGCTTGCAGAAGTAATGGCGGCAAAGTAACATCATATATATTTTGACGGATGCATGGTGCCGGAACAAGCGGCGGGCTTTGGAAAGGAAACAGAGAGGTTGTTATGGAACACGAATCGCTGCTCAAGGTGCTCAAGGCGGTTGCCGACAAAAAAATGCCTGTTGAAACCGCTATGAAAAAGCTTTCCACGCTTCCGTATGAAGACATGGGGTTTGCCCGCGTTGACCATCACCGGGCACTGCGAAAGGGATACGCGGAAGTAATATTCTGCCAGAACAAGACGCCGCAGCAGGTGCTTGCCATTGCGAAAAGCCTCATGGCGCACGATGAGACCGTGTTCGGCACAAGGGCGTCCGAAGCAACGCTTGCCCTGCTTAAAAAAGAAATAAAGGGAGTGGAAGTCAGCGAAACTGGAAAATGTTTCTGGAAAAAATCCAAGCACTGGAAAAAAAGGGACAATGTCAAAGGCGCCATTTTGATTGCCTCGGCAGGCACCGCTGACCTTCCCGTTGTCGAGGAGGCGCGGTGCACCGTGGAGGTGCTCGGCCATCCGTGCGCCACACTCAGCGACGTGGGTGTTGCGGGCATTCACCGATTGTTTGCCCATCACAAGGAGATCCACGACGCATCAGTGGTGATTGTCGTGGCCGGCATGGAAGGCGCGCTGCCGTCGGTAGTGGCAGGCCTCGTGGCGTGCCCGGTGATCGCGGTGCCGACGAGCGTGGGCTACGGCTCGCACCTCGGAGGGCTCGTGCCGCTGTTTGCCATGCTCAATTCCTGCGCGTCGGGACTCACGGTGGTGAACATCGACAACGGGTTCGGCGCCGGGTATGCAGCGGCATTGATGAATGCGCGTTAAAAGGTTCGAAGGTTCCTGGTTCAACAGATAAAATATATAACCTTTGAACGCTGAACCCTGAACCTTACAACCTCACCTCAAAAATATACCGCCAGTTTTTTCCCGTCAGATAAAACGTTCCGGTGACATTGTTGTAGGCGATTCCGTTTAAAACGTCTTGGTCGGTTTGCGACGCGTTTTGCGCAACAAGAGAAGTGCAGTCCACAATTTTGATCGCTTTTCCTGTTTTCGGCTGGATCAGATAAATTGACTTATCGAACCACACATTGGCATAGACGAGCCCCTTGACATATTCAAGCTCGTTAAGGGACAAGAGCGGTTTTCCCGCATTTGTCACCGGCATCTTTCCAATTATGGAAAATTTTTTATTCCTGATGAACAACGTATCGCTGCCGTTGCTCATGTAAAACGACGCGGCGGATGAGGTGAGCCCCCAGCCTTCGCCGTCGTACGAAAATGAACGGACATACTTAAGCGACGGCAGCGAATACACGAGAGCCGCCTTTTCGCGCCACGAGAGCTGGACAAGAAAAGAATCCATCCTCGCGCACCCTTCGGCGAAAATATCGGCAACGGGAATGTTTTTTATGATGGTTCCGTCTTTGGGATCAATGACGCGCAGACTCGACTGGCCGTAAAGGCCGGTGCTTTCGTAGAGCAGCCCTTTGTAATAGAAAAGCCCCTGCGTAAATGCCTTGGTGTCATGCGGAATGGTGCGAATGACTTTTGGCACTATAACAGGAATTGAAGACGGCTGGCTTACGGCTGATGATGCCAGCACCAGCAGGAGCAGCAGTGATGTGGTTTTTTTCATTTAATAGCTAAAAATAGGTGGAAGGTAAAGGAGGGACAAACAGATAATGAAACAATCGGCAAATCCGTCAATCCACCTTTTCCGGACAATCATCGCAGGATATAGTTTTTGATAAGAATGAAAACCGTCGCATTATATGTCACCGCCTCGAATAAAAAAGAGGCAAAAAAAATCGGTGCAATGATCGTAAAGGAACGTCTCGCGGCCTGCGCCAATATTGTTGACAAAATCCAATCGGTGTATTGGTGGAAGAGCAAGCTTGAACAGGGCGCGGAATCGCTGCTCGTCCTCAAGACAAAGCAGTCGCTTGCGAAAAAGGCAATCAAACGCATAAAGGCGATTCACAGTTACGACTGTCCCTGCATCACGGTGCTCCCGATTGTCGGCGGCAACTCCGCATTTCTCCAATGGATAGCAGATGAAACGCGATAATAACCGGCAGCGCAGATCGTTCCGGCGTTTTTTTGCTATCGGCATCGCGCTTCTTGCCGGCTGCGCCGGTTACAAATATATCACCCTGAGCGATCTGGATTACCGCAAATGCTGGCTGCGGAACCCGGACTGCGGTCTAAATGTGTGGGCGGTGAAGCAGCCGCTGTACGAAACGAAAAACAACGCCTGTTATCAGGCGTCGCTGAAAAAAAACGTCGGCGTGTTCGTGGTGAAAATAGAAAACGCCGGCAGCCGGCCCATTCCGATTGACAGCGCGCACCTCTTCGTGCTTGACGGATCAGGAAATCCGGCACGGCTGCTCCCGCCGGACACCGTAGCGAAACTGCTTGGCGGCGGTGAAGCGCTCAAAATGGATGTCGCATCAAACCCGCCGTTTGGAAAATTTTTAGAATCGGGCAAGTCCTATATCGCGTTTGTCTGCACGGCGGTGCAGGGAGATCCGTATTTCGCAACCTACTTTTTGAGATTTAAGGCCGAGGACGGAAAAGTGATTACCGAGGCGAGATTCTGAAAGCGATCAGCAGTCAGTGGTCACCCATTTGTCACCCCAACTCATTAACCCTTCACCACGCCCAACGGCCGCAGTTTCACCTTTACGTCCACAAGGTCTTTTTGCGACGCCATCACGGCGTTGATGTCCTTGTACGCCTGCGGCGCTTCGCTCAAGTCAATTTTTCCCTTTCTGCCGCGCGGCCACGTGTCGAACACGATGCCCCT
Organism: Chitinivibrionales bacterium; assembly: GCA_035516255.1. Taxonomy (NCBI): domain Bacteria; kingdom Pseudomonadati; phylum Fibrobacterota; class Chitinivibrionia; order Chitinivibrionales; species Chitinivibrionales bacterium. Next base: position 42,792 of record DATJAL010000002.1, on the reverse strand, counting down.
CATTGCCTGTCTGACCTCCTCGTAGGTAAGCCTGCGGTTCGCCTCGTTGCGGCCCATAATCCTGCCGGCGCCGTGCGAGCTTGACAAAAAGCTATCCGGATTGCCGCGCCCCTGTACGATGTAGGATGACGATCCCATGCTGCCGGGAATGATGCCGCTTTGGCCCTTGCCCGCGCGGGTGGCGCCCTTGCGATGCACGATCAGGGTCCGTCCGTAATGGGTTTCTTCCGCGGCAAAATTGTGATGGATGTTGATCTCCCGCAGAAAACCGCAACGGGTCTCGGCCCGCAGTTGCTCCTGGCAGACCTGTTTCATCCTCTGCCGGTTCTCGGCCGCGAAATCAAGCGCATAGTCCATGGCGGTTTTATATTCCCGGGCAAGCTGCTTGTCCATGGGGAAAAACGCCAGGTCGTTGTCGGGCAATTCGATATTGTGCTGACGGCAGTAGGCGAGCGCTTTTTCATGATATTCACCGGCTACCTTGTATCCGAAATTACGGCTGCCGCTGTGGATCATGAGCCAGACATGGCCGTCGTTTCCCGCCTGGATTTCAATGAAATGGTTGCCGCCGCCGAGCGTGCCGAGCTGTTTTCGCGCAGAGTCAAGTTCCTGCTGGATGATTGGCACGTCGGGCGCCCGGTCAAACCCTTTCCAGTCTTGGGTATGTTTGTGATGGTCAAAGCCCATGGGGACAAGCCCGCGGATGCGGTTGAGCACCGTGCGCACCGTGTCCGCATCGATTGACGAAACCGGAAGATCGGTCTGCACCGCGCACATGCCGCAGCCGATGTCGACGCCCACCGCGTTGGGGATGATGGCGTCCTTGCAGGCGATAACGCCGCCGATGGGCATGCCGAAGCCTTCGTGGCAGTCGGCCATGACCGCGACATGCCCGTAGACAAACGGGAGTTTTGTGAGGTTGACCGCCTGCTTCAGCGCGCCCGGCTCGATGGTTGCGCACCAGGATTTGATGGGGACCCGCAGGCCTTCTGTGATGATGTTCATGGAAGAAAAATAATTCCGAGCCGCGGATTATTCGGGCATTTCAGCAGGCACGATTTCAAGCTCAAGTTTCTGCGTAAACCTGCGCAGCACGTTTATTTTGCAGGCGCGGCCAATCATTTCTTCGGTGAGAAGGTGCTGGAGGTCGTCCACGTCGGAGACCGGCTGGCCGTCAAACGAAACCACCATATCGCCCTCGACGATGCCGGATTTCTCCGCCGGGCTGGCCGCCACCACGCTGGTGACGAACATGCCTGTTGCGGACGTCAGGCCGTGGTGACGCACCACGCGGGTGTGCAGCGGCACGGTCTGGCCCGCGATGCCGAGGTAGCTCCGGATCACTTTTCCTTTTGTCAGGAGCTGCGTGATCACGATTTTCGCCGTGTTCGCCGCGACCGCGAAGCAGATGCCCTGCGCCATCATGATGACCGCGGTGTTGACGCCCACCACCTGGCCGGCCACGGTCACCAGCGGCCCGCCCGAATTTCCCGGGTTGAGCGCCGCGTCGGTCTGGATGATGTTGTCGATGAGGCGGCCTGACTGCGAGCGCAGCGACCTGCCCAGCGCGCTCACCACGCCCGTGGTCACGGTGCATTGGAACCCGAACGGGTTGCCCACGGCGATCACGAGCTGTCCAACCTTGAGCGACTGCGAATCGCCGAGCTGCACTGGCAAGAGGTCCGAGCCGTGGATGCGGAGGATGCCGATGTCGGTTCCCGGGTCATCGCCGATGGCCTCCGCGTGAAATGTTCTTCCGTCAAGGAGCGTCACGCTGATGGACGACGCGTTTCTGATAACATGGCTGTTGGTGAGAATGAGCCCGTCCGGCGTGAATATCATGCCTGAGCCGCTGCCTTCAGGCGAAGGGCCTTCTTGTTTTTGATCACCATCGCGGTTTTTCTGTTCAGCCTTCACCTCTATTTTCACGACCGAAGGCATGACAATATCGGCGGCGCGGATCACGGCCTGGGAATAGGAATCGAGAACGTCGTTTTCAAACATAGCGCCGCCCTGCAGTACATGCGGATTTGCCTCTTGATGCACTAACCGACCATGCCCTTGATCGTTAACAAAATCCTTTAAAATTTCCATATTCCGTTCCTTCCCCTACACTAGAACTATACGTAATTCGTTCGCTGGAAATTGCATATCCGTAAATCATCCTCATTTTACAGATTAACCGCTCACTTTGAATTCCAGCTTGTCTCCCTCTGCCGAAACCTTTAACGACTGTCCGTCATTGAGTTTTCCAGCCACCAGCAGCCTCGACACTGGGGTTTCCAGTTCGCGCTGGATGGTCCTCTTGAGCGGCCGCGCACCGTACACCGGGTCAAAACCGGTTTTCGCCAGCAGCGCGACGGCTTTTTTGTCCGCGGAGAACCCGATGTTTCTTCCCGTGAGGAGTTCCGCGAACCGTTTGAGCTGTATGTCAACAATGCTGACGATGTCTTCCTGGCTCAGTCCGTGGAACACCACGATCTCGTCGACCCGGTTCAGGAATTCAGGCCTGAAATAATTTTTCATCTCGGCGAGCACGGTCTTTTTTATCTCCTCGTAATCCTTTCCCGCGCTGTCCACGATGTGCTGCGAGCCGATGTTCGACGTCATGATGATGATCGTGTTCTTGAAATTCACGGTGTGGCCGTGCGAATCGGTCACGCGGCCGTCGTCGAGGATCTGCAGCAGCACGTTGAACACGTCGGGGTGCCCCTTCTCGATTTCGTCGAACAATATGACGCTGTAGGGCCTTCTGCGCACCGCCTCGGTGAGCTGGCCGCCCTCGTCGTAGCCCACGTAGCCGGGCGGGGCGCCGATGAGCCGTGAAACGGTGTGCTTTTCCATATATTCCGACATGTCAATGCGGATCATGGCGTGCTCGTCGTCGAACAGGTTGAACGCCAGGCTGCGCGCCAGCTCGGTCTTTCCCACGCCGGTGGGCCCGAGAAAGATGAAGCTGCCGATGGGACGGGATGGGTCCTTGAGCCCGGCGCGTCCGCGCAGCACCGCGTCGGCGACCGCGTCGACCGCCTCGTTCTGGCCTATCACGCGCTCGTGCAGGTGCCTGGCGAGCGTGAGCACCTTTTCCTTTTCACCCTCAACGAGCTTGCTCACCGGAATATGGGTCCACCGTGCAACGATCGCGGCGATGTCCTCTTCGTCAACTTCCTCCTTGAGCAGGCGGTTGCCGTTGCGGTCCTTGAGCGCCTTTTCCGCCTCCCCGATCTGGCGCTCGAGCTGGGGAATGGTGCCGTGCCTGATCTGCGCCGCGGTGTTCAGGTCGTAGTTCCGCTGGGCCTTGTCAAGCTCGTATTTGGCCTGCTCGAGCTTCTGCCGCAGCTGCTGCAGCGAGGCGATCTGCTGTTTTTCGCCGTCCCAGCGCAGTCTGAGCTGCCTGACCTTTTCCTTTACTTCGGCGAGTTCGGCCGACAGCTTGTGCAGCCGCTCCTTCGACGACGCGTCGTTTTCCTTTTTCAGGCCCGTGATTTCGATCTCAAGCTGCATCTGGCGGCGCGAGGCCTCGTCGAGTTCGCGCGGGCTGCTGTCCATTTCGGTGCGCAGGCTCGCCGCCGCCTCGTCAACGAGGTCGATGGCCTTGTCGGGCAGGAACCGGTCCGAGATGTAGCGGTCAGATAAAACGGCGGCGGCCACGAGCGCGGCGTCGCGGATCTTCACGCCGTGGTGCACCTCGTAGCGCTCGCGCAGGCCGCGCAAAATGGATATGGTGTCTTCCACGTTCGGCTGGTCAACAAGTACGGTCTGGAACCTTCGCTCGAGCGCTTTGTCTTTTTCTATATGCTTTCGGTATTCTTCCAGCGTCGTGGCCCCAATGCAGTGGAGCTCGCCGCGCGCGAGCATGGGCTTGAGCAGGTTGCCGGCGTCCATGGCGCCTTCTGCGGCCCCGGCACCCACAACGGTGTGCAGTTCGTCAATAAAGAGAATGATGCTTCCCTGTGCCTCGGTGACTTCCTTGAGCACGGCTTTGAGCCGTTCCTCGAACTCGCCGCGGAACTTTGCGCCCGCGATGAGCGCGCCCATGTCGAGTGACACGAGCGAGCGGTTCTTGAGCCCCTCGGGCACGTCCCCGCGCACGATGCGCAGCGCGAGGCCTTCAACGATCGCGGTTTTGCCCACGCCGGGATCGCCGATGAGCACGGGATTGTTTTTGGTTCGGCGCGATAATATCTGGATGACGCGCCTGATCTCCTCGTCGCGGCCGATGACCGGATCAAGCTTCCCTTTCTGCGCCATGTCGGTGAGGTTGCGCGAATATTTTTCCAGCGCGTTGAACGTTGCCTCCGGCTCCGGCGAGGTCACGCGCTGGTTGCCCCGGACAGCCTTGAGCGTTTCCATGACTTTTGCGTGAGTGATTCGGAAACGCTCAGCAATCTCCTTGCATTCGGCGTCCTTTTCAAGCACGGCAAGCAGCAGATGCTCAACGCTCACGAATTCGTCTTTCATGCGTGATGCGGTTTTTTCCGCTTCCGAAATGACCTGGGTGAGGCCGCGCGACATATAGGTCTGCGAGGCGCCGCTGCCCGTGACCGCGGGTATTTTGCGCAGGCCTTCTATGATTGCTTCGGCAATGTCCTTTATGTCAACCACGAGTTTTTCAAGGATGGTCTGTACCAGGCCGCCGGTCTGCATCACGAGCGCGAGCATCAGGTGCGGGGGAACAAGCTCCTGATGGTTCATCTCAACGGCGATCTTGTTCGCGCCGTTAATGGCTTCCTGGGATTTGCTGGTGAATTTTTCAGGATTCATGACGGTCTCCTTTTTTCTTCATAGTAGTGCAATGCGGGTGCCAGAGAAAAATAATTTTTAAATTATTTGATTATTTTCTTTAAAATCAAATAGTTGATTGTATTTCAACAGCGGGATTAAAAAGCGAATTAAAGATAATTTGTTCCAAATTGAAACCCATTCGTGCCAATATTATTCATCCATGCAGCGACAAGAAGGTTGATTTCCCTGCAAAGCCTGTCCACAATCGGTGTGATGACTTTTCTTGACTAACAGTAATGTCAACGGGTCCGCGCTTGACTTTTCCCCGGGGCAAGCATATTTTGTCCATACCAAATAGGCAATAGAAGAGAATAAATGGACGGCAAAGAAATAATTTCCTTGTTTGACCATGACGGCCTAAACGCCGAAGAGCGCAACTACCTGCATGCCATGGCCAGGCGTTTTTGCTATCTGCTTGATATTGTGGAAAAGATAAGGCCCGAGGCGAAAAAAAATAAGGCCTCAATCCTGGATATAGGGCCGTCTTATTTTACGGAACTCTTGCGGCGCAGTTTTCCCAATGACGTTGTTTATACCCTGGGTTTTATTCACGACGAAAGCAGGGGCGGTCACCTGCCAAGAAATGTAAAGCTCGATTTGAAAAACCAATTTGATTTCGATTTGAATGAAGTGCGGGATCCGGCAAAACGCCCGGCAATTCCGGCCATGGATATTGTCGTGTTCGCAGAGGTGATTGAACATCTGCATACTCCGCCGCTGGCAGTGCTCCGGTATATACATTCTATTATCTGCCCGGGTGGGGTTATGGTGCTCCAGACGCCGAATGCGGTTTCCCTGAGAAAAAGATGGGCCATGCTCAAGGGAAAAAACCCGTATGAGAAAATCCGCGAGAGCCGGGACAATCCCGGCCATTTCCGCGAATATACCAAACAGGAACTTCTTGAGTATCTTTCGAAGGCCGGGTTTGCCATTGTCTCGGCGAAGTTTGCTGATTATTTCCCCATGTTGAAAAAGGACGCATTTGTAAAAATTTTTCTCCCAGACGGATTCAAAGACGGAATCACCATTGTTGCAAAGAAGTCTTGAAGCAGAAAAGACGGAAAGGTTGCCGTTCTTAAATCTGTCATCACACCATATCGATCACCGTATGCAACTAACCGTGCTATAAATTTTATGTAATAATCCTGTATTATCCAAAAATTTCTTCTCTCAAAAACCATCCGCAAATATATTTTTTAAAGTCATTTTTCAGGGGTTGCACCAGAACGGCCACAGTTGCAGGCCTTCTACAATCAGGAGGTGTTCTGTGAAAGAAAACGACGCCCGCGTCGATTATGATGAGCATCAGGTATTGCTGTATGTCGAAAAGGCGGACGGCTCGTACGGCCCGCTGCAGACCGGCGCGTACCTGACAAAAAATTATGTGGACGATTTCTTCCAGAAGCGCCAGAACATCGAGACCGAATGCACCGGCAGGCTCAGAAAAGGCGATATAAGCCCGGTGGTATACTATATGCTGCTCTACAACATGACCCCTGCAGACATCGCGATGCGCGTCGGCATTTCCAAGGGAAAGGTGATTAAGCACCAGACGCCCGCAGGTTTTGCCAAGGCGCCGGTTGAAGTGGTCAAACGCTATGCGGACGTTTTCGGTGTCTCCGTTGCGAACATGTTCCAGCTTATTGTCCCAAAGGAAAAGAACCTTACCGTAACCAGCAGAAAAACGGCCAACCCGTATCTTTCCGTGCTTGAAATCGGCCGGGGGAACCAATGAGCCAGATCCCGTTTGAACATAAAATGGCAGCGCATTGCGAATCGGGAATGCTGTCGGCGCTGCTCAAGCACAGGGGGCTTGTCATAAGCGAACCCATGGTCCTAGGCATCAGCGGCGCGATATTTTTCGTTTTTGTAAAGACGCCGTACATGGTGTTTCCCGTGTTCGATATGCGCAACATGCCGGGCCAGATGCGGAAAAACCTGGGAAAGCGGCTCGATATCAAATACGCCGTGCAGAAATTCGGAAGTGCGGAAAAGGCCCGCGCATCGCTCGAGGCGCTCCTTGACAAAGGAATCCCGACCACGGTGCAGGTGGACATGTTCTACATGGACTACATCCCCTCTTACATGCGCGTGCATTTCAACGCGCATTTCATCGTGGTGGTGGGGAAGGAAAACGGCGGTTTCCTGGTGAGCGATTGCTATTATCCCTCCCTCTCGATGATTGCACAGGATTCGCTTGACAAGGCGCGTTTCGCAAAATCGGATTTTGCGCCCAAAGGTTTCCAGTTCTACATCGCCTCCGTTCCCGAGGGCGGGCTGCGTGAAGACACGCTAAAAAAAGCAGTGGTCCAGGGCATAAGGCAGGCGTCGTTCAACATGGTGAAGCTGCCGGTCCCGTTTATCGGTGTGAAGGGCATGCGCCGGTTCGCGGACAGCATTCCCGCCTGGCCCAAAATCGCCCGCAACATGGACGCGCTGTCGCATGCGATCATGTCCATCCATATCACGCTTGAAGAGCGCGGCACGGGCGGCGGCGGGTTCCGTTTCATGTACGCCTCGTTTTTGCAGGAGGCCGCCACGCTGCTGAACAGGCCGGAGCTTTCCGACATGTCAAAGAAAATCATGGCCATCGGCGACCGGTGGCGCGAACTCTCGCTGTTCGTGGCGCGCGTCGGCAAAGACCGCGACCTCGGCGACGGCAGGCTGCAGGAAATACGACGGATGATTTATGCGCGTGCGGATGAAGAAGAAGCATTTTTTAAAACTCTTCTCTCCATGGTAAAATAGTGATATAATAAAAAAAAGCCCGGCCCGCAAAGGGACGGGAAATCATTGGAGAAAAATGGAAAACCAGACAACAGGTCTTGCAACTCCTGAATTGAAATTGGAAATCAAAAAACTCATCCTCGAATCGCTCAAAATTTCCGACGTGAGACCCGAGGACATCCCCGACAGCGCCTCGCTGTTCGAAAACAATTCCGCGCTCCAGCTCGACAGTGTTGACGCGCTCGAGATCGTCATGGCCCTTCAGCGCACCTATGGCGTGCACATCGACGACCAAAACATCGGCAGGTTCATCATCAAGTCGGTGGACTCGATTGCAGAGTTTGTGGCGAAGGAAAAACGAAAATAAAATAATGATTCATGGGGGGGAGGTTTCCCCCTTGCTGCGGCCCGGTCGCGTTCCACCTTTTTTCAGGGATATCGTATCCGTAAATTCGCGCGCCCGGTCCTCTGCTACCCCCTCCCGGGTGCAGCCAGGTACCAACGGCTGCAAGCCCGAACCCTCCGCTGGGCGCACCCTTGACACAGCAGTTGATAAAAAATGAGGGGGATTTTGATTTAACTGATGCAGGATTTCATTATTCCAGCCAGTACCGTTAGTGACCTTTTTAGAATCAAAATAAGTTGATTAATGTCAAAGTCCTCTAAGGATAAAAATATTTTTCGGTTCATCAACCGTGCTGACGAAATAAAAGTCTCGAGTTTGTTTTGCGTGATTTATAAATTGAGTTTTCTAGGAAAATATCCTTCATAACCTCATAGTATATTTTAATCATGATGTTTCAACGGATTTTAATTGCGGCAATTCTCCTCCTTTTATTATCCTGCCAGCAAAAGCCCGACCGCATCGGCATGCCCCAAAAATTCACCGGCACCATCCCCGACACGGTCACCCTCGTCTCCTACAACGTTGAAAACCTGTTCGACATGGTTGACAACGGAACCGAATACGACGAGTACAAACCCGGCCAGTACAACTGGAACGAAAACACCTATGAGATCAAGCTCAACAACATCGCGTCGGTGCTTGCGGCAATGAATGCCGACATCGCGGTGCTTGTCGAAGTGGAAAACGAGAACGCGGTTCAGGGGCTCTGCAAAGTCCTTAAGGAGAAAAAATGCGCTTATCCGTTTTATGCGCTGGGAGGCCATGCCAACAGGGGCAGCGTGATGCCCGTTGTCCTGTCCAAATTTCCGGTGCTGTCGGAAACAAGTTTCGGCGTCGCCGTCGATGCGGCAGCGTACAACAGGAACATGCTGCGGGCCGACATTTTCCTCGGCCGCGACACGCTTGCCGTGTTCGCCTGCCACTGGCCCTCTAAACTGCACAAGGAATCGGCCAGGCTCGAAAATGCCAGGCTGCTCGAGCAGCGTCTGGCCGAGTTGCCAAAAGGGAAAGACTATGTGGTAGCGGGCGATTTCAACGAGGATTATGATGAATGCGAAACGTTCCATACCATGGGCGGGGACGACACCAGGGGTGAAACGGGGCTCAACCATGTATTAGGAACAGTTTCTTCAAAGCCAATGCAGTTTGTTGCCTTTACGCAGAAAAAAGCGCTTAGGGCGGGTGCCCCCGGCATGTATGATACATGGCTCGAACAGCCGGAGGCGCGTCGGCTCAGCACTATGTTCAAGGGCAGGCCGGAAACGCCCGATCACATTCTGCTCCCCGCGTCCATGTTCGATGCGGCGGGCATCTCGTATGTCAACCATTCATTTTATGCGTTCACGTGGAACGGCCGCCTACTCAAGGGCGGCGCGCCGTACCGGTGGCAGATGCGCTACGTCAAGAACGCGCGATACCATGCAGGGGAAGGGTATTCCGACCATTTGCCGGTCGTTGCCAGGTTCTGCAGGTGCGCCTACCGGCCCGACAGTCTTGACACCGGAGAAATTACTTCGAAGGCCGTGTCGGGAGTAGTGGGTGGGTTTGAAGACGGTGCAGAGTGCTGGGTCTCATGCGTCAAGCAGGTGAAGGTAACCAGGGACACCGTGAATCCGCATGCGGGAAAATACTGTCTTAAAATTTCAGGAAGAGCAAAGGAAAACGCCTCCGCCGCGCGCGGCAGAATGGCTGTTCCGGCGCAAGGCGGGCAGGCTGCCTTGACAATGGTTATCCGCGGGAGCGGCAGTCTTTGTTTCCGCATGAAATGGGCCGATGATAAAAAATGGACGTATTTCAAAGGCGAGGACTTTTCACCTGCAAAGGCGGGAAAATACACGGACTATGCGTTTGCAGACTGGACAAGCATATCCCTGCCGCTCGAAGCGGTGCCGGGATCGGGAAAGGAAATCGACGTGGAGATAAGGACAAAGAAAGACAGAGAGATAAAATTATTTGTCGATGATGTAAAAATGTTGTGTAAAAGGTGAATTCATTCACCAAAATAAAAAGGTTTGATCAACTGTATTGGAACGCTTTTCAGCTACTTTCCGCGGGTGCGCCCAGCGGATGTGTGCAGCTTGCAGCTGAAGGAGAGGGGAGTGCCGAGGACCCCGCAGTCCCGCTCTTTGCGGACGAGGAGGCCGCGGCCGGGGAGATACTTCTCCCCCGTAAATTTTATTAGCAAATTTATTACAGCCTCTTTATCGCCATCATTGTAATATCATCCGACTGCTCGGTGTCCCCGATATAATTCGCCAGCCCCGCCTCGACGCGCACCAGCAGAGCCTTTGCGTCCTGCGGCCTGGATTCCAAGACCCCGACAAGGCGTTCCTTTGAGTAAAGTTCCTCGGCTGCGTTTTTCGCCTCGATGATGCCGTCGGTGTAAGCGAGGAGGATGTCGCCTTTGGAAAGCTGCGCCTCCTTGATCGCGAAATCGGGTTCGTTGATGATGCCCAGCGCCGGGCCGCAGATAGTGAGCGATGAAATCACGCCGGTGTTCGTAAGGATGAGCGGTGGATAATGTCCCGCCGCGATGTACTTGAGTGTCCCCAGCTTTGTGTTGATCACCCCGAACAGAAGCGTGGTGAAGAGAAAACTGTTTTTCATGCGGTGGTAGCGGGTCAGGTAGCTGTTGGTGAGGGTGACGGCGTGCAGGATGTCGTTATCGCCGCCCTTTGCCTGCTCGGCGTACGCACGGATCAGGCTGCGCACCAGCGACATGAACAGCGCCGCGCCCACGCCCTTGCCGCACACGTCGGCGATCACGAAGCAGAGCCGCTCTTCGCCGATCATGAAGGCGTCGTAGAAATCGCCGGCCACCTCGAACGCGGGCTCGAACGACACCGCCACCTCCCAGCCGTCGGGCCGGGGGAGCGATTCAGGTAGAAAGTCCGCCTGGATCTGGCGGCCGAGTTCCAGCTCGTGCTTGACGTGAAGCGTATAGGCCTGCTCCTGGTCACGCAGCCGCTTTTTCTCCAGCGAGGCCGACACGCGCGCGCTGAGAAGGACCTTGTTGACCGGCTTGAACAGATAGTCCTCGGCGCCGAGCCCGATGCATTTTACCACATTGTCAACGTCATCCACGGCCGACACCACGATCACGGGGATATGGCGCAGCGCTTCGTCGGCCCTGAGCCGCGACAGCGTCTCGATGCCGCCCAAAACCGGCATCATGATGTCGAGCAGCACGCAGTCGAACTTCTCTTTTGCAAGGCAAACGAGGGCTTCCTGGCCGTTTCCCGCGATCTCGGCGGCATACCCCTGGCGTACCAGGAGCCGGCACAACAGTTCGCGGTTGTCGGGGATGTCGTCAACAACAAGGATGCGCGGCTGCGTCGTCATGCGTTTGCTCCTTTGCTGATCAAGCTTTCCATTATTGAGATGAGCCTGTCGAATTCCAGCGGCTTGGTTTCATAGCCGTCACATCCGGCAGCAAGGCCGCGGCTTTTGTCCTCGGCCATGGCGTGCGCAGTAAGGGCAATCACGGGGATCGCCGAGGTGATGGGCGATGCCTTGAGCCGGCGCGTGGCTTCCCACCCGTCAAGAAGAGGCAGCCCCATGTCCATGATGACGCAGTGGGGAAGCCGTTCGCGCGCCATGGCCACGCCGGTCTCGCCGTCCTGCGCGACGATCACGTCATACCCTTTCCGTTTCAACCGGCGGGAGAGCATGTCGGCGTCGAGGGGATTGTCTTCAACAATAAGGACAAGCAGCATACGAGCGTATTTTTCCTGTCAGAAAATGTCCCAAAAGGCGGACAGGCCGAATATCATATCAAAAAAATTGTCGCCGAAATTGGAAGTGCCCATGTTTATGATGGTATTGGAAGCATCACCAGGGGCAATGGTCGTTCTGTTAATTGAGGCGCCATATCCATATCCCAAATAATCTAAATCGATTTGAGCGCTGAAATGTTTGCTGAAATGGTATCCAAGAGAAACCGTTGTCATCCCGCCGAAACTTCTTAACCCGGCTTGATAAAACGCGACTGGATACCAGAAAAAAGCCGGTCCCAATGAATATGATAAATAAATTCGGCTGAATTTTTCGCTCGGCCAAACCGTTCCTGCAACAGCGACATACGATGCTTGTTGGATCTTTTGGTTAAATTGGTCAAAGAAAACACAAAAGTGTGAGTAATGCAAAAAAAGTGAAAACCGGGAATTAATGGCAGCGCCAATGTTCAGAGAAGGCGTCAATGCAAAAAGAGAGTAAAAGGAAAAGGAAGTGGTTGAATCGAACTGATTTTGGTATCTGGTGGTAAAAGTGTATTCCGCTCCGGTTCCTATGTTCAACCTGAACCTTGTACCTCCGGAATTGTCCGCAAGGCAACTCATCGTAAACAGCATCATCAAAAGCGCACATTTACTTCTCATTCGCCGCCTCCACCCTTGCCGGCAGCAGGATCACGAACTCAGACCCCTTGCCCGTCTCGCTCGTCACGGAGATGTCCCCGCCCATGAGCCTGCACAGACTGCGCGAGATGGCGAGGCCGAGGCCGGTGCCGCCGTACCTGCGCGACGTTGACGCGTCGGCCTGGGTGAACGCCTCGAACACATGACGGGCCTGCTCGGCCGTCATGCCGATGCCGGTGTCGCGCACCGAAATCCTGAAAAAGTCCCTGCCGTTTTCCTGCGCGGCCGCCGTCGCAAGCCGTATCATTCCCTCTTTTGTAAACTTGACGGCATTGCCCACGATGTTGAGAAGGATCTGTCGCACCTTGGTGCTGTCGGCGAACATGGCGCCCATTGTATCAGGGCATTCGGTGGCGATGGTGATGGGTCGGTCCGCCAGCTGGGGCCGCATCGTGTCGGCAACGCCGCGAATGACCGTGGCAAGATCGAATTCTTCCAAATATAAACCCATCTTGCCCGCCTCGATCTTGGACAGGTCGAGGATGTCGTTGACGATTGCGCGCAGGTGCGTTCCCGCGGTCCGGATTTTCTCGAGGTCCGAGCCGAGCTGGGTGTCTTTTTTGTCGGCCGCATCTTCGGCGAGCATCTCGCTGTATCCCACGATGGCATTGAGCGGCGTCCGCAGCTCGTGGCTCATGCTGGCGAGAAACACGCTCTTTGAGGTGTTGGCGCGCTCGGCCGCCTCCTTGGCCGCAACGAGCTCGGCCTGGGCGCTTTCTTTCTGCGACACCTCTGATTCGAGCTGGCGGTTCGCGAGCGCCAGGGCATTGGTCTGGTCATGCACCTTTTTCACGAGGATCGAGGCGGTGAGCGCGCTCGAGATCTGCTCGGAAAGTATTTCGTACAGCGAGAGCTGCGGAGGACCGGTTTCCAGAAGCAGGAATCCGAGCAGGTCGCTTCCGGCAAGGAGCGGCACCACCATCATGGTGAAGGGGCGCTCGCGGCGGAGCATGCCCATGGGGAGCAGCTGGTTTCCGGGAAACGACATGCCGCCCGGCGGGTATTTGCGGGTTTTGCGTTCGTCAAACGACAGCGCGAGCATTGCGGCGGGTGATCGGGGCCCGGCAAGCAGCGAGGGCATGATGAGCGAGGCGGCCTGCTCCCCGCACAGCACCACGAACCCGCGCGGGATGCCCAGGCTTTGCAGCCCCTGGGCGATGACGTCGAGCAGGCGGTTGACGTCGAAGGTGGTCATGAGGGTCTGCACGATGGTCTGCACCGTGTCAAGCAGCGCCTCCTCTTGGAGCTTGGCGATGCCCTGCGCTCGGCGGCCGCTTTCGGCGATCATGATCGTGCCCTGGTGGAGCAGCTCTTCGGCAAAGAGCGCCTCGGTATGCGACAGCACGTCCTGGGCGTGAGCGCGCAGGGTCCACAACGCGTCCTGCCAGGCCAGCACCTCGCCGCCGGCGGCGAGCGTGGCGCGTAGCACCTCGTCGAGCACCTGGAGGAACACGTTCCTGAGCTTTCCCTTTGTGTCAACAAAGAACGCCTTGTAGAGACGCGCCGACAGCGCGTCGCCGGCCGCCGCCTGCTTTCCGGGCGGCGATGCCTGTGTGACCGTGGCCGCCATTTCGGTGACGATGCGCTCCTGCATTTCCATGAACGAGTGTTCGCGGTGGTGCTTCCCCGAGAGCTGGTGCTTCGCCCGGATTTTCTGCAGGTGAGCGCCGAACGAGCACCCGCACGACTGCCTGATGATGGTCTCGGTGGGGAGAAACACGCGGCGCGACACCTGCCTGCCGTCAATCAGATCCATGATGATCTCCGCAGCCTGCAGGCCGATGTTGTACAAAGGCTGGCGCACGGTGGTGAGTGGCGGGGTGACGTAGCCGCATTCCTCGATGTCGCCGAACCCGGTCACCGCGATATCATAGGGTACGCGCACGCCCCTGTTTACTAAAGCGGAAAGGGCGCCGAGGCCCATGTCGTCATTTGCCGCGATAACGGCCTCGCATTCCGTTTTACTCTGCTCAAACAGCGCATTAACGGCCAACTCGCCAGAACGCCTGGTTCCGTCGCCCTGTATGATGAGCAGGGGATCGGCCGAAAGCCCGTACTCGGTGAGAACGTCGAGAAAGACATTGAACCTGAGCTCAGCATCGGGGTCTTCCTGCGGGCCGCGTAAAAATGCGAGGTGCTTGAAGCGGTGCTCGTGGATAAGGTGGCGCACAAGCTCGCGGTATCCTGCCTCATTGTCAACGAACACCGCGGGCATGTCGCCGAGCGCTTTTCCTATGCTTACCATGGGCAGCGGCAGGTACCGGGAGTAAAAACTGCCGAACGCTTCGGGTGAATCGTAACTGCCGAGCGTGCCCGAAATGATGAGCCCGTCAATGTCGGCCGCGCTGACATGCTCGAACAACGGGTTATGCGTGCCGGACTGGTTCTGCTGCGTTTCTCCGGAAGTTATGCTCGGCACGCAGATGAGGCTTGCCCCGCGCAGGCGCACCCCCAGGGCCGCGCCATAGAACAGGTTTGACTGATGCATCACCGTGGCGCCTTCGATGAAAAGGCCGATGACAGCATGGGTTTTTTCTTTGCGGGCGGATTTAGGCATAGCACGCTTGTTTGATCGAGTATGATGAAGAACCCGACGCCAAATGTTAATTATAACAATAAAGCAATGAATGCGGAAAGGAGATAGTTAAAAACCCGTGTTATGCGCCAGAAGGTGTTTCCCGCCATCAACGAAAATGGTCTCTCCGGTGACAAACGGGCTTTTTGCAAGAAACACGACTGCCGCGGCGAGGTCCTCGGGCCTGCCGTGCATTCTGAGAGGGACGGTGTTTTTGAGTTTGTTCAGGTAGGCTTCGGTTTTACCGGCAGGCGGAAGAATGAGGCCGGGCGCAACCGCATTGACGCGGATGCGGGGCGCGAATTCGATGGCGCATTGTCTCGTGATTGCGGCGAACAGGTGCTTGGATAGAATGTAAGCGACGTGGCTTTTATCGTATCCTGCGATGCGCGCGTCGAGCAGGTTGACAATGCTGCCGCCCGGACGAGCCGTTTCCGCAAACGCCCTGCTCAGGCACAGCGGCGCCCATGCATTGACGCGGACGCTGGCGGCCAGATCGCCGAAGGAGACTTTGTCAAGCGACCGTGCGGGGAACATTGAAGCGTTATTGACCAGGAGCCAAAGGGAATTGCCGCAAAGGGAAGAGGCCGTGCGGATGAGTTTGTCGCACATTTCCGACGTGTCAAGTGCGCCGCCGACCGCCCAGGCCGTGATTTTTTCCACCGTGAGCTCTTGAACGAGCAGCTGCGCTTCCTGCCTTGACCGGTGGTAATGGACAACCACGTTCATGCCCTCGCGGCCGCAGGCAAGCGCGATGTGCCTGCCGATGCGCTTTGCGCCGCCGGTGACAAGGGCGGTCCGGCCGGCACAGGGAAAACGAGCCATGGGGCTTACTTTTTCTCCGTTTTCGCAAGCGTGTCCTGTGCCTGCGGCGAATGTTGCGCCGGCGCGGCTGTCGTGTCATTTGCCTGCGGGGTCGGGTTTACCTCGGTCTTTGAAGGTTGCGGTGCCTGGCGGGGCGCCTGCTTTTCCTGGGGCGCCGACGATCGTTCGGTTTCCCCGGTTTCTTCATCCGACCGCGCTTTGGGCTTTTTCTTGTAATGGGTGATGTCGAAATAATAAAAATGTTTTTCACCCACTTTTGGAATCTCCACCTGCACCATATCGTAGGTCCTTTTATTTTCGGTCACCGTTGTTTTTTCAACCAGCCGCCAGTCCTTTTCTTTGATGCCCCACGAATTGCTGATGAAAATGTCTTCGCAGGCGACCGCCTCGGCGTAGTCTTTTCCGCCGGTGATGACAACCGCAGAATCATAGGACTCGCCGGTTCCGTGCAAAATCTGCGCCGCGCCGTATTTTTTTTCAGGAGTCGTGCTCACGCTTACGGTCTGGCGCGAAAGGCAGCCGATTAAAAACGCTGTGCACACCAGACAGGCGCCCGCGGGTAAAAAGTTCAATTTCATCCAGTCCTCCTCTTATTTAACAATTTAAGTCCTCAAGCAAAAAATAGATTTGAACGGATTGTAAAGCAAAATTTGAAGGAAAATATTATAAGGCGTTCAAAGAGCCTTTCTCAATTGAAAATCTGACTTTTCATTAACAGCTATTATTATTTTAATTCAATAAACACGCAGGTTCATCTTGAATGATATATTTAACGGTGGAAACACTGTTCCGCCGGGGACAGCGTTCTTTTACTGCAAGGGTGGGGGCCTATGAGCAAGGATGTTTTTGTCGGACGCCGGGTATTGATTAAAAACTTCAGGGACAGCCTCGTAGCAACCGCCCTTGAGACAAAGGCGAAGCCCAAAAAGCAGAAAGACGGTCCTCCGGCATATCCCCAGCTGTTTCTTTTATACGGTGAGCCGGGAATGGGCAGGAGCGCCATGATGAGGCAATGCAGTGCCATTGCCGAAGGCGTGAGCGCCGAGACCAAGAAATCTATCAAGACCATTGCCGTCGATTTTAACGACCCCCTGTTCACCCGCAACATTCTGCCGTTCACCCCGAGAATGGTGATTCATCACCTGCATGCCGTGCTCACGGATCCGGGGCTCGGACTCGAAGAGACATTTTCGGAATACAGCCAGATGGAGGCCCGGCTCGACCAGGTGATCGCCCGGGTGAGCGCGCTGCGGCGGGACGAATGGCGCCGCACCCCGCAGGGCGACGGAGAATTTGACTTATCGGAAGAGCCGGCTCAGAAGGCGGCTTCGCAGACTACCGATGCCGTGAATGGCGCACCCCCCCACGCGCGCATGGCACGGCAGGAGGCTGAGGCCGCCTTTCTGCGCTGGCTCAAGGACGAAAAAAAGCTGCCCGGCGAGGATTGCGACCTGTTCGAAAACGCGGATGGCCGGCTGACCAGTACCCTTGTCAACGGCATCGTGGCGCTTTCCGTGGAAAATCCCGTGGCCCTTCTGCTTGACAATGTCGAACGTGTGAGCAATCCCATGATCGAGTTCTGGCTCAGAAACGTTTTTCTTGGAAAACTGTTCGAACAGAAAAGCAGGGTTGTCGCGGTGGTGAGCAGCCGCGACAAGATGCTCAGGCAGTACCGCAACGAGTTTCCCGAGGAGCTGCTTTGCGCCGTTTCATTTGATGATCTGCCGTTTTCCTACCGGGATATCGACGAGTGCGGCCAGGCCCTGGGCGTTACGCTGGACGGCGACGCCGCCGTCAGAATCGAAGAGGCGACCGCCGGCGTGCCCATCGTGGTGCGCGATGTGTTTGCCAGCGCAATCGGCGGCGCCGTTCCGGCCGATGTTCTCGACGGGGTGCGCAAGGCGCACACCGTGCTCGACAAGACCGCCACCATCGTGACACGGTTCCTTTCCACGTGCGATGACGAACGAACCCTCACCCGCATCATCAATCTGGCCATGCTTCCGCACCACGACCGCAAGGCGCTTGCGGCGCTCTGGGGCGTGCCGGCCGCCGAGGCCGAGGGCTGGGTAGCGGAGATGGCGCAGCGTTATCCGTTCTTGAGCGGCGGCAGGATGCACGACGGCGTGCTTGAGCTGTTCCGCAGGTACCTCGTCAAGGAGTCGGCCGCGGCAATGGCGCCGCACGCCGGCATCATCAAGGAATTCGGGGCCGCGGCGTTCGCGCAGTACAACGAGCAGGTGTGCCAGCTCCAGACCGCGGTCCAGGCAATTGACAAAAGGTATATCGACGACCGGTTCGAGACCACCCTGCTCGGGTGCATCCAGAGCCTTTTATGGTACGACCGGGACGAAGTGGCGCGCGTCATTCCCGGCCATTTCTGCGAATGCCTGCTGTACAACCACGTGCTTGCCGGTATGATCCTCGCCGCGCTCGAAGAATTCATTCCCGTGCTGCCGTCCGCCATGGCCTCGCTCTGCGGCGTGCTTGCCTCCGGCCTTCATGCCGTGGAAGGGCTGCCCCTGTGGAGCGGCGAAAAACCGTCGGCCGCCGAAAATGCGCTCACCGCCGCGCTCGCCGACGCCGGAAAGGCGCTTTCCACGTCGCAACAGGCCGTGGTGCACCTTCGCCTCGCCAGCAGCGCTTTCCGCCGGGCGGAATTCGACAAGGCATTCGGCGAGCTTGAAAAATGCGAGCCGCATGTTGACGAATCGGAAATGTTCAGGGACATGGTGGTGGAGGGATTTTTCGGCGTGGGCGCCGCGTTTGTTTCGGCCCGGCAGTATGAGACCGCGATAAAGGCCTTCGGCAGGGCCGCCGAAATCAGGCCCGACCGTTATGACGCCTGGTACAGCCTGGGCTGCTCGTATGCCGCGCTCAAGCGGCATGTCCAGGCGGAGGATTCGCTGGCAAAGGCCGCGGCCTGCAAACCGGACAGCTTTGAAACCTGGCACGGCCTCGCCTTTGAGCAATACGAACAGAAAAAATTCAAGGAAGCTGCCGGGTCATTTGCAAAGGCCGCGGCCCTTAGGGCAGACAGCGCAGAGGTGTGGCATATGCTTGGACTTTCGCAGGCTGCGCTGGACGACCACAGCGCCGCGATAGAATCGTACCGCAAAGCCATCGCCTGCGCGTCAGGCGACGATGCTTGCTGGCACGACCTGGCGCTTTCGCAGGCGGCACTCGGCCAGGCCGCGGCGGCGGTCGTGTCATGCAGAAAAGTGCTCGAGCTTTCTCCGGCGCATCAGAAGGCCGCGGAACTGCTCGGCCAGCAGCTGTATGCGCAGAAGCTGTACCGCGAGGCCGCGCAGGCCTTTGAGACCGCGGCGCGGCTCAACCCGCAGGATGAAAAGGTGTGGTACGGCCTCGGCTGCGCCCAACTCGACGCGGGTGACGCCGGGAAAGCGGTCGATTCGTTTACAAAAGCAACAGACATTAAAAAAGACTTCCCCGACGCTTTCAACAAGGCGGGCCTCGCCAATGCCGCGATGAAGAATTTTGACGCGGCGGTCGCCGCATATAAAAAGGCGGTCAAGGCCATGGCGGGACATTTTGAGGCGCACAACAACCTCGGCGATGCCTACCGGGAGCTGAAAAAGCCCGAAGACGCACTCAAGGCGTACACGAAATCGTCCGAGTCCAATCCAGGGTTCGGGCCGGCATGGTACAACATGGGGCTCACGCTTCATGCGCTGGGACGGTTCGAGGAAGCGCTCCCGCCCTATGCAAAAGCCGAGGAATTGCTGCGGGGACAGCCGGGCGTCAGCCTCAACAAAGGGCTCGCGTTCTACGCGCTTAAGAAGTTCGACGAGGCCGCCAGGTGCTTTACAAAAGCTACCGAGCTTTCGCAGGATTCTTACGAGGCGTGGTTCAACCTGGGACGCGTTCTGGCCGATACCGCGAAGCACGAGGAGGCGGTCGCGGCGCTTTCCCAGGCCTGCGCCCTTCGCGCGGAAAAAGAGGAGGCATGGCTCGCCTTGGGCATTTCGTACGCTGCACTCGAGCAGCACGACGAGGCAGTGACGGCTTTCAAAAAAGCCGCGGCCATAAATCCCGGTGCGGCGGGCACGTGGCACCTCATGGGCGTTTCAAACCAGGCGGTGCATTGTTTTTCGGAGGCGGTGGACGCGTACCGCGAGGCGGTGAAGGCCGATCCCGGCAAGCAGGAATCGTGGCAGAACGCGGGCCTGTGCAGCTATTACCAGAAAAAATACGACGAGGCGATAGAATTTCTTTCCAAGGCCAGGGAACTTTCTCCGAACAGCAAGGATACCCTCTATACGCTGGGGCTTTGCCATCACGCAAAAGGCAAGTTCGCCGAGGCGGTCGCCTTGTACCGCAAGGTGCTCGACCTCGCACCCGATATGGCAAATGCCCGCACCAACCTGGCGCTGTCGCTCCATGCGGCCGGCGATTACGTCGAGGCCGTAAAGGTGTATAAAACAATCGTCGACAAACAGCCGGGCAACAGCGACGCCTGGTTCAACATGGGAATCGCGAGCGAGGCGCAGGGAAACAACGACGGGGCGATCGCCGCCTTTGCAAAGGCGGCGGAGCTCGCGCCCGACAAGCTCGCCGCCTGGAGCAACAAGGGACGCATTCAATTCTCGCTCGAACGCTATGCCGACGCCATCGCGTCGTTCACGAAAGTAGTGGAGCGGTCCGCCGCCGACGCGGACGCGTGGGGCTCCATCGCGCTTGCGTCGTATTACACCGGCCGCTACGATGGGGCGGTTGCCGCGTACAAAAAAGTGAACGAGCTGAAGCCCGGCGACGCCATGACGTGGGGCAGCCTCGGCCTCACCTATTACACGATGGGGGATTACGCGAAGGCGATCGAGGCGAGCGAAAAGGCCCTGGCGATAAAACCCGACGAGCTATGGATACAGGTGAACCTCGCGCTGGCCGCGGTCATGGCGCTCAACATGGACAAGGCAAAGGCGGCCTTTGAGAAAATCATAGAGCTGGCCAAAGCGCCCGGCGACCTTATGCACGCTATTGCGAGCCTGAAGGAGCTCGTGGCGAGGAACCCCAACCTGGGGCCGGCGCGGGAGATTCTTGTCAAACTGGAAGATGCCTGGAGGAAGCTGAAGAAATAGGCATTCAGGAATTCATGATAAAGGCAATTTTTTGGGACAATGACGGCGTTCTGGTCGACACGGAACGCCTTTATTTTCTCGCCACGAAAAAAATCCTTTCCAAAGAGGGAATTCACCTTTCGAAAGAGCAATATCATGATCTGCTGCTCGTCCAATCAAAGGGCGCGTTTGTCCTTGCCGGGCAAAAAGGGTTTTCGCAGGCGGACATTGAGACGCTTCGAAGCCGCCGCAATGCGCTGTACAAATCATATCTCAGAAAAAAGCCACTTGTTTTAAACGGTGTTGTGGAAACGCTGGAACTGCTCTCCCCGCATTACACCATGGGAATCGTCACGACCTCAACGCGCGAGCATTTCGACATCATCCATAAAAGGGCTGGCCTGCTTGACCATTTTGATTTTGTTATCACCGTTGATGATGTGGAGAAATCCAAGCCGGATCCCGAACCCTATGAAAAAGCCGTGAGGCGGGCTGGTGTTGATAAAGAAGAATGCATCGCGGTCGAGGATTCGCAGCGCGGGCTGACGGCGGCCCTCGGTGCGGGGGTGCAGTGCATTATTGTTCCGAATGAATTGACAAGGGGAGGGGATTTTAAGGGAGCTTACCGGATTGCCAACAGCGTAAAGGAAATCCCCGGATTGATCGGCGCCGTCAAATAGATGGCTGCTTGTCCGCCCAGAACTTTTCTCTCATCACTATTCTGTCTTTCTTCAATGTCAATATGCGGTCTTTCTGCATCCGCTTCATCAGTCTCGAAAAAGTCTCCGATGTCGTCCCTATCGCCTGGGCAATGTCTTTTTTGGGGATCAGGATCCGGTACTCCTGTTTCCTTCCGTACTGCTCTTCAAGAAACCGCACGAACCGCTCCTCCACGTCACAACTGGTGAGGTAGTGGATGCGGCCAGCCAGATAGCGCTGCTTTTTCATGAGTATGGCGATGAAATCGTTGCGGAAGGACTGGTCGGAGAGCAGGATGGAGAATTGACGTTTCGGAATAAGGTACACGAGACTCTTCTTGACCGCTGCAGCGCTGGCCGGATATTCGTCCTCCTCGAACAGGATGACTTCGGCGAAAATTTCGCCCGGCCTGATGATCTTGATGACCGATTCCCTGCCGCCGGGACCGGACTTGAACACCCGGATGTTGCCGGTGGAAAGGAGGTACATGTTGTGGCCGGTGTCGCCCTCGGAAAAAAGCGTCTCGTTTTTCTGCAGCGTTTTGGGAATGCAGACCGCCGCAAGGGTCTCCTTGCTTTTTTTGGAGATGCCCTTGAAAAAATCTGAATAATCAAGGAGAAGGGAAATGTCCATAATGCCGCAGCGCCCGTTTTATGATGATAAAATAGCATCTGCGTTTGATGTATTTTATTTCTATTCGGTAACCATACGGTCAGCAAGGAAACAATAATGAAACCGTCCTCGGTTCTCGATCTCATCGGCAACACACCGCTGGTCACGCTCAAGGGCGAACGCGTCGTTGCAAAGGCGGAATTTTTAAATCCCGGCGGCAGCATCAAGGACAGGATAGCGCTCGCCATGATCGAAACCGCAGAACGGGACGGATCGCTCGGGCAAGGAACCAAAATCGTCGAGCCGACGTCCGGCAACACCGGCATCGGCATTGTCATGGTCGGGGTCGCAAAGGGATATGAGGTCTACATTTTCATGCCCGAAGGCATGAGTCAGGAGCGCAAGAACATCATCCGCGTGCTTGGCGGCAATCTTGTGCTCACGCCGGACAGCCAAGGGGTCGCCGGCGCGGTGCGCGCGGCCGAAGTGTTTGCAAAGGAGAACAAGGCCTTTGTGCCCAACCAGTTCAAGAACCCGGCGAATCCCAGGGTGCATTACGAAACCACGGCGCCCGAGCTCTGGCGGCAGTGCGAAGGGAACATCGACGCATTTGTGTCGGGGATCGGCAGCGGCGGCACGCTGCAGGGCGTGGGCGCGTTTCTCAAAGAGAAAAACAAGAAAATTATTCTGGTCGCGGTGGAGCCGGCCAACAAGTCCGCGCTCCTCGGCCACGAACCGGGCCTGCACGCCATCCAGGGCATTGGTGACGGCTTCATCCCGGACGTGCTCGACGTCTCCCTTGTTGACAGAATAGTTGAGGTCACCGACGATGACGCCATCAATACCACCCGAGAACTGGCGAAATCAAACTCCTTGCTTGTTGGAACATCCTCGGGCGCAAACGTCTGGGCAGCGCGAAAAATTGCCAAGGAGAATCCAGGCATAATTGTGGCCACGGTCCTGCCCGACAGGGCTGAGAGGTATTTCAGCACCGGGCTTCTTTAGTATTCTCACATTACCATCTTTTTTTTTGAGGCGAAGAAACCTCATTTCTTGCATTTCTCGATAATTCCTTGATAATCGGCAAAATCCCCAATCTTTTTAGAAAAATGCTTTCTGTAATGGGTGCTTTGACCTCATTATTAGTTTTATAAAATTGTTCGGTTGAAAATTGTTTAATTATATATAATAATGATATAGAATTCATAATAAAGAGGAAAAATCAAAGCGCATAAGAATTGCTCCATTAATATTGAATGTTTTTCTGTATTTAAAAGCCAAAAAATTTTTCATGCAAATTTCTGGCGGCAATTAGTGGAACGATCATTGATTAAAATGTCGGAAATGTTGTCGATTTCCGCTTATTTTTAATTGGCTACCAATACATGTTTTGATTATATTATCAAAATAGGGTGACCGCTTCAAATCCGAGAAATTGTAAGCACGCGGTTCCTTATGCGATAAAATTGCGAAAGGAGAGTGCGAGGTGAAAAAGATCATTAAAAATGCGTCAAGATTGACGCCGGTCCTCATGGCTTTTGCGATGCTCTGCTCAAGCCCTACGGACAAAGACCTGCAATGGCGGACCAGCATCGATCTGCCAGTCACGGCCAACAAGAAATTCATACTTGGCGCTTTGATGGACACACTTTTCTTCAACAAGATCCAGGCGTTAAGAACGACTACTTACGATACGACATGGGACACCACTAAAACGCCAAAGACGGTCAAAAGTATAACGACGGTTTACGACACCTCCATGGTTATTTTAAAGGCTTATCCGTTATATGATTCCGCGGCCAAAAAGACAATACCTGATACCGTTGCATTCGGCATCCCGACAAAAGATACGGCGCAATACAAGATCAGTGAGGACAGTCTTGCGGACAAATATTTTACCGACGTATTTGGTCCCTTGCCTTTGTCAGGGGCGCCCAACGACACTCTCACTGTTCCACTTACAGGCAATTATACAGCCAACACCCCGATGTCCTCAGGCGCGTTACCGGTAACGCTCACCTACGTGATTCATATTGTTCTCATGGACACTCCGCAAACAGCCAATGTCACGATTGTCAACAACTCGGCGGCGGCGTTTAGCACTGTTTCAATAAGTGCCGGCAATCTAGGCACCTCTGCGACAAACAATCTGGCGGCACACTCAATCGGCGTTGTGCAATTCGACGCGCGCGCCAAAGTGCTGGACAATGTGATGACGGTATCCATCACCGTCACTCCTGCCGCAAACGGTACCTTTGCCGCAGGAGACAACCTCCAGGCGATTTTTTCTCTCAACGGGCTTGTAGCAACCAAGGTAGTCGCACTCGATTATGTGTTCTCTAATTTTCAGCGTACCTTTACAAATGATTATAAGCTTACCGACACGGTGAGTGTTGACTATATCGATATTGCAAAAGGATTTTTTAATTATTTAGTCACGAACAATACCGACCTTGAGCTGAACATGTTGGTGAATCATAGAAACCTATGGATGTCAGATTATTGCATACGTCACGTACCGCCCCTTACTTCGATAAGTACCCTTGTAGGCCTCACCGATCAAGATTCTCTAAATTATTATGAGGGAGAGGTCACGCCCACGATAGTTGTGATTAAACCCGGACAGACCGCCAAGGTTTCCTCCAAGGAAAACCTGTCGGGTTTCCGGATGTTTCCGGAATGGGAATGGAACACTCATGACCTCGACAGTGAATCGGTAACGAAAGTCGACTATGTAATTACCATAGGACAGCACGGGGACACGGTAACGATAAATGCGGGCGACTCTCTCAACTTCATCATCCGTACGACCTCGTTCAAGTTCGACAAGATGTTCGGCATCTCAAGGATCGCATACCGCAGGACGGCCGATGCTAAAAACATTCCCGTTAACCTTCCTTGGAGCAAATCGGTCACTGATTCGTTGCGCAATAATTTTGTTTTGCAGAAGGTTTTTGCAAACATGGCCATGAACGTAAACATTCCGGCCGGCGCGTTTATTGACACCATGCGTGTTCTTTATACCATTTCCAGCGTTACCGACACCACCGTCAATGTCCCGGACTCGGAGGTATTTACTCATGTATCGAAAGATTCTGTTTACAGAAGGTCCATTGACATTACCAAAGTGGTCAACAACTATCCGGATTCGGTGAGGATAAAGGCCTCAACCGTCGTTCCCACCAACACGACCCTCTTGGCGGTGAACGATCTGACCAACCCACTCGATACGGATTATATAAGATATGTGGGGCGCATGATCGTTCAGGCTTTGGCAAATTATTCTTTGGTGGCTCCTCTGTGCTGGAAAGTGGTTGACACCACGGTCATGGATCTGGGCGGCATAAAGGTCGCATTGGGTGACTCTAACAATGCCCTACTGGTCATGCTGAGAAGGCTGCGCGACCGTCATGACGCCTTTAATGTAAAAGTTACTAACTTCACTAATTTGGACCTTAAGCTATATTCACTTGTTGCCACCGACCCTGTTAATGTCCATGGGCTCGTTGACACTGCCGATAAAGCCAATTACATATCCACTAACACTCTTTCGAATTACATTAATAGTCCACCCTCGGGTTTTTTCAATTTGCTGGGCAACACCGGCCTATTGATTCCGCAGAGAGACTCGAATACTACGGTGAATAATTCAGTGGTCGTGAATGACGCGGATCTTGACAAATTGTTAAGGGCTGATACGATAGGATTACGGTGGGAGGTACGTTTTCTCCCGAAAAAGAACGCTAATGGCGTGATTGATACAAGCGCAACGGCCTTTGACGCGCTCCTCAACACCGATTGGATCAAGTTGAATTCATGGTTCCATATCGACGGCATCAACAGCCTGGATTCACTGTTTAAAAAGTAATAAACGCTCAACCGATATACGCCCGAGTGAAATTGATTAATAGGAGGGATGAGGGTGATGAACACCGTACAAAAACTCGCAGTCGCCGTGTTGTTCGCCGTGCCCATAACCGTTTTCGCGGCCGTTGACGATAATCCCATCAGCGCCGGTACCAGCACCGGCAGGAACGTGACCGGCAGCGCCCCTGAGGCGGTCTTTCAGAACCCGGCGCTTCTCGGAACCGACCGTGTGCCGTGGGGCGGCCTGCTTCTGCTGCCGATCACCGATTACGGCATGGGGTATTGGAGCGACAAGCTCGCGCTTTCTCCATTCTCCTTTCTCGCGAACATACCCACGGATTCGGCAAAACAGAAGGCATTTATCAAAGATGTGTTGAACAACAGCTTCGACATCAAACCGGGCGATTCGGCGGACCTGGTTTCCAAGAAAATTTCGGACAAACTCAAGGGCGGTACCTCGATCTACAGCGGCTTTCGCACTTCGTTGCTGTCGTTCGCTTACAGGCGTTTAGCGTTTGACGTCACCACGCATTTTGACGAGGAATTGCGCATACCCGAAGCGCCGTTCGATCTGCTGTTTTCCCCCAAGGGAAGCAGCGTCGGCCTGCAGCGCGGCAACACGCTTGATTTCAGTTCGTTCAACCAGCAAGGCATCTGGGCAACCGATTTCACGCTTCAGTTGGGTCTGCCCCTCACCATTCCGGCGCTGCAAAAATTCTTCCATATGCGGTACGCCGCGGGCGGCGTGGGCGTTAAATACGTGATGGGACACAGCATGCTTGAGGCCTCGTCCACTCCCGGCTCACACATCACCTACGACTCCGTTCAAAACGTGATCAAAATGGACGGGCATTTTAACGTGCAGACCGCGGGGCTCGGGTTACACGGCCCGTGGATGATGGACAACAAGAATCCGTTCCTTGACAAAGACAACAACTTCAGTTTTCCCATCAACGGCCACGGCATCGGCGTGGACGCCGGCGGCATTCTCTACGACGACGACGCGGCACTTTCGATCAACATCGAGAACCTGGGCGTGCTCTTCTGGACCAACAACGTGAAGTCTGTCACCTACGACGTCAAGAAAGACAACCTCGACCTGTACAGTCTCATCAGCGGCATCAACGCGCACAATAAAAACGCCGACAGCGCGATTTACACCCTGTTCGGCAACCGGCAGGCCGGCGAGACATTCCCGACCTCGCGCGACACGCTCAACAACGCGGCAAGCGCCGTGACCACGTGGCTGCCCCTCTCGCTCAACATCGGGTACGCGAGGATCTTTGATTTCACCAAGGCAACCAACAAGAGCCTTTACATTCTTGCCGACTATGCCAATGTGGCCGTCAACTACGAGCAGCAGCTTACCCCCGGCCCCGGGCGGTCCTACCTACCGCGCCTCTCGCTGGGATCCGAGTTTGCCTTCCTGCACAACTTTTTGCCTTTACGCATGGGATTTGTGGCCGGCGGCCCGGAGCAGTGGGCGTCGGCGCTCGGCATGGGTCTCAATTTCCGTTATTTCTCGATACAGGGCGCCTACAAGGCCATCGGCAACTGGTGGTTCACGCCGTCGCGCGGATTCGAAGTGGCCGCCGGCCTCAACATCAACTGGGGCGTGAAGAAGAAGGTCAAAAAGGTGAGCCACTGCCCGTTTGAGCCCGACTCGACGTTCAAAGGCACGCTTGGACCGGACGGCTGCCCGGATCCGGACCAGGACAAAGACAGCATATGCGATCCATGGGTGCACGAGCTTGGCAAGGACTCGCTCTACGCCAAGGTGTGCCACGGAGTTGACAAATGCCCGACCAAGCCCGAGGATTACGACGGCTTTGAAGACGAAGACGGATGTCCGGATTTTGACAACGACAAGGACGGCATCCCGGATTCGCTTGACAAGTGCCCGAACGCGCCAGAGGATTTTGACGGGTTCCAGGACAAGGACGGGTGCCCGGACTACGACAACGACCAGGACGGCGTTCCGGATTCGCTTGATAAATGCCCGAACGAGCCCGAGGATATAGACGGCTTCGAGGACAAGGACGGCTGTCCGGATTACGATAACGACAAGGACGGCATCCCGGACACGCTTGACAAATGCCCGAATGAGCCCGAAACCTACAACGGCTACAAGGACGACGACGGGTGTCCCGACACGGTGCCTAAGCCGACGGCCAAGGAAGAGAAGGCGCTTAATAAGGCGCTGCGGGCGATCAACTTCAAGACCGCGAGCGCGGAGCTCACCACCGACTCCTACACCGCGCTCATGTCTATCGCGAACTTCCTTAAGCAGTACCCGTTCCTGCGGTACGAGGTACAGGGTCACACCGACAGCAGGGGCAACCAGGATTACAACCTCCTGCTCTCTGCCGCACGCGCGGCATCGGTGCGCGGCTACCTGGTGACGCAGCAGGGCATTCCGGATTCCTCGCTCATCGCCATCGGCTACGGCAAGACGCGGCCGATCGCCACGAACGCCACGGCCCAAGGCCGCGCGCTCAACCGCCGCGTGGAATTCAAGGTGATTGACACCAAGGAAGACTACCAGAGGCTCAAGCTGCTCGAGGCGGACTTCCATGAACGTGTCAAGGCCGCGCAGATCAAGGGAGCCAAGTACTGATTCTAATTTGTCAGGAGGGAAGGGGAAGAAGCGGCACGCTTCTTCCCCTTTTTATTTGCATCTGGGATCAATGCATTTTTAAGGGGCTTGTCGCAAAGTATTTTGTGTGGGTATCATAAAGGCGTACGGAGGCGAGTATGAACCTTAGTCTGATGGCAAAAACGTTTATTGGAGTGGCGCTTATTTCCATTGCGGCAATTGCAGATAATTACGGCGACCCTGTAGTAATTGACCCGAGCATCCAAAATTTCAAAGGGATTTTTTCGCAGAAACTCGCCAAGAAGTACGTTATAGGCGTTGTGACGGACAAAAGACTAAACATCGGGTCAGACACGGTGGGCGCCACGAGGACCGGCAGGTTCGTCACCTCTCCGCTGGTATGCAAACCCCTGCCGAGTGCGGTCCTGCTCAATTCGCTTGCCGGCATGCTTCGCGAGCTCGGCGCGCTTGCCGAGGACAAAGGATCGGCGGACTTCCAAATAGACGCGGAACTGCTCTCCTACACCATCGAGGAAACGAACAAGGTGTTCTCCCAGCAGATCAAGGCCGCGGTGAAGTTCAGGGTAAAGGTGTTCGCCGCCTCGACGGGCTCCCTGATAAACCAGTTCGTCATCACCGCGGAAGACGGCCGCAGCGCAATTGACACCACGCCGTTTGCGGCAAAGGTTGCGAGGAACGCGATGGTGTCCGGCCTTCAGAATCTTCTCGAGAGCCTTGCAGCGATTCAGTAGAAACAACACGCCCGGGAATCAACAGCATGAATATTTTTAAAGAATACCGGACGCACCTGCTGCAGAAAAAGCCGCAATCCCCCTCGGTTCAGTATTTCTGGCTCGCGGCTTCCGCCGTGATCGCTATTGCGGCGGTATGCACGCTGAACAGCGCCAACGTGCTGCGGTCAGTCCTCATGATCGCGATCTGCGTCAGCCTGGCGGCCGACGCCGTCACCAACCTTGCCTATTATAAAAACAGGGAATTGTTCGAAAAACTGGTCAATGTCAAGATCGCGGCGAACATCATCTGCCTGCTTTTCATCATCGCGTTTCTGGTTCTCTCCGCAAAATTCCGTCTTGGATGATGACCCGTTGCCAGTCTCTATATTGTCAAGAGCCAATGACGGGATCTCCCGGAAATAAAGCAAGAACATCGGGCGAATTTATCTGATCACCTTCCGGTGGCTGCAGAGCATGCCGTAGGCATCGGTGCAGCAGGTGCATTGCGGCGGGACGTGCGCTTTTTTATGCAAAGCGCGAAACGATGAAAATTCCTTTCCGAACCAGATATTTTTCATGTCGCCGGTGAGAATGTTGCCGAACATGACGGGGTCGGGGTGGTTTTCCTTGTCAAACAGGTAAAATGAGGTTCTTACCGAGAGGTAATCGCAGGGGCACACATTCCCTTTAATGTCGATGAACAGGCCGAGGCATTGCTCGCATCCCAGCGGCTCAGGCCTCATGCGCGGAAGATGCAGTTCCTGTCCGTTTCTCCCGGCCTTGTGTATTGCCGCATCGAGCACGGCCTCAGCTTCGGGATTGCCGTTATTTCCGTACAGGGCGGCGCCCGAAAAGTCCTTTGAAAAACACAGCAGGTTGGTGACAAATATTGTTTTGATTCCGAGGGAATCGACGAAATCGAGGTAATCCGGAAATTCGTTTATGTTGCCGCGATGCATCACGAAAACGGTCTTTATCTCGCTCGCGGGAAGCCCGGCCCTGAGGTCCCTGATCGCCTGAACCGTGCGCTCGAACGACGATCCCGTCTTGAACGCCTCCACCGTCTCTTTTCTCATTCCGTCAAGAGACACCGCCACCTCGGGAACCGGGAATTTCGACAGCAGCGAGACGGTGTCGTCGCGGAAGCTGTTGCCGTTGGTGTAAATGGGGAAGGTGATGGCCGGGTTGAGCGAAAGCGTGAACTCCATCATGCGAAACAGGTCTTTGTGCAACAGCGCCTCGAAACCGGAGAAAAGAAACGTTTCGGCGCGCCTGATAAAGGGGAGGATCTTTTTGGCCCGTACGGCGAATTCTTCAAAGTCAATTGCGCCGCGCGGCCCGTCCGGAATGCCCGCGCCGAACTGGCTCAGGAAGCAATGCCGGCACTTGAGGTTGCATCCGGACATGGTCTGAAGCACGATGGACGACGGGTAGCCGAGCACTTTATAATTGATGAATCGGGAGAGTCTATCCTTCACGGCCACGGCCCTTTTACGGAAAGTTGTTATCCGACAACACAAGAAATATAGTTGATGATAACCGATTCGCGAACCATGACTCGATGGTAGCCGAACGCTATAAGGATCAATAAGGTATTTTTTCGCTGAAAACTATTTTCCTTTTTGAACACTTGACCCAGCATAATCGCTCATTTATCTTCATCATAAAGTTTTGGTTTGTCAGCAGCAACAATAAGGGAGAATTATGGAAACGGCGGTAAATAGCAGATTGTTATTAATCTGGACCGGCATCATCATGCTTACCGCGTTTATAGGGTATTTAGACTACATCACCGGTTACGAGTTCTATTTCTTCGTATTTTATTTTATCCCCATAAGCATTGCGGCGTGGTACGTGGGACCAGCATCCTCGGTTGTCGCCTCATTTCTCTCGGCCTTGACCTGGTTCGCCGCTGACTATTACACGGGCCATACGTATTCCCATCATTTGCTGGCCGTCTGGAACACCCTGATACTCCTGACGTCATTTGTCATCATGGGTTGGACCTTGGCACGGCTGCGGGAACTCTACGGCAGGGAACACAGGGGAAGGCAAGAGCTTGAACGGGCGATGTCAGAGGTAAAAGTCCTTGAAGGCATACTTCCCATCTGCGCGAGCTGTAAAAAGATACGAAACGACAAAGGAGAGTGGCAGAAGCTGGAGACGTACCTAGGTCAGAAAACAAACGCCGAATTCACGCACGGGTTGTGCCCGGAGTGTGCAAGAAAACTCCTGCAGGATGCCGGAATTGCACCTGACGCGGAAAAAAAAGAATGAAACGGCAAGCCGCTGCGGTTGATCGCTCGAAGGATTGCATGAAAAAATATTTTCTCACGTTCGCCGCGAGTTTATTGTGCAGCTTACAGCATGCGCCTGGGACCTGATGGGCCCGTGCCGCAAAGTCACAGGATGATATTTCCTATTTGCAAATCCATACAATCCCCGTAATCACTTCTTCACCGCAGGACAGCTTCACCAAATATCTTCCCGCAGCAAGACCGTTTACATCCACCATCAGCATGCCATCGTTGTTGTTGAAGGAAACCGCTCTCAGGTTCTTTCCGTCCATTGAAAAAAGCCGCACCGTTGCCGGAACAAAAGGGGCAATGCCGAAAACCGTTATCAGGTGTCGCGATGAATTTATTCCCGCACGCCTTTGTTGAGACGTATAGAAAGGACGTGACACCGCTGCCGCGCCGGCCTCGTCCGCGCCAATGTCAATGATGCCTTCCTGCACCCGCGGCTGGCCGTCGATGTCAAGCGTTCCTACGGTATCCGCCGAAAGCGTGGCGCCGCTGTTTCTCGCCGGAGAGGCAGACTGGAGGTGCATGTCCGCCGGCGCGTTGATGAGCAGGGGGTTGATGTACTTCGGGTGGCCGTCGGGCCACGAGCCCGGCGAGCTCGTGCCTGCGCCATAATACAGGTTGTTGTCGACCGTGATGCCGGTGTTATTGGAGCCGGAATTCGACAGGTAGGGGTTTCCCGATTTGGCGACGCAGATGTTGTTGATGATGGCGATGGCGCTGCAGTTGTACTGCAGCACGATCTCGGCGTCCCCGCCGTGATACAGGGTGTTGTTGACGATGACGATGTCCGCCGCGTTGCCCCTTGTGGCGTCGTAGCCGCCGGAAAGGATGTTTCCCTGGTACGACCGGGAAACGAAATTGCTCCGCACCGTGACGCCGCTCGTGGTCTTGCCGCCGTGCTCGCTCGCTACCTCGATGCCGATGTCGCAGCTGTCAACAACGTTCCGCTCGATGACGATGTCCTTTCCGCCGTCGACGTAGATGCCGTCGGCGCTGCGATCGCCGCCGTAGGTGGGGTTGGATGCGGAGCTGATGTGATAAACATGGTTTGCGGCGCACACGCCGCCGCGCGTTTGGTCCTGGTCTGCCGGGCCGTTGCCCTCGAACCCGATGAAGTCGATGCCGATGTTGTCGTTGTCGTGGATGACGTTGTTCGACACGGTGAACGCGGTGACGTTGCCGTTGAGCACCATGGATTCGCTCTGGCCGAGCTTGCAGTTGTAAACTTCGTTGCCGTCAAGAATGACGTTGCTGATCGGCGTCGCCGACGTCCCGTACAGGGCGATGCCGTGCGCGTTGCCGTTGTCGTTTTCTATGTTGTGCACCTTGTTGCCGCGCAGTTCGAGGTTGCTTGAGCTTCCCTGTACGCTGATGCCGATGGGCGTGCCGCTTCCCGTGAAGTTTTGTACCTCCATGCCGATCACTTTGATGTAATTCCTGCTGTCGATGGCGATGCCGGTCTCACCCTTGCCGGTCCCGTCAAGGATCGCGCCGCCGTCACCTTTGAGGGTTATGGAACCGGACGCATCGCCGCTCTTTCCAAATGACATCGCCTCGTTGTAGGTGCCCGGCCGAACAAGAACGGTGTCGCCGGGACCGGCCGCGTTCACCGCCGCCTGGATGGATGAATAGGCGCCGCCCGAAGGCGCGACGATGAGGGTGGAGGAAAATGAGTTTACGAGTGAAAGATACAGAATCATGAAAGATTGGACGGCTAACGCAGATTGTTTCATTACCTGCCCCCTAAAAAAGAAGAAAAATAACCGCCATTGTCGTTTCGGGAATCAGCCTGCCTTGCGGGACATCAAGTCATTCTGACTTGAATGCCTTTTTTCGCCAGATATTCCTTTATTTCCCGCAGCGAGTACTCGCCGTAATGCAGGATCGACGCGATGAGCGCCGCGTCGGCCTTGCCTTCTGTCAAGACACGGTACAGGTGTTCGGGAGTGCCCCCACCGCCCGAGGCGATGACCGGGACGCCCACCGCCTCGGCCATCATGCGGGTGAGCTTGATTTCGTAGCCTTCCTTGGTGCCGTCGGCGTCGATGGAGTTCACCACGAGCTCGCCCGCGCCGAGCCGCTCGCCGCGCCGTGCCCAGGCGACCGCGTCCATGCCGGTGCGCGTGCGGCCGCCGTGCGTGACGATCTCGTAGCCCGAGGGCGTTTTTTTCGAAACCGGGACGGCGAGAACGTCCATGGAAAGCACCACGCATTGCGCGCCGAACGCGGCCGAGGCCTCGGCTATGAGCTCGGGCCGCGCCACCGCGGCGGTGTTCACGTTCACCTTTTCGGCGCCGGCAAGCAGGACCTTTTTGCAGTCGTCAACCGTGCGCAGGCCGCCGCCCACCGAAAACGGGATGAAGATCTGCGCGGCCACGCTGCTCACCACGTCGAGCATGATGTCGCGCTTGTCGCTCGACGCCGTGATGTCGTAGAATACCAGTTCGTCGATGCCCGCTTCATAGTAGCGTTTCGCGGTCGTCACCGGGTCGCCGATGTCCTTGGTGTTCACGAACTTCACGCTCTTAGCGAGCTTGCCGTCGCGTACGTCAAGGCACGAGATGATGCGTTTGCTCAGCATTATTGCGGCTCCCAGGCGGCGAAGTTTTTGAGGATAGAAAGTCCCGGCGGCCCGCTTTTTTCCGGGTGGAACTGCGTGGCGAAAAGGTTGTTAACGCCGATCGCGGCCGGGAATTCTATCTCGTACTCGCACGAGGCGATGACGGCGGATTCGTTGTCCGGCCTGGGATAAAATGAGTGGACGAAGTACATCTGCGTGCCGGGCGGAACGTCCTTTAAAAGAAAATGCTTCTTTTTCATGATGAGTTTGTTCCAGCCCATGTGGGGAATTTTAAGCGAGGCGTCCTTGAGGGAAAATTTTAACACATTTCCCTTTATCAATCCGAGGCATTCGGTGTTTCCCTCCTCGGAGCGCGACAGAATGATCTGCGTGCCCAGGCAGATGCCCAGCATCGGCGTTCCCGCGCTGAATGCCTCCGCAAGCGCCTTGTCGATGCCGCGCTCGCGCAGCACCGGCACGGCGGCTGCCGCGTTTCCAACCCCCGGAAAAATGATGCGCTCGCTCTTGCGGACAACCTCGGCGTCCGGCGTGATCACGCTTTGGATGCCGAGAAAATCGAGCGCCCGCTTGACCGAGGTGAGGTTTCCCGCTTTGTAATCAATGATGGAGATCATAATGACACCGTTTAAAAATAATTTCCGGCTGCAATTCAAGTAACCAGGAGAGCTCGCCGATAAGCACTATAATGGCGTCTACTGGTCACGACACTGTGCCTCCTTTCGGGCTCGGCTATTCGCCTCGTTGGCCGGACCGCCCGCGTCTCGATACGCCGCTTAAAAGCGGCTGCTCGACGACCGGGCGATGAGGTGGCCGGCATGAGACAAATGGTATAATAAAAGCGCGCAGCGCAATTTACCTTACCTCAGGGAATGAAATGACGGTGCGCTCCAGCGAACCCTCCAGTCCTCACCGGCGCGGCACATCCTCCTCCTTCTTTTCAAACTCCACAAGCGATACTCGGTACAAGGTTATTCATCCTGGCGAGCCATTTAAGCCTCGGGACCGCGCTGATGGCGAAGAATGAAAATAAAAAATGTTTATGCACCTTCGGCTGCGGCTGGGCCGCTGGGTAAAAACAAGAATGGTAAGTTGACTTATGACAAGCGTTAGGCCGGACTGGAGGCCGCGCTGGAGCGCGGCGCTGCCCGGACCCCGGCGGTCTTCCGCGGCAAAGCCGCGGAACGCCAAGATTAATATTGTTTTGTAAAACAGAAATTAGTAAGCACGGCTCCAACAACACGAGCTTGGTATGTGGGAAATCAAGAAGACGGTTTAATGAACCTTCATCACCAGCACCGTGATGTCATCATGCTGCAGGGTCTTGCCCGCAAATTTTTTCAATGAGGAAATAATCGCCTTGCCGATCGCGTCCGCGGATTTGTTTCCGGCGTTAAGCATTATTTCCTCCATCTCCTTCATGGGATAGCGCTCGTTTTTCTCGTTGACGCTTTCCATGAGCCCGTCGGTGTACAGCACCATCACGTCGCCAGCCGCAACGGCCACCGAGGCCTGCTCGAATTCGCTGTCGGCGAACGCGCCGATGAGCGGCGCGCCCGTGGTGAGGTAGTCAACGGACCCTTTTTGAGGGCTCGCGAGCGCGGCGGGAGGATGGCCAGCGCGGGAGAACAGCAGTTCCTTTTTCTTCACGTCGAGCACGGCAAGGAAGCCCGTTGCATAGCGGCCCTCGGGCATGAACGAGCAGAGCTCGGCATTTACCTGCGAAAAGACCGCCATGGGCGAGGGGTTTTTCGGAAGGTACCGCGCAAACGACACTTTTGCCATTGCCGAAATGAGCGCGGCAGGCACGCCATGGCCGCATACGTCAAGGATAAGGAACGCGACATGGGTGTCGGAGAGATGCACCACATCGTACATGTCGCCGCCCACGAACCCGGTGGGAAGGAACACGGCCGAGCAGTCGAATCCCGGCCGCGTTTCAACGGTAGGGGGCAGCATGGATTTCTGGACGCGCCGGGCCATCTCGAGTTCCTCGTTGATGCCCGCAAGCGCTTTTTCGAGTTCAAGGCTGGTTTTGCGGAGCGAATCGCGCGACGCGCGAAGCTCCTCGAGCACCTTGGCATGCTCGATCGCGTAGCGTATGGATCGCTCGAGGGTCGCCGCGTCTATTTTCCCCTTCACCAGATAGTCGGCTGCGCCCACCTTCATCGCCTCCATGTCGATCTCACGGTCGCCGTGGCCCGTGAGCATGATCACCGGAATCCTGATGTTCTTCGCGATCACGGCGCGCAGAAGGTCGAGCCCGGTCTTGGCGCCGAGCCAGTAGTCGAACACGAACACGTCGAAATCGGGATGGTCGAGCCCTACGAGCGCCTTTTCGAAGGTGTTGAACCAGGTGATCTTGAACGAGAACGAGGTGATCTCGCGGAGAAGGTCGCTCGTGATGATGTAGTAATCCTCGTCGTCGTCGACAAGGCAGACTCGCACGATGGGGCGCTTTTCCATGGGTCAGGCCTGGGGTGGAAGTTCAACGATCTCGAACCAGTACTTCGTGAGCGTTTTCATGATGTCAACGAGCCCCGCGAACGAGACGGGCTTGACAATGAACGAATTGACGCCGAGGTCGTAGCTGCGCAAAATGTCTTCTTCTGCCTTGGACGTGGTGAGCACCACGATGGGAATGGAGCGAAGCAGAGGGTCTGCCTTTATCTCCTTGAGCGCCTGGCGGCCGTCTTTTTTCGGCATGTTGAGGTCGAGCAGGATGAGCCCGGGCCTCGGCGACGCGGCAGGGTCGGCGTATTTTCCCCTCCGGTGCAGGTAGTCCATCAGCTCCTCGCCGTTTTCAACGGTATGGAAAAAATTGATGAGCTTCACCTCGGTGAACGCCTCTTTCGCCATGAGACGGTCGTCTTCGTCGTCGTCGGCCATGAGGATGACGACGGAACTTTTTTTATCCTGCATGAATTACCCCTTCATGATTTAATCCTCAACCAACCTGTATTGACAATACATAAAAGATAGGTGACGCATTGCGTGATTACAGCGGATCATGCCGCCTGCTGAACCGGTATCAACGCCGTAAACGTCGCGCCCTTTCCCAGTTCCGCCTTTGCGGTGATGGTCCCGCCGTGGCGCTCAACGATTTTGCGGCACACCGAAAGGCCTATGCCCGAGCCTTCGTAGCCGCTCGAGCGGCCGTGGAGCCGCGTGAACACGCCGAAAATCTGTTCCGCGTACTGCTGCTCAAACCCGATTCCGTTGTCGCTCACGGTGACGGTACATTGCCTGCCCTCAATCGCCGCGCGCACCTTGATCTCGGGTGCAACGCCCGGCGCGTGGTATTTGAGCGCGTTGCCGATGAGGTTCTGGAACAGCTGGCGCATTTGTAAAGGGTCTGCCGCGATCACGGCGTTCACGACGCACTCGATCTTTGCGCCGGTGTCCTTGATCTTTGTTTCGAGGTCAACGAGCACCTCGCTTGCGATCACCGAAAGGTCGACCTGGGAGAAGGGCTGGGCCTTGGTGGTGACCCGCGAATAGGTGAGCAGGCCGTCGATGAGGCTCTGCATGCGCACGGCCGCGTTCTGCATGCGGGCGAGGTAATCCTGGGCCTGTTCGTCCAGCGCGCTCTTGTATTTGTCGGCGAGCCGCGACCCGAACGCGGTGATTTTACGGAGCGGCTCCTGCAGGTCGTGCGAGGCGATATAGGCGAACTGCTGGAGCTCGTTGTTCGAGCGCGAAAGCTGCTGCTCCGCGATTTTCCTGGCGTTGAGCTCTTTCTTAAGGAGCCGGTTGAGCTCTTCCATGCGGCCGATGGCGATCCCGATAAGGGAGAAAATGAAAATCGACAATGACCCGATGGCCATCTCCACGAGCGAGTCCATGCCGAAGGTAAAATATTTAAGCAGGCAGAAGCCGATGATGACGATGACGCCGGATCCGCCCGCCCACAGAGGACCCAGAAACCATCCGGAAAAGAGAATGGGAACAACGGCAAAGGTAATGGTGGTGTCCTCGCGCAGCAGCTGCAGAAGAACCATCTGCACGGGAAGGTACGCGCCCATGATGGCGCAAAAGACAATGTAAGGTTTTGCCTTTCTGCCAAATAGCAACCGAAACCAGGTGGTGGGGGTATTTGATTTCATAAAATTGCAAAAACAGGGTTTTGGACGTAAAAGCCGCGTCTTGGTATATTATAACAAGTCGCGGGCCGTTTTTCAAAAGACTTGTTAAAAAATTAAAAGCTTTTCATGTTGATAAAATATTACATTGTGTATGCAAAAGAATCAATTGATAATAGGTAACTTTATCATGAAAACATCCCTACCCATTGTACTTCGGGCCGGTGACCTTTTTTGCACGTATTGTGATGGGTCAATCCGTAACGTGATGGCAGGCGATATCGAGGTCGTTCGGCGGATTTATGCTGCCGTGCGCGATAAATACTGGAACACCATAACGCCTGAAATAAAAAATGTCTCTGTTGAAAAAAAGGCGCGATCATTTAGGATTGAATTTGATTGCCGTCACTCGAGGAATGAAATCCGTTTTGGTTGGCATGGAACTATTGAAGGATCAGATGATAATACGATTTCATTCTCCATGCAGGGAATAGCGGGTCCTGCATTTGATTATAACCGGATTGGGATGTGTGTGTTGCATCCGTTAAAGGAATGCGCCGGGAAAAAGGTTATGGTTGAAACCATAAGCGGGTCAAAGGAGATATCACGATTTCCTGCCTTGGTGGAACCGCGGCAGCCGTTTAAGGATATCCGCGCGCTCCGTCAGCGGTTCGGTCATGGAATTTCAGGTGAACTGCGGTTTTTCGGGAATGTTTTTGAGACGGAAGACCAAAGGAATTGGACCGACGCTTCGTTCAAAACTTATTGCCCTCCGCTGCTCGACAATATACCGTTCAGGATGAAAAAAGGGGAAAAGGTGTCGCAGGGAGTTTTATTGCGGGTGAAGACGCAGGGGCAAACCAAGAATAAAAGTTCTACAACAAAATTTATTCATGTTGATTTTTCAATAAAAAAAGCGTTTATTGTTCCGGAAATTGGAACAGCCATTCCCGACCAAATAAGGCTTTATGACAAAAGGGAATTGCAATTACTGCAAGCGTGCCGTTTTTCACATCTCCGTGTGAATGTGCCGGTTGATGATAAAAAACTTCCCGAAATCATGAAAACAG
Organism: Chitinivibrionales bacterium; assembly: GCA_035516255.1. Classification (NCBI taxonomy): domain Bacteria; kingdom Pseudomonadati; phylum Fibrobacterota; class Chitinivibrionia; order Chitinivibrionales; species Chitinivibrionales bacterium. The sequence continues at coordinate 3,437 of DATJAL010000002.1, read as the reverse complement.
CGGCAGCATATTCAAAAGCATTGAGCATGCCTTTGGAACTGGCTTTGTATTTCAGGAAAGAAAAACTCCTGTTTAACCAGGACGTCAAACGCTTGGAAAAAGTCTTTGGAGATCAAGGATCGCGCGTAAAACGGTTTCTTGTGTTCCGGAAAGGGGAGAAGGTCACCTCCCATGAGACGATTCGCGCCGTAATTGACATGCTGAGAAAATGCGCACCGAAAGCGGCGGTAATTACCGGCGCAGACCGGTATTTCGTCGAAATCAACAGAAACCGTCCCCACCTGGAGAACTGCGATGGCGTTTGCTATTCGGCAAATCCCCAGGTTCACGCCTTTGATGATTCCTCAGTTATTGACAATCTGGAAGGGCAGCCGCATACGGTGCGTGCGGCGAAAAACCTGTTTCCGGGCAAAGACATTTTTTTGACCCCAATCACGCTGCGCCCGCGCCCCGTTCCCGAATCGCCGCAAAAAGACCATGGCCCCGATGCGCGCCAGAAAACCCTTTTTGGGGCAGCATGGACGCTGGGAAGCATCATCAGGCTGGCGGAGGCGGGCGTTTCGGGCGTTACCTATTTCGAAACAACGGGCGATTGCGGCATCATGGAAAAAAACGGGGCGCGAGTATTCCCCGTGTATCAGGTGTTTGCTGACATTGGGGAATTTGCCGGCGGCAATGTAAGGGTGTTTCAGGATGAAAACAGGAGGACCGTCGAAGCATGCATTCTGGAAACAAAAAACAGGAAGCGTTGCTTGATTGCAAATATGACTCAGGAAAAAAGGGATGTGTTGATACATGATCCGCCGGATACCGTGTCGGTAAAATATCTGGATAGAAAAACGGTTTCTAAAGCGTGTCTGGATTCAGATCAGTTCAGGAAAAATCCAGGAAGAAAATTATTCTCATTGCATGGAAGGCTCCGCATTTCACTCGGCCCGTATGCGATTGCCCGCATTGATTTCGCATAAATCCATCCCAAAACAATTTACTTTTCGCAATAAAATTCCCGTCACTGCGTAGTCTTGTCTCAAAGTTTCTATCACGCTTTACATCCTGTTATTTTGGGTTTAGGGAGATTCTAAGAATCCAAGAATATGGCGACATCTGTCACTCCCGCGAAAGCGGGAGTCCATCGTCTCTTATGGTATTTCCATCTTGGATTCCCGCTTCCGCGGGAATGACGGCAGCGCATGCCGCTAATTAGGGAATCACTTAGGATGCTCCGTTCATGAAAAATCTTTGCCGCCTTGCGTTCGCGCTTGTCATTGCAGAGACGCCATTTGCCGCTCCGGATACAACGCATTCCAATCCGGTGGACACGCTCACCGTTACTGGCAGAAAAAGCCCGACGCAGGAGCGCCTGGTGGTCGAGCAGGAAGAAAAGCAGACAGGGCTCACCGACGACGTGAACAAACTGCTCGTGCTCAAGCCGGGCATCATCGGCGTGCCTGAAGCGGGGTCGTCGCTGCTCGTTCACGGCGAAAGCCCGTTCGACAACATGTTCCAGACGTATTCGGTGCCGACGTTCGCGCCCTCGCATTTCTCCAACAACACCTTCTGCGACCACAGCGCCACCATGATCTCCACGGTGAAAACGGTGCGCCTCGTCACCGACCAGCTTGCGGGACGGTATGCCGGCGCGTCGGCCTCGGTGATCGCCACGGATCCCGGCATCAGCAGGCCGGCAAACGCGATGCTTATTCCACGACCCGAGCTTTCCATCGGCATCGGAGCGCTGTGCCAGGACATTTCACTGTCGCTTCCCGCAAGAAAAGGCGCCGACCTGTACCAGCTGTCGGTCACCAACACCGACTCGTATAAAATCAGCTGGCTGGGCCTCCAGTCCAGAAGCTCGGAACAGGCGGCCCTGGGATACGGGATGCCCTCCACGTTCGGCGACGGCGTGTTTACCGCTACGCATTCCCTGAACAGGGAGCTTTTCAGGGAATACCTGCTATTCGCATGGGACAATTACCAGCCGTCAATCCATGGGCCGGCCATGACCGTGCCCTGGGGCATCGGCGCGGTCTCGTTCGAGGACACGCTTCGCGACGGCGTATTCAAGATCACGGCAGGCGGCTCGCGCCAGCAGTATTACGAGGGGAAAAAATACGTTTACATTATTCCACTCGACCATGTCGAGCGCACCAACGCTACCCTGAAGGCAGAACTTTGCCGCGTGCAGGAAGGCTCGTCGCTGTACGACGTTTCGGTCCAAACCGAGCGCTTGGAATGGAATGGACAGCAGACCATTCTGCCCAATGCGCGCCAGACCCAGCGGGAATTGGACAGCCTCGGTCTTGCAAAACAGGAATCCGTTCATGAGACCGAGGTGCAGGTCCATGCTGGCGGCCAGCGCAGCACGGGCAGGCTGGCTATGGGCGCAAACATTCTCGTTGGCGGCATTGCGCCATGGTACCGGTTGTACGCGGACCCGGGCCTGTGGCTGAAGCTCCAGTATGAAAAATGGTCAACCGGCATATCTGCCGGCATCACCACGACCCGTCCCGACATCCGCGGCCTGCCGGTGTACGAATACCGCGGCTCGTTGGAAAAAACGTATTCCGTTTCGGTAAACGGCCAGACCGCCCCCGCCCGGTGGCTCGACCTGTCGCTTGACGCATATGTCAAGTGGAAGGACCGCTGCCCGGCGCGCTCGCTCACGCCCGGCAACCTGGTGTGGGACCCGTCGCTCGAAAGCCCGCTGCTCATCGGCGGCGCCGCGCCGTCGGTCATCCTGTCGCTCCTCGAGCACTGGCAGCTCACCACCATGCTCGACCTCAACGAGGCGACCCGCACCTACAAGTCCGGCAGCGTGCCCTACGAATGGAACGTCCCCTTTTCCGGGAAATCAATCCTGCGGTACAGGGCCCTTTCCGGCCGGATGCAGTTTTTCCTGATCGGGTTCTATTCCACGGGGCTGCCGTACCGGGAGATTTACATTTCAGACTCGGGCCCGGCCTATGCCGCGTCGTTTTCACGCGTGCCGGACTACAAACGGGTCGATTTTAAAATACAGTTTTACCAGCCCATCGAAAGGCTCCGCTTTCTCACGCGGTTCGACGGCTATGTGGAGGTGTGCAACGTGTTCGACTGGCCGAATATCAGGGAATATTACTATGACTTCGACATGGCGAAGCTGCCGGTGTTTCTGGAACGGTTCGGGATTAATATGGGGATGAGGCTGGGGTTTAGGATGTAATAATAAATATTTTTTCTTCTTTAATGATTTATAGTTTTGATTTTAATCTCTTGGGTATAATTCCTCGAAGCTCTGCTTCGACTTTTGTATTTTCTTATGCATGAGCGAATATATACATAAGAGTCATAATGTCTCGGTTTTGCTTTATCACTTTGTCTGTCCAGCAAAATACAGAAAAGTTGTTTTTAGCAAAGAGGTTGATAATGAGATCAGAAATATTTGCCTTGAGATCGGA